>RECD01000271.1 GCA_007694185.1 Planctomycetaceae bacterium
CCAATTTCTATTGCGATTAGCAGTGAGTGGTAAAAAAGTGTCCGGAACCTTTTGTGCAAAGCACCCGAAGGGCGAGTTCCTCGCAAAAGGTTCCGGACACTTTTTTGCCGCACGATCCATAGCGAGGAAATCGGTTGCGTTTCCTCGTGAAACTTTTGGCTCTTCCACCGACGCAAGGGGATGGCGATGATCGGCCGGCAGTCGGGCGTTGCGACAGAACCAGGCGGGGAAACGGCACTTCAAAACACCCCGCAAATCGCGGATCGGCCACCGCCAACTCCGGGCGAATCGGTTTCCCGGCGTGGCTGTTGGTTGACGGTCATTTTGATGTCGGTGTTGGCCGCGGGCGGTGTGGTGGGACTGGGGTTTCTGATTCGCGAGGCTCGCCGAGCGGCGATGGCGATGTCATCCCAGGGGCCGTTGAACCAGCTTTTGCTCGCCTTGCACAACTACCATTACGTCCATGGGCAGTTTCCTCCGGCGTACTTGGCGGACGAAACCGGCAAACCGATTCACAGTTGGCGGGTTCTGATCCTGCCGTTCGTCGAACAACAATCGCTTTACGATTTGTACGATTTTTCCGAGCCGTGGGACGGGCCGAACAACTCGAAGTTGGCTGACCGGATGCCACCGAGCTTTTGGTCACGCAGTGAACCGCCTTCGACGACCTACACGAATGTGGTTTTGATCACTGGTCCGGGTACCGCCTTTCCAGGAGCCGAGCCGACTCGGTTGAGCGACATCACGGACGGAACTCAGAACACGATGCTGGCGACCGAAACGGCCGATTCGACCATTCCGTGGCTGGCCCCGCGGGACATCGAGGTGATCGACGACATCGTGCCGATGGGTCACACCGGCGATCCTGACCGGCCGGGGATTTCGGCGGTTCATTGGCGTCACCCGATCGTGGTCTTTGCCGACAGCATTTCGGGCTATCGCGTCAGCCACCAAATCCCGCCGGAGGCGCTCAGGGCGATGACGACGATCGCGGGGGGCGAGCCGATCACTCGGGACGACTTGATCGAGCAGGGTTACTTGGGGAACCGCTCGGACGCGAAACTTCGCTGAGTGGGATCGCGTTTGAGCGACGCGGGAAAGGTGTTGTGCGAAAGGTGGGCGGTTCCTTCAGGGGGAGCAGGTGAGCGAGCGTCGGCTGAAGAGGCGGCGAACATATGAGCATCGTACGGAAAATAACTGTCTGTTTTTTTCAATCCGTTGGGTACGGCCACCGTCTGGCGACAGTAGCTGCGGTCGCTCATCATGCTGATCCGGCCGCTTGGCGGCAAGACGAACAGGGCAGCAAAAAATCGGTTTTGATCGGCCGTGGTTCAACCCAACGCCGGGTCGGCGATCGCGAACAGACGATCCGGCTGATTGGCCGCGAATACCCGTGGCGGGGTGTCGTCCAAGCTCATCCGGTAAAGCGTCCGGATCGGGGAAAAACCGAGAGTTTGAGCCATGTTTGCCGCCGACGGGTTGTCGCCGGGAACGTCCCACAAGAACGGACCAGGTTGGCTTGCAAGCAACCGACGAATCAGGCTGATCGCGACCTCGGTATCGGTTGCCATCACCGGACCGAGGTACCAGGCGGTGCGTCCGGGACGGAGCATCGCGTAGCCGTTCGAATGGCAGGCGAGCTTCGAATCGGCCGCTAATCGCCGCAACATCGCTGACCGGTCCGCGCCCAGCGCGAGCCGATCGGCGGCCAGGAGCGATTCGCTCAAGGCGGGTTGGTCGTCCGGGTTTCGTTCCGTGCGATCCACTTCCATTTCTTGCAGAGCCGTCCGTTCGTCCGACCTCCCATCGCCCGGCAGCGCTACGGCCGGTTCACTGGACGTTCGTGTCCAAGAATGATCGAGGCGAAATCCGAGGCGTTCGTAGAGCGGTCGACCTTGCGGGGTCGCGTCCAAACGGATCGTCGCGACATCTTGGTCGCGGAGGTGATCGATGGCGGCTTGCATCAGCCGCGTCGCCAGGCCGCGGCGGCGATAGTCGGGATGGACGAGCATCATGCCGATCCAACCGAGTTGCTGTCCGTAACGGGTGGTGGTCACCGTGCCGACGATGTTGCCGTCGCAGGCGATCCCGAAGCAGCCGTCCGGCGAATCGAGGAGTAGACGTCGCCAATCGGCGGCGGTCTGGTTCCACCCGGCGAGGGCTGACAGGGCGAGCGGCCCGGCCACGGCGTCGCCCGATTGCGGTCGCAGGTCATCGAGGGTCAGTCGCCGGAGCGCTTCGGGCATGATGCGGCAATGTCATTGCGAAACAGGCTGGCGACGGGGCGTGACCGATCCTTTTCGGTTCAGCTTCGGATCAGGTCGTGCAGGACGTGGCCATGGACGTCGGTCAGCCTGCGGTCGATGCTGTTGTGGCGGACGGTCAACCGCGTGTGTTCGACGCCAAGCAGATGGAGCAGCGTCGCGTGGATGTCGTAGACCGTCGTGTGGTTGTCGCGATCGAGCGGCTTGAATCCCCACTCGTCGCTCTCGCCGTAGGTCCCGCCACGCACGCCACCGCCGCACAGCCAGTTGGTGAAGACGAACGGGTTATGATCTCGGCCGAGGTTCCCTTGGCTGCACGGCATCCTGCCGAACTCGGTCGTCCACAGGATTAGGGTGTCCTCCAGCATCCCGCGTTGCCGCAGGTCTTGGATCAAGGCGGCGGCGCCACGGGCCATGCCGAGGGCGAGCGGCTCGTGATCGCGTGGCACGTCCTCGTGGCTGTCCCAATTTCGGCGTGGAAATCCGTTGTCGTTACCGCTCCAGATCTGGACGAACCGGACGCCGCGTTCGAGCAATCGCCGTGCGACCAGGCATTTGCGGCCGAAGAATTCGCTTTCGGCTTTGGCGTTGATCGTCGAATCGTCGACGCCCGGGCCTTCGGGGGCGAGGCCGTACAGGTCTTGGATGTACTGCGGTTCTTGGCTGATTTCGAGCGCGTCGGTCGCGCTCAACTGCATCGCCGCGGCGAGTTCGTAGCTGCGGATGCGAGCCGTCAAGCGATCGTCATCCGGCCGCTGGGCCGCGTGCAGGCGATTCAAGGCGGCCAGTGCGTCCAGCCCCGCTCGATCGCTGGCGGGTGAAATGAAATCGCTCTTTGGCGGATGCAGGTCGGCGATCGGTTCGGGGCTGCTCGGCCGGATCACGGTCCCTTGATGATCGGCGGGCAGGAACGCGTTCGCCCAATTCTTCGCGCCGTTGGATGCGAGGCCACGATGATCCGGCAAGACGACGAACGAAGGGAGGTTGTCGGTTTCTGCGCCCAGTGCGTAGCTGACCCAAGACCCCGCGCTGGGAAAACCGGGCAACTGGAAGCCGGTCGTCTGCAGCAACGTTCCTTGACTGTGTACGCCCGTCTTGCCGACGACGTCATGCACGAAAGCGATCTCATCGACGACCTCGCCAAGCGGCGCGACGATGTCGCTGAGCCGTTTACCCGATTCCCCGTAGGGCTGGAATTTCCAGGGACTGGCGAAGCACGCACCGGGGCTGCTTTGGAACAGTTCGACCTTTTCGCCCGGGTCCCAAGGTTCGCCATTTCGCTGGTCCAGCAGCGGTTTGTGGTCGAACATGTCGACATGGCTGGCGGCGCCGGCCATGAACAACTGCACGACCCGCTTCGCTCGCGGTGGGTGATGCGGCGACGATAATTTGCCGGGCATGCCGGCCAAGGCGGCGTCACGGCCGAGCAAGTCGGCTAAGGCGACGCCGGCGAAACCGGACAGCAGGACATTTCGGCGGCTTACCATCGTTTGGCCTGCTGGTTCCTCAGGAGAATCGGATGCGGCGTGCTTATCGTCACGGGGCCGCGGCGAAATCGCCGGCGACGGCCATCACTAGCCGCTCGGGGTCGATGAAATCGCGGATCGCCTGGTTGACTTGTTCGATCGTCAACTCGGATACCCGGCGTTCGTGGTCCGCCGTGAACTGCATCGTCCGTTCATTGTAGATCGAACCGAGCAGCAGTGCCGCCAGACTGCCGTCGTCCGACCGTCGCACCCGTTCGGCTTGTAGGAACGCGTCCTTGGCCCGAGCCAATTCCTCGGGGGTGACACCTTTTTCCCGCAGCAAATCGATCTCTTCGCGGATGACCTGCAGCAGCCGATCGACGTTCTGCGGGTTGGTGATCGCGTAGAGGGTGAAGTCGGTGCGGGCATCGCGGTGGCGTGAGGTGACGCCGCTGCGGATGCCGTAAGACAACCCTTCCTGTTGACGGACACGATCGGCCAAGCGGCTGCTGAGCGTCCCGCCGCCGAGGATGAAATTGCCGATTTCGAGCGCCGCGAATTCGGGCGTTTCGTCATCCAACTCGTGTTGCAAGCCGCTGTACAGCATCGCGTTCGACTTGTCAGGCGTCTCGATCCGCTCGACGGTGCCGGCGATGCCGGGTTGGGCGGGTCGGGTGATCCGAGCGTAGGGACGCTCGGCCTTCCAATCGGCGAGGATTTGGCTGACCTCTTCCTTGACCGCGACGGGGTCGAAATCACCCACCACGGACAATTCGCCGACGTCGCCGCTGAGGAATTCACGGTAGAATTCGCGGATCTGTTCGATCGTCACGCTGCCATACAGTTCCATTTCCTCTTCCATCGTCGGGACGTAGCGAACGTCTTCCGGCGGGTAGGGATTGAGCAGTCGCCGGACCGACTGCGGCGCGAGTGCTTGCGGTTCTTTCAGCGACGCTTCGATGCTGGTCAACACCTGACGACGGATGACCTCCAGTTCGGCGGCTTCAAACCGCGGCGTGCGGAGCATTTCGCGAACCAACCCGATGACGTCCTCGAGGTATTCGCGGCGGGTGTTCAGGCGGATCTGGACCAAGCCGGAAGTGCTGCTGATCGACAGGTCGGCGCGAAGCCGGGTCAGTTCGTCTTCGACTTCCTGGAAGGTCATCGTTTCGGTGCCTCGTTGCATCATCATGCCAACGAGTTCGGCGGCGGCGTAGCGACCTTGCAGAGAAGTTTCGTCACCGAACCGCAACGTCATCGACAGGTTCACGGAGCCGCCGCGGGTCTTTTTGGGAAGCAGCGCGTAGGAGAACCCGGGCTTCAGCTCGCCGCGTTCGATACGTTCCTCGATCGCCAACGGCGAGACGTCGAAGGCTTCGCCCGCGGACATCACCTCGCGACCGACGTAGCCGTCGAGCCGGGCGGCCAGGTCGAGCGATTCGGGGATTTTTACCCGTTCGGGTTGCGCCGTCGGGATGAACAGGCCGACCGTGCGGTTGTTTCGAACGAGGTATTTTTGTGCGACCGCTTGGACCTGTTCCGCCGTCAATTCCTCGATCGCGTCGCGAAACAGGAAGTAGAGCCGCCAATCACCCTGGGCCGCCCAATCGCTCAAAGACACCGCGATCTGGCTCGAATCGGCGGCGTCGATTTCTCGCCGCTTGAGGATTTGCTGTTTCGCCCGTTGGGTTTCCTGCTCGGTCACCGGTTCGGTCGCGAACGATTCCTCAAGCGTTTCGATCAGCGTCGCGCGAGCCCGTTCGATCGATTGGCTTTGGGGGACTTCGACCAGCGCCATCAGGATGCCGGGATCGTGGAAGGCGGAAGCGAGCGCGTAGACGTTGCTCGCCAATTGCTTCTCGACCATCGTTTTATAGAGGCGGCCACCCGGCTCATCGGAGAGGACGTAAGTCAACGCTCGGACGGCGGCGAAATCGGGATGGCTGCTGGCCGGCACGTGGTAAGCGGCACCGACGTATTGGACGTCGCCGACGCGGCGGAGCACCACGGTCCGCTCGCCGTCTTTGGGCGGTTCGACGGTGTAGGGTGCTTCGAGCGGTTCTTTGGGCTGTGGCAACGATCCGAAATATTCCCGGATCATTCCCAGGGCGACCTCGGGATCGAATTTGCCGGCGACGATCACCATCACGTTGTCGGGGCGGTAGTGCTTGCGATAGAAGCGGCGGAGCGACGTGATCGGCACCCGCTCGATGTCGCTGCGATTACCGATGGTGCTCTTGCCGTAGTTGTGCCACTCGTAGGCGGCCGCCTGCATCCGCTGCATCAAGATTTGCACCGGCGAGTTCTCACCCCGCTCGAACTCGTTTCGCACCACCGTCATTTCGCTCGCCAGGTCTTCGGCAAGGATCGTGCTGTTGACCAAGCGGTCGGCTTCCAAGCGGATCGCGAATTCGAGGTTTTCCTCGGTCGCCGGCAACGTCTCGTAATAATTCGTGCGGTCCATCCAGGTCGTGCCGTTGAAACGGGCGCCCCGTTCGGTCAACGCCTGAGGGATATTCGGATGGCCCGGCGTTCCCTTGAACAGCATGTGTTCCAACAGGTGAGCCATCCCGGCTTCGCCGTAACCTTCGTGCCGCGAGCCGACGAACACGGTCATGTTCACCGTCACGACATCCTTGCTGTCGTCTGGGAACAACAACACCTTGGTCCCGTTGGGCAGCAGGTATTCGGAGATCCCCTCGATGTCGTTGAGCTTCATGATTTCTGGTGTGGTGGCGTCAGTTGGCGATTCGCCCGCCGAAGCGGTCACTTCGGTGACGGGTTCGGTCGGTAAGGGGGCGGGTGATGCGGCGGGACTTTGCGCCGATGCGGTGGTCACCGATAGCAGCCAAGCGGCTGAAAACGCGACGAACATCCGTTTGGCAACTGCGATGGGGCGTTGTGATGGGGTGCTCGAGTCGTCGACCCGGCATGATTCAATCTGTCGATCCGGATTCATCGATCTTCCTTTTCGGTTACCTGACCGAGGGGAGGGAATGAGCCATTCGGGCAGCGAGCGGTCCGAACGGCTGGTGCCGACGCCGTCGCGATGCCCGTGGGCAGCGATCGGTCGTCCGCTCAGGTCATCGTATCCGATTGGGCGGTCCGGCATGAACGGGGGGACCGACCAACGACCAACGACCAACGACCAACGACCAACGACCAACGACCAACGAACGACTTCCAGTATCGTTCCGGGTATGATTTGGCACGTTTCCTACCGTCCCATTCGCCAACCACCCGTCGCGAGCGTCACGCATGGCCCCGTCGATCGAATCCGAAATCGCGAATTTGCGAGACGAAATCGCTCGTCACGATCGGTTGTATTACGTCGACGCGGCGCCGCAGATCAGCGACCTTGAGTACGATCGGCTGCTCCGGCGGTTGCAGGACCTCGAACACCAGCACCCGGAACTGGTCACTCCCGACAGCCCCACGCGGCGGGTCGGCGATTCGCCTGTCGATCACTTGCAGTCGGTCGCCCACGTCGTCCCGATGCTGTCGATCGACAACACCTACAGCCGCGAGGAATTGGCTGCCTACTTTCGCCGCACCGAAAAGCTGCTTCCCGGCCAAGCGATCCGCTGGGTGATGGAATACAAAATCGATGGCGTCGCCGCGTCGGTCCTGTACGTCGACGGATTGCTACATCAGGCGGTGACGCGCGGAAACGGCGAGATCGGTGACGACATCACCCACAACATCCGGACGATTCGCGACCTACCGCTGCGTCTCCGTGGTGACGACGTGCCGGCCTTGTTGGAAGTCCGCGGCGAGGTCTACATGACCGAAGTCGACTTGGCTGACCTGAATGTCCGCCAGGTCGCGGCGGGACAAGAACCGTTCAAAAACACTCGCAACGTGACGGCCGGCACCATCCGGCTGCTCGATCCCAAGATCGCCGCGACACGAAACCTGCGATTCTTCGCCCACGGCGTCGGCCGCACCGATGGACTGCGAGTCCAGACCCACGTCGACTTCTTGAGCGAACTGACCCGTTACGGGATTCCCACGACGCCCGACGTCCGGGTGCTCGCCGATGCCGACGCGGCGATGGCAGCGGTGGCGGCGGTGGAAGAATCGATGCCCGAGCTGCCGTTTGATGTCGACGGGATCGTGTTCAAAGTCGACTCGTTGGCCCAACGTGAGGAATTGGGCATCCGCAGCAAAAGTCCTCGCTGGGTGGTGGCTTACAAATTCGAACGTTACGAGGCGTTGTCGACGGTCGAGCGGATCGAGGTGCAGGTCGGCAAAACCGGGACGATCACGCCGGTAGCGCACCTGACGCCGGTGAACATCGCGGAGACGACGGTCAGCCGCGCGTCGCTGCACAACGCCGACGAGATCGAGCGGCTCGACGTTCGGGTCGGCGACCGCGTCGTCGTGGAAAAGGCCGGCAAGATCATCCCCAAAGTCGTGCGGGTGGAAAAGCATCTTCGCACAACCGAGCTGCCGCGGTTCGTCTTTCCCGTTGCCTGTCCGGTCTGCGACGCGGCGCTCGTGCGTGACGAGGGGGGCGTCTACATCCGCTGCCCCAACCCGCAATGCCCCGCGAAACTTCGCCAACGGCTGATCTACTTCGGCAGCCGCGCCGGGATGGACATCGACGGGCTGGGAGAAGAGATGGTCGACCTGCTGATCACGCGCGGGCTGGTTTCCGATTACGCCGATCTGTATCGGTTGACCGAAGACCAGCTCGCGGACCTCGTCTGGCTGAACCCGCGAACGACGGCCGGCGGCAAGCGGATGCAAGTACAAGTCGGTCAACGCAACGCAAAAAAATTGGTTGCGGGGATCGAAGCCAGCCGCACGCGGGGGCTCGCCCGATTGCTCGCGTCGATCTCGATCCGCCACGTCGGACCGCGGGTCGCGAAACTGCTCACGGCGCAGTACCCGACGATCGCGTCGTTGCGGCAAGCTCCGGCCGAGGAGCTGGCGGCGATCCATGAGGTCGGCGAGGCGATCGCCGGCAGCGTTCACGCCTTTTTGAATTCGGACGCGGGCAATCGCATCGTCAACGAATTGGCTCGGGTCGGCGTGGTGCTGGAGGAACCGCAGGCCGAGGCCGACGCGGGGGATGCGGGCGACTCCGCGATCTTGGCCGGCAAGACGCTGGTCATCACCGGGACGCTCGCCGGCCACACCCGTGACGAGATGAAGCGGTGGATCGAACGGCTGGGCGGGCGAGCGACCGACAGCGTTTCCAAGAAGACCGACTTCGTCATCGCCGGCGAAAATGCCGGCAGCAAACTGACCAAAGCTCAGCAACTCGGCGTGCGGGTACTGAGCGAAACCGAGTTCGCGGAACTGGTCGGCGAAGCAGCGGCCGGAGAAACCGAATGACCCGCACGCCGGTTGGTGCTTGTCACCTGCGGTCGGCTTGCACTCGTCATCCTTCGTCGGAGCCGCTGCCGGAACCGCCGTCGGCTCGCTCCTACCAGCGTCCGGTCTTGCGGTCGGTGTCGATGATCTTGTTCGCCTCTTCGCTGATCCCGAACCGCAGATCAGGCTGATTCAGTTCGATGAAGACCGTGAACTTGTGGTGCAGCGCGTCCGCGTAAACGACCGGCGCCCGCGTGACCCGCAAAAAATGGACCGGCACATTGTTCCAGCGCCGGGTGTAAACGCCGGCATCGAGCGTCGACTCCGGTTCCAAGCCGTAGTGGATTCGCATCGTCTCCATCAAGCGGCCGACGTCGCCGGTCAGGGCGTGCATCATGATCCGTTGCAGCTTCGCGTTGTAATCGAAGTAATAGGTCAACGTGCCGGCCAAGTCGGCCGTCCCGATGCCGGTCACCAGCGGGACCCGCAAGCCCTCCAATTGGGTTTCGGCCAAGACGGTCGAGACGCGTGAGAATCGAGACGTCACCCAATCGGGCGTGACGTCGAAACGGAGCACCTCGCGCAGGTCGTGGATCGGTCCGCCGACCAAGGAAGGGCCGGTCCAGCCGAGATTCGTTCCGGGCGGTTGCCCCGCGGCGAGCCCACCGTACAACCCGCCGCTGAGTCCGCTGCTTGGTCCGCCCGGCGTGGCGACGGGGTTCGGTACGTTGGCCGCCAATCCGCCAGGCGCCGAGGGACTGGCCGCGCTGGCGACCCCATAGCTCGCTCGTTGACCCGGCATGCCTGCCGGGGCGGGTTGACCGCCGGGAGCGCCCGTCGATTGGCCTTCCGCCACCGAGGCAGCCGCGCCGCCGGCTTTGGGCAGGATCCCGCCGGGCATGGTCGAGCCGCTGACGTAGGGGACGGTCATCTGACCGGCGAGCACTTGAGGCGGATCAGGATAACGATATTTTTGGACGCCTTGTTCCAGGATCAGCTCGACCTCGCGGTGCGCGTTGGCCGCGTCCACGACCGACTTGGCGCCGGACACGCGTTCTGCCGTTTGGGATTGGAACGTTTGCAGAGCTGACCGCCCCAATTCCGTTTCGGTGGCCGTGTAAGGGACCCCGACCGCAGCGGTGAGCATAGCCAGAGTGACAGAGTTGCGCATGCTAAAAACCCGCCCGTCACGGGCGGTGCCTCGCGGCCCAAAGGGAGGAAACGAAATAGCGCCGAAATGTCCTTGGGAGGAGACATTCCGCCGGTTCATTCGGATCGACCAAGGGAGCAGTAGGTCTGTTGAAAAAAGGC
>RECD01000272.1 GCA_007694185.1 Planctomycetaceae bacterium
CCCGCATTGCACAACTGGTGAAGAAATTTGGTAAAGTGATTCCAGACGGGGTGGTGACACCAAAGGGTGCAGCGGACTTCGTTGATATGTCAGGTCGCGTGCCTAGCACACTCTATGACTCCGCTAAACTTGGACGACTCGAGCGGTATCTCGGTCGTCGCGGCGTCACTCTCAAAGTCGGTGATGAATTCGTGCCAGATGGAGCGGCAGGGCCGTTTAGTCGTGATGGCACTTCAATGGTACTTCGTAGCAACCCTGCGCAATACAAAGTATGGCACGAGTTGAGTCACTTCCGGCATAGCCAGAAAATTGGACGGGAGGCCTACAGCAAGTTGCCGAGGACGCTGGATTTCAACGCTCCCGAGCAGCATGTTTTCGACCTGCTGGAGAACTCGCCAAGACGATGGAATTCGCTGAACTTTGACCAGCAACAACATTCCATCAGTTGCATCGAACGTATTGGATGTTTCAGGTGAACGATGAAATCGCGAAACGGATTGCGGAACAGTTTCTCTCGGAGCAGAGAAGCGGATTTGTATACGAATGTATCGGAGTCAAGAAACCGGATCGTTTTCCGAATGAACTGAACGTTAGCTTTCGAGTGATGTCGGCTGATGGTATCGAATTCGATGGCCCAGTTGTCGTCATCGTCGACGAACCGTCGAAGGCGGCGAGGTTTTTCTAGCCTTTTTTGTTGGCAGGTGGCGAAACGACCGGTGCGATGGCAGGAAGCCATCGCTTGTTTGGGCCGGAAGCCCGCCGTGCTGGATGACCGCGCAAGTGGATCATTACGAGGACGACGCACACGAAGTGCGTCGCAATCTTCGGCACGAGCCGCGAGCATGAGGTCGAGCGGTAGCTGCTGATTAACCGCGCGTCATGCAAAAATGTCGCCACACTCAAACGGCGTGAAATCTGGGGGACGGTCGCGACCGGTTAGGACCTTCATCGAGAGTCGCGGTGGGATCGTTAGACCAGGGCTGGGGGATTTGTTCAATGTCAAGGTATTTCACAATTCGATGCTACATTGACTGCGATGAAGCGGAGCAGGCTGGCATCAAGACGATGGTTCAGGCCTTCGGTACTTCAAATGACGCCGATGTAGATGATGAACGTGCAGAACTTTACCGTCGAGGATGGTGTTTTCGCGAAGCTGAGATGAACTGGGTTAAACATGTTTTTTACGGCGGATCAGTTCGTGAAAACGGGCGCGACCTCGTTCTATCTGACATCTCAAATATCGCAAAGTCATTCCCGGAAGCAGAAGGAATGGTCGTGATCGACAGCGACGATGGGGACGTTCATGAGATTTGGTCGATCAAGGATGGGGGGCTTATAAAAGCGGCAGATGACCGCAAGACTAATTGACACCTAAGGCCAAATGATGTTCCATCAGATCGCACTTGTAAGCTGTCGGAACCACGACGCCGCTTGACGTCCGCCTGCGTCTTGGCCGGTCGCGAACTGACTGCGGGGATGGCAGGATGTCATCGCGAATTTCGGCGGGAAGCCGATCTCTCCCAATCAGAGAGACATGTTCCCCGAGGCGACGACAATTGCGTTTGTCCTGTCCAAAAGATGGCTCGGCATTGCATTGGGGTTCGAGCCTCATTAACCGGCAGTCATTTTTGTTCGAAATCCACATCTCGAACCTAGCGGTCGCAACCCCCTTTTTTTGAGACTATAGCGGTCCATACGGCCCATAACCCGGAGCGAGTGAGACTCCGAGACTGGTGAGATTTTGGGTCCAAATGGGACCTGGCCGACCGGAAATTGGTGGTGGCGGGCGGGGTCTCTGCAACGCAATGCCTTCGAAAGGAGTCGCCGCAAACCGTTGCTGAACAACGCGTTACGTCGCCGAGTCTCTGGCGGGTTTTTGGGGTAATGACCTGGGGGTCAGTTGGGTTCGCTACGGGTTGGACTGCGTGAGGGAAGCGGACGCGAACTGTGGCCGTGGGGTTACGGGTGGCGACCAGAAACGCCGCTGAACACGCCGCGTCGCGGTGCCTTGAATTGGCTAGCGAACTCGCTGGAGCAAGCGAACGCTTGGTCCGTCGGCCGGTGAACGGCGAAGCGTCGCCCCCCAGCGGGAGGGGAGGGGGCGGTCCTGGGGACGACCTCTGGTCACATCGTCTGTCAGTTGGCGGGTCGTTTTTGTTTGGGGCGAGAAACTCGACCGACGGGTTAGCACGAAAAGCGTCTCGCGCTGTTAACCCGAAGTTGCCAGGTTCGAAACGGTTTGCGTCCGAAAAGCAGGAACCGAAAGGGGCCAGGGATCGCTAAGTCCTTTCCCTGAAACAGCTTGCGAACGGAGAAAAGAGGTCCTTTTTTCGGAGTGGGTTCCTTTCGGGCGGGTGAGTGTCTCCGGTCCTGGTCGTCGTCGGAAAAAATTCATTAATTTTTAACATGTCGGGGTGTCGATTCCGATTGTACCGGTTGTGCGGACTGCCGCTTGCGGGGCCGTTACGACGAAAAAAGTCGTCGCACTCCCTATCCGATAACCGTGAGCCAACGGCGCTAGCCGGGGGGGGCTCGGTTTTCGGAAAGGCTCGAAGCAAAATATCGGACAAATTGAACTCTTGCGCGTGAGACGATCCACATCCTCAGCCGCCACTGATCAACAAAGTGCCCGATTATTATCAATCGTCGGGATTCTTTGCTTTCATTTGCTGATCGGTCTTGATGGCCGGGGCCGGGCGGCATCGGGGCAGTCTCCCGACACTGGGGAGTTCATTGAAAGCGGGAGTTCGTGGGATCCGATCGTCGTGATCGCCCCTTCGATTGATGAGTCGTCCGAATCCGAAATGCTCACGCAACCCGAAGTCAAGCTTGATGAGTTTGAAGTTCTGAAAACGCTACTAGAAAAACAGCAAGAGCAGTTCGATAACCTATCCGCGTCCGTTGAGCGGGCGGAATCGGTCGCTAGAGTTGGTTATGGCGGCGATGGCTTCGAATTCGAAACGGATGACGGAAATTTTTCGTTAGCGATACAGAATCGCCTCCAGTTGCGCTACGCGACGCCATTCGACAGCGATCCTCGCCTGCTAAGTGACTTGGATCGTAATGAAAACTCCTTCATGGCTCGGCGGGCACGTACGAGGTTCAGGGGCCATGCCTACTATCCGTGGCTCGGATATTACCTCCAGTATGACTGGGTTGACCCGATCTTGCGAGATTTCAACATCTCGATTTCCAAATACAAGTGGGCTTCAGTGGACATTGGTCGGCAAAAAGTAGTTTTTAATGACGAGCGAAAGACTTCGTCTGGCAGGCAACAGTTTGTGAATCGCTCAATCGTTAACGATATCTTTACCGTCGACCGTCAGCAGGGGATTCAGCTGTATGGCAATCTGTTCCCGGGGATGCCTGTCGATGCCACCTATTATCTTGGTGTCTTTACTGGGCTGGGGGTCGGCGAGCGAAGTAACGACGACGACCATTTGATGTACAACGTGCGATGGCAGTGGAATGCCCTGGGCGGAGAGATGCCATTCTCTCAATCCGACATCGAGTTTCACGAACATCCGGCGCTCAGTTTTGCGTTTGCGGCAAACACAAACCGAAGCCGGTGCCTGGCATACGCGACAAGTGATGATAGCTGTCTTCCGTTGCCCTGGGCGCCGTATGGCACACTCGGATTGCCCGGTCAGTACAGGATCAATCAGATGATGGGTGAGGTTCGGTTCAAATGGCAAGGTTTCTCATTGTTGAGTGAGCTCCATCTGAAAGAGATCATCGACACGCTGGCCGCGCAAGGTGATCCGTTCAGGGATACCGAGATGGTGGGCGGCTTCATACAAGCAGGCTATTTTCCTCATTATGTACTTCCGGTTGTTCCCAGAAAACTGGAGTTTTCCGGGAGATATGCTTTTGTCGATCCTAAGCTAGCGACCGGCAACATCGAGCAACAGGAAATCAGTGGGGTCGCGACTTATTTTATCAGCGGGCATAATAACAAGATAAATTTCCAGGTCAGTCATTTGACTCTTGTTCCGGAGGGTGCCCCTGGCGATTCCGAGCAGCGCTACTGGTTGCAATGGGACATATCTTTCTGATGCGGGAATCACTGTGATTGAGCTGTCGAATCCCTTTCGAAGGGTGCGATCCGGAATTGACGCGTTAAAAACGCCGTGTTTTACGGGGTTAGTCGCCGTTGTTGGCCGTTGTTGGATTGTCTTTAATCTTGACGATCATCGGGTGGGGCTCCCCACTCCAATCCCTGCGGCGGTCGCTTCGCCGCTACTGACGCAACTCTTCCAACCGTTCCTCCCGGCGTTCGGTCAATGCCGGCGTCCGAACCTGCATCAGTGATTCGGCGTTGGCCTCTCGCCAAAACATCGCGTCGCTCTTGACCCGAAGGTTGATTGCCCGACGGAGGCTGCTCTCGATCGAACCACTCCCTATCGACAGTCCCTGCCGACGAAACGACACATAGCTCAAGCGTCCCGCTTCACCATGCCGACGCAGATGATTGAGTTCCGTCTGAAGTCGCGCGGTGCAAAAATATCACCACACCGAAACGGGGAGAACACCCGCTCCGAGTGCCGCCGATGGACGGATCGGTACGCCGCTCGGCAGGCCTTTCGTCCGCGGTGAGGCCGCGGCCCGGTACGACTTCAAGTGCCCGCCAAGCAATGAGCGGTAAAAAAGTGTCCGGAACCTTTTGTGCATAGCACCCGAAGGGCGAGTTCCTCGCAACAGGTTCCCGACACTTTTTTCCCGCACGATCCCAAGCTCGGTGTGACAAACCAGTTTGTGCTTCGCCAGATTCACGACCGGAGGCTCACCCTCGTCACGCGCCGGCGACAGGAGGTCCCGACCGGAATGGCTACGGCGCTGATTGTGCCGGCCCGCCCGCGAACGTAGTGAATCCGGCTGGGCGAAACGAAACCGATACGCTTTCTTCGCTCGCGTCGCCCGCATCAAAGGGACTCGATGATTCCCGTGCTATCGGCAAAAGATTCGGTTTGCACGCCCAGGCGCTGGAGGATGGTCACGTAGAGGTTGGACAGCGGCAGGTCTTCGCCATTGGCTTTGTCTTGCCACGGCTCACGTTTGCCCAACCAGGGGCCGCCTTGGAAATTCAGGCCGGCGTGATTGAGGTATCGCCCGTGCCGGAACCCCATCTGTTTTCCGCCTGCCAGAATCAACGGATAATTGCGTGACAGATGGAACGCGCTGGATGCCGAACCGAACAGCAGCAGGGTGTTGTCCAGCATGCTGCCGCTGCCGCCGGGTTCGGGCGTCGCCTTCAACTTGCTGACGAAACGCCCATACTCCTCATTGAGGAAACGGCAGTAAATGCCAAATTTCTCCCAGCCGTCGGGATGTTTCGTCTCGTGCGAGAGTTGGTGGGCCAGGTTGAAGCCGACCGCGCGCGCCAGGTGATCGCTGCGGCCGACTCCATTTTCGCGTCCAATCTGGTAGGTTGCTACCCGTGTCGAATCGGTCCTGAACGCGAGGTAAATCAGTTCGAACATCGTCTGCAGGTACTCGCGCGGCTCGTCGGTGGTCAGTTCCAAGTTCAAGGCATCGCCGTCGACGCTGGGCAACGGGGCACCCAGCCAACGCTTCGCTTTTTCCACCTTGATTTCCGCTTGCCGGACGGATTCCAGGTACTCGTCGAGGCTGCGGCGGTCGACGGTCGACAGCGATTGTCGCAGCCGCTGCGCATCGTCCAGCAGTTCGTCCAGCGAACTGCGACGCAGTGCCAGTCGGCGAGCCGAATCGGCGTCGCCCTTGATGAACAGCTCATCAAAAATCTGCTTGGGACGGTGTTCGGACGGGATTGGCCGCCCGTGGCGATCGAACGAAATCGTGTGCGCGCCGCGGGCGGTACCGGTTCCCCCATCGGTCGACATCACCAAGGACGCGATGCGTGTTTGATCGCCAACCTGTTTGGCGTATTCTTGGTCCAATGAGATCGTGTTTTGGTAATCTTGATCACCGCCCCCGGTGGCTGCGGCGGTCAAAAACTGATCCGCGTTGTTGTGACCATGGACGTTTCGTGACTGCGGGTGGGAAAAACCCGACAGCACCGTCAATTCGTTCTTGAGCGGTTCCAGCGGCTGCATGCACTTGGTGAATGTGAACTCGCTGCCGCTGCCGTGCGGAAACCAAGCCCAATCCTGATAGGCGGGGTCGTCCGGCAAGGGCATCGGCACCCCGTCAGGAAAGTAAAAACAGCCCAGCCGTCTCGGGTTCGGCTTGGCCTCCGCACCACGAGCCATCGGGCTGGATAAAGATCCAAAGATCGGCAATGCGAGCGCCACGCCGCTGCCGCGCAGGAATCGGCGACGATCGATGGTGTTCATGTTCCATGCCATGGGGGTGTTTCCTCGAAAGGTACCAAGGGTCGTGCGGTAAAAAAGTGTCCGGTACCTTTTGCGAGGAACTCGCCCTCCGGGTGCTTTGCACAAAAGGTACCGGACACTTTTTAACGCTCATTGCTAACGATTGCGGATGACGACGGGTGAGCGGAGGTTACATCGACCGAAACAATTCGCTTTGGATGATCGCTTCGATGGCAGTTTTCAAGCCATCACCGTCGCGACGAACTTGAGCGGTAATCGCCTCGATCTCGGCTAGATCGGAAAAGGCCAGGGGCCGCCCAAGCGCGTACGTCGCCAGCTTGGACACGAGCGCTCGAACCAATTGGTCTTGGCGGTGCTGCAATAGCAACCGCTTCAAGCCCTCCATGCCATCCAGCGTCTGGTGGTTGAAGAGTTCGCTGGTCGCGTCGATCGGTTTGCCGTCGATCTCGTCACGCCACTGTCCCAACGCGTCGTAATTTTCAAAGGCGATCCCCCAAGGGTCGATCTTGCTGTGGCAAGACATGCACGCGGCGTGATTGCGGTGATCTTCGATGCGTTCCTTCAGCGTCATCTTCGCGATCTCCGGATCGGCCAAATCGATCTGGGGTACCGCAGGCGGTGGCGGCGGAGGCGGGTCACCCAGGACAGACTCGAGCAACCAGATGGCGCGCTTGAGCGGATGCGAATCGGGCCAATCGGAGTTCATCGCCAGCAGGCCGGCTTGGGTCAGCAACCCGCCGCGGCGAAACCCTTCGCTGAGCGAAACGCGGCGGAAATGGTTGCCGTGAACGCCGGACAGCCCATAGTGACGGGCTAGGCGCTCGTTGACCATCGCGTAATCAGCGTGAACCAAGTCCAAAATGCTGGCGTCTTCCCGCAGCATCTGGCTGAACAAGGCGACCGGTTCCTGTTGCATGGCTTCTTTCAAGAGCGGATCGAAGTTGGGGATGTGCTGCTTGAAGTTGAGAAACTCCAGCAACTGCATGTCGAGCCACTGATGCACAAAATGCTTAGCAAAACGCTCGGCGCGTGGATCGGCGAGCATCCGCTGAACTTGCGACGCCAGCACATCGCGGTCGGCGAGTCGTCCGTTGCCGGCAAGTTTCAACAATTCCTGATCGGGGATGCTACACCAAAGAAATAACGACAATCGATTCGCCAGTGCGTGCTCATCCGGCGGTGCCCGATCAGCCGATTCGTTGCTGGGCTCTGCGTCGGCCGCGCTGGTGACGTACAAAAATTGAGGCGACGAGAGCACGGTCGCCAGGACCTCGACGACGGCTTCTTCAAAGCTGTCGCACTGCGGACGCATGACAGCGAACCGTTCCAATTTGCGATCGATCTCGTCGTCGCTGATCGGGCGCCGCCACGCCCGGGTCATGAAAGCAGCGATGATTTCACGAGCCTCAGACGGTTCGTCGGTACCGTGAGGACGCTCACCGAAGATTCTGCGATGCGACTCCGGGGGCCATTGATCGAAAACCGGAGCAGCGACCTGTATGAAATCGATTTGGATTTCGGATTGCGATGCCGAACTGTTGACCAAGCGAACGTATTCCGAGGGGCTGGGCGTGGCGCCCATCGGCGATGTTTTTCTGACCGAATTGCGGGGATAGATTTCGCCCAGCTCGACGTCCCACTGGATCAGTTGGGGCTGATCCGGGCCGTGCGTCACGGGCGTGTCGTCTGGGCTGACACGTAGCAGCGCCCGTCCTTCGTTGCTGGCTTGCCATCCGAACAGCAGTTGCAGACTGGGGAAGTGATCGTCTTTCCTGTCCGGTCGCGCTGCTCGCACCGTCACCCGCATGGTACCTTCATCGGGCAACTGATTGCCAAGTTCGACGATCAGGCGCGAGCCGAGTCCACTGGGCAGGATCGCGACGCAGTCGTAGTCGTCGGGCAGCGCGACGGGCTGATCCTGGGGTGCAAAGGCGTATCGCGCGCCATAGTACTGCCATTCGGCCTTTGCGGTCCGGCCACTGGACAGTTCTTTGTAGTGGGCTGCATGGGGCGGAACACGAAAGCTGTTCTCAAGTTTCTCGAGTTCCGCGGTGAGTTTTTGCGGATCGTCCTTCAGTTCTTCCTTGCGTTGCTTGATCTGCTGGTCTTGCTTGGGCCACTCGCGCTCGGCGGCATCCTTCATCGCGATCCCCCAATACCGGGTCGGCGGCCTGTCGCCCTTGACCGTCGCACGATCGAGTGCGCTGCGAGCGATGCGGTGATAAGTCTCGAATTGTGACACCGACAAATGCAACCGGTCGGAGCTGTTCTCGAAGCCTTCTTCGGAGTGAGCTTCCGGCGGCAGATCCTTGGCAAAATCCCACGACAAGCCGAGCAGGTCCTGCAACGCGTAGTTGTATTCGTACCGCGTCATGCGTCGGAACGCCGAATGCCCCCCGGCCCGCCGACGCGCCATCGAAGCGCTGAGCAGTTCCGCGGACAACCAATCGATAAGTTGTTGTCGATCGTCGTCTTTCATCGTGCCGTCGTCGGGCGGCGGCATTTCCCCCTTGGTCACCACGGAAAAAATTTCCGACCACCAATCGGCATCGGCACCGGTCACCAGGTCGGGGTCAAGTGTGTCGATGCGGATGTTGCCTTCGGTGGTATCTGGCCCATGGCAGTCGATGCAGTGTTGCTCTAGCAGCGGCTTGATCGTCGATTCGAATCGAGCCAAGTTCGCCTGATGGGCTTCGGTTTCGGTGATGCTGCTGTTGGGATGATCGATCCCGATGGCAACGTCCTTGAACCGCGAACGCTCCAGCCCCGTTGCCTTCAACTCGGCCAGAGTCAGTCGTTGGTCCGCGACATCTGTTTGCAGGGCGGTCGCGACCGCGACCCTTTCAGTCTGGTCTGCGGGCACCTCCGCAAGCGACGGTGAAGCGGTGAGGGCGGCCGCGTATGGCAGCAGTAGCCAGACGGCTGTTCGCACAGTGGAGGGCATGGGGCGGGGATGCCGAATGGGGGGGAGGACGGATTCTTTGCGGGCGGGGTCTCACGACGCCGCCGCGATACGCCGCAGCGAGCGCGATCGAAAGGCTTTGCGAGCAACCCTTGTCACGCACCTCATCATAGCAGACGAATTCTCCCCCTGCTGATGTCCCTTCGCTTCCCGCGGAATCGCGAAGTTCTCAGGCGGCTATGAGTTGCGAAGCCGAGAAGCCAGTCGTTCAACGCGTCCGTCACTGGACCGATCGCGTTGCCCGTGTCCTTCCAGCAGGCCTTGGCGGCTTGTCCGAGTTCGTGGGAAGTCGCCTTCCGCCTCCGCAGGCATCCGTTTGAGGTCCGGATGGCGATCAACGAAAAGGCACGCCTGCCGCGGGTTAATCGTCCGCGGGGACATCCGCCCGGCCTCGCGGAAGCGGTCGCGTTCGTGGAAAGATGGGGCTTTTCGGATCGCCAGCCCCCGGCATCGATGGCGCGTCACGCCTGGCTGGGCGGTAGTGGCGTATGGCGTGGGTACGGCAAAAAGCCTTGCCAAGCACAGCGGTTTCTCATTAGGCTGTTGACGCAGGGGGAGTGACTCCGAAGGCCGTGTCGAACCGGCCCGACCGGAGGATAGCGGGAGGCCGGACCGAAGCGCTGCTTTCTCGGGCCGTACCCCGACCAAAACGACGAAATCTCGTGAACTTTCTGAGTTGACGACGACACGCCAGTAGGCAAGGAGCGGAAAAAAGTGTCCGGTTCCTTTTGTGCAAAGCACCCGGAGGGCGAGTTCCTCGCAAAAGGTACCGGACACTCATTTCCCGCACGATCCTGAACACGTTGTGAACGCCAACAGTTCTGCCGCACGGAGCCGCCTCGTGGACCGGACCTTTCGAACTTTTCAGACGCATGAGGAAGCCGACCGGGAGAGTCATCGAGACAATGCTAAATTGACGACGGCCGAAAGGCTCGCCAATTTCCTCGTCTTGATGAAGCCCGTCTATGATTCTGCCCCAAGACTTCAAAGAGTTTATCGAACTGGCAATTTCGGCGAACCTGAAGTTCGTGATCGTTGGCGGATGG
>RECD01000221.1 GCA_007694185.1 Planctomycetaceae bacterium
CGAATCGCCGCCCAGCCACAGTCGCGATATGCTAGCAAATACGATGTCCAAAAAACCCCGCAAAAACCGCGTTTCCACGGTTCGCCGGGAATTGCTGGGGACATGGCGTGTCGCGGGGGGGAGAGACGGGCTCGCCGGCCCTCGCCTGTGGGGCCGATGGACGGCAGGCTATGGCTCAGTCACCCCGTTCGCCGTGACCGCCCAAACGGTCGTCGTGCCGCTGGTCTCGTTTCCAACCACCACCAGCGGCTTCCCGGTCGGCGACTGGTTCTCGGGGATAAAGATCAGTCCCTCGATCCCGCTGTCACGGGCCTCAGGATTCGCCGAACCATCGGCCCGCTGAGGCGGGACCGAAAAGTTACGGTTGTTGACGTAGCGAATGAACCGGGCGTGACGCGGGTCGGTGATCTCATAAACCATGATCCCGCCGATCCGTTCGAGCCCGATGAAGGCGTAGGTCCGACCGTCCACCACGCCGATCGCGATCCCTTCCGGTTCCGGCCCCTTGCTGCGACTGCGGTTGTCAAAATCGACCGAGTCGTTGCTGGCGTTGAAGTTATCAGGGAAACGCTCGGCCGTGATCCGTTCGAAGTCACTGCCGCTGTCAAAGACGAGTTCGCCCGTTTCGACATCAAAAATCGAAAAGGATCGGCCGCCGAAGGAGAACAACTTCGTCGGGCGTCCCTGCTCATCGAGATGGGCGTCGACCAAGTCGCGAACCAGCCGCAGACGCCCCAAATCGCCGTCGCCTGACAAATTCTCGAAAACGCTTCCGACGAGCGGCCAATGGTTCAGTGTCACCTCGTCGGTGTAGACGGCGCCTTCCGAGAAACCGTCGATCAAACCGTCCGCGTAGGGCCGAACGCGGGAATCGCCTTCGTTGGCGGTCACCAGGTAGGAACGCCCGTTGGTGGAATAAAGCCGAATCGTGTCGGGGTGGTAGACGCCGTAAAGTCCCGGCCACGATTTGATGCGGATGCCACCGTCCCGATCGCTGACATCGAGTTCATTCCCGGCTCGGCCATGGTCTTTGAACCCCAGTGGGATCAGCCGTTTTGCCTTGGCCGAGGGAATGTCGATTTCTGCGATCGCGTTGTTTTCCTGGAGACAGACGAACGCGGTGGAGTTGTCTTGGCTGATTTCGATCCATTCCGGCTCGACGTCCTCCGCAAACGTCGCCGGACGACTCTTGTAGGGTTCCAAGCTGAGCGTGACGCGGCCTGACACCCGCAGACCGGCCGCGGTCAGTTGTGGTAACTCGTGAGCTCGTGAGCCGCCCGCGTTCCAATCGCGAAAATCGACGGTCCGTACGACCGCCTGGTCGATCCCGTCGGCCAAGTCGATCACCGTCACGGTCCCCTCGGGGTCGATGGTGCAATCCACGTTGGGCTCACCCTCATTCGCGACCAGGACCCACCGGCCGTCGGGTGAAAATGCGACCATATCGGGCATTGCTCCGGCGGTGACCGATCCCAAAAACCGGAGCGAGTCCGTGTCGTAAAAGGCGACGGCCCCCGGGTCGGTGTCCGGGTTCGCCTCCACCGCGACGGCCAGCCTTCCGTGAGATACGGCGACACTGTTGACCACGTTCATCCGACCCGCCAACTCGGTCGTCGCGTCGATTTCACCGAGCGGCTTGAGTTGCCCCTGAGCGGACAGGCTGAGCACGTCGACTCGGCCCGATTCCGCGTTGACGACGAAGACCCGCTGTGTCGCCGGGCAGTGGGCCGGGATCTCCGCAGCCGATTTCCCGAACAACCCGGTCGCGTGCGACCCGACCGGGATTAATTCGAGTTCCGTCGCCGCGCAGGTTCGCAGTGTCCCCAACACGCTGACTGCCAGAGTCAAGCACGCGCCGAGCGAGATTCGCAGTTTTGGTGCGTCCATACCGTCATCACGCCTCTAAAAAGAAGTCGCTCGCACGACTCGGGTTGATCAGGATCGAAGGATCAGAATTCGCCGCTGACGACTTCGCCGCCGGCTCGCGTGATCACGGCGCCCAGGATCGCCGCGTTGACCGAATCGCTCATGAACCGTACCGACCCATCCGCCAGGCTGATGTTGATGCCGCCGGGGTGGAACGAATAGTACTCGCTGTTGTTCGTGCAATTGATCGCGCAGCCGCCGTGAATCGTCGTCGCGTAGGGGGCGCTGCCGCTGGTTCGGTTGAGCAACGTCCCGTCCATCGACGCGCCGTTCACGCTGCCGGAGGTGCTGTCGTAATCGGCCCAGCCCCACCCGTCGGCGACCACGATGCCCGAAGGTCGCTTGCCGGTGAAGTAGATTTCCGGCCGTCCGCAGCGTTCCGCCAGCATCATCGTGTTGGACAAGCCGTCGAGGATGTCCGCCAATTTGGTCGGACGATTGCGATCCATCGCTCCGGGCGATCCGCGGAGGATACCGGGAGGGAACGGCAAGCCGTTGGCTTCAAAGAACGACCGGCGGACTTCGTTGGTCGACGAATAATCGGAAGGCCCGAACCCGTTCGCGGGCACGAGGACGTGATTATCTTGAGCGGCTGCGGGGGGCATCATCCGGGTGCTGGGGCTGGACGGGCAAACATAAGACGGGATCATCGTTTGTGTCGCCGGATAGTTTTCCGGACGCCACCAGCGGACGTTGAAGTTATAAATGTCATAGATCGCGGATTGCTCGATGAATGGCAACATGAACGCCGACCAACTGTGACGAGATTCCCCGGTCGTGATCCGGCTCGGGGGAAGCGTCCTGTAAGAGCTTTCGTAGTTGTGAAGGCCGAGCGTCAACTGTTTCAAGTTGTTGCCGCACTGCATGCGTCGGGCCGCTTCGCGGGCCGCTTGCACGGCGGGCAGCAACAGCCCGACCATGACGCCGATGATCGCGATCACGACCAGCAGTTCCACCAACGTGAACCCGGGTCGCCGGGAGTTTGTCTTGCGGTTTCTCATCATTCGAATTCCTATCCGATTGTTTTCTGGTTTGGTTTGGTTGGACATATCGGTCTGGGGGGGGAATCACGGCAACCGCGACAGGCGGTCGCCGACATCGGTCGTTTCATTCACCACTGGGGTTCGCCGGAGCGGCGGTTTTCGCTGGATCGGTAGCTGTTGCCGGACCGGATGCGGATCGGCGGGTACTCTGCCAGCATTTTGAAAAGTCGCGAACCCGTGCCATCGGGTCAAAATGGCTGGCCGATGGCGAATCGCTCTGTCAGTCCAGGCTGATCGTGCCGACCTCGTTTTCGCCGACTGCAACCTGGATATTCACGGGCGAGGTTTGGGCACGCCCGTATTTTGCCGGGAGCAATTCTTTCAGTTCGTCTCTCTGGTCTTCCGTCATGCCGGCGGTTGGCCCGAACCAAGAGACGGTGGCTCGGTATTCGCCCGCTGGCGCCCCGAGCCCTTTCCCTTCAGGACGAAAGGTGTAGACCTCGAAGGTGCCATCGGAATCGACCACCGCCGAGACGATCGGACCGTCGGAACCGAGCGGCATCGGATGCAAGCGGAGCGACGCCTCGGGGATCGGTTCGCCCTTGAATCGCAGTTCACCCTTGACCGGATGCAGGCCTTCGAAAATTTCGAAGTTCGCCCTCCCGGGCTCGCCACAACCGGCGAAAAGCGTCACGAGCGGGAACATCGCGAGGAGGAAGCGTTTCATTTTGCCAACACCTGGAATTTCGATTGCCATCGAATCAAACGGGATCGGAATACCGAAAGTTGCGAACGATCTCCGGCGGACGCGAACCCACAGCCCCATGCAGCGGTGTGATGTTCGGCGTCGGACGCCGCAGGCTCAGCTCGGGATCGCATCGGAATGTGTGATCCGCGATGCGGGCCAGCGAACGAAGACTTCTGCGTCCCGGATCGTCGCGACCGAATCCGGCACTCGCGAACTCAACCGATTCCCAGTGAGTCGCCATTGCCGGTCCGAATGCTGGCAATTGTGGGGCGGGTTCTGTGATGAAAAGGCAGGGGATTTGTTAAGACCCGGTTAAATCGCTTCGGCCCTTCAAAGGAGTCGGGATGAGGCGTTATCAGCCGATAAAAGCGTCGTTTTGGCAACGAATCAGAACGGCTTGTGCCGATCGCCTCGCGTCGCCTTCCAGACTTTCCAGTAGCTGCCGAGCCGCGAACCGAGTTGCTTCGGCTTTTCCGCGAAGAGTCGCTCGGCGAGTGGTCGGGCGGCGGATTGCAATTCACGTCGTCTGCGATCGATCAGTTCGATGAGGAGTTGGCGATCCGAATCGCTGGCCGTGTGTCCCATGTCGCTCAACAGCGTCTGGTGGAACACCGCCAGATCGTGATCGTCCCCCAACGCTTCAGCCAGCTGTTCGGTGGCACGACGCCACCCGTTCATCAGGCTCGGCCAGATGGGACGCAACCACGCGGCATGGTACCCGTGGTACTTGACGCTTTTCCGTAGCTCATGAATGTTTTCGTCGCTGAGTTCTCGGCGGATTTTACGCAGCGTCTGGCGACCGTCGCGGAACGTTTGAACTAGCCCACCCGAGACTGCGGAAAAGCCGTCGTCGTGGAGCTTCCAGCGGACGGCCCGCTGGCGAGCTTCCTGCATCTTGCTGAGGAAGCGATCCAGTTTCTCGTCCAAGCCGGCGTGATCGCTGGCGATCTGTTGTCGCCGCTCGACAAACCCTGTTCGGACCGCCGCGAACGCCTCCACGTCCACATGCTCTCGGGAACGTTCCAGCAAATCGTCGAAGCAATCGAGCGTCGATTGAGCGTCTCGGACAAACGACAAATCGCGAGCGGCATCGCGAAAGAACTTATTTTCGTCGGCGTAGGCGTCGAATTGAGAACGGACGAGACGGAACAGGCCACGCAATTTTTTGCACCGCTTTCGCACCTGGTGTACGGCCTCGTGGCGATCGAGTTCGCCGTCCAAGATCTCTGCGATCGAACGGTCGATCTGTTCGACGGCGGTCGCTCGAAAGCTGCCTTGAACCGACTTCCCGTTGCGAATCCGATAGGCCATGAGGGACCGTTCCTAAGCAATGAGAGGTAAAAAAGTTTCCGGAACCTTTTGTGCAAAGCACCCGCAGGGCGAGTTCCTCGCAAAAGGTTCCGGACACTTTTTTACCGCACGATCCTAAGTTGGGATGAACCCTCCGCCGAAACCTGGTCACGACCGGGATGGTTGGGACCGGGATCACCGGCGTCAATTCAATCGATCGGCTCGGTCGCCGTAACCGGTTTGGTGAGCAGGCTGGTCGGGATGCGGACCCGCGGTTGGGTGCGGTCCAACACGACCGACCGTGTCTGTTCGCCCTGACGGATCGCGACGACGTGGTTCAGTTCCGGTTCGACTTCCAGCAACGTCTTGATTTCGAGCGTGAACGTTTCGGGGAGCGGTTCGTCGGCGCCCGCCAGCACGATTTCGGCATAGATCCAACTCGATAGCCGCCGGCGTTCCCAACCGACCCAGCGAAATTGCGTCGGTCGCAGCGAGGCGTTGTCGAGCCGGAGTGATTCGCGGAGGTAGGTGCCGATCCGTTCCTGGGCCTCGTCGTCCTGCATTTTCTCTGTGATCAGCGGTATGCCGAAGCGTTTGCGCAACGCGGACTCGAGGTCGCTGTGGTCGATCCGCATCGCCAGCTCGAGCGTCCGCTGTTCGGCATTGACCTGAAGTTCGACCCGCGTCGAATGGCCCGGATGGAAAGTCAGCAAGCCGCTTAGCAGCAGCGGAAAGAGCGTCGTCATCGTCATCGTCGTCATCATGGTCGTCACCGTGAGCGTGGGCAGCATGGCCGGAGTCCGGTCCGCTGCGAATTGGGAGCGTGGGTCGGTGGCAACGCCAGGCTCATGCCGCCGGTTCCTTCGCCGGTTTCGGCTTGGGCTTCTCCTTCTCTTTCTCCTTGGCAGGCTGATCCTTCGCCGGCGATTCCGACTCGGCTTCCTCGACTGACTTCACTTCTTTGGCGTTCTTGGTGTCCTTCGTTTTGGCGGCCTGCGGTTTCTTCGGAGCCGCGGCCTCCGCATTTGGCTTAGGCTGATCCGCTTTGGCGGCAGGTTTTACAGGCTTCTTGTCGCCCCCTTTGGCTTCCGACTCTTTGGCTTCCGACCCCTTGCCCTCAGGCTCCTTGGAATCCTTCGACTTCGCATCCCTGGCCTTGGCTTCAGCCTCCTTCGCCTTTCGCATCGGGTTGCCGGACTGAGTCGATTTGAACAGTTGGAAACGGCTGGGGACGAGTTGCGGTGGCCAATGGTTGTTCGCTTCGTCCGTATCCGCGGTCTGGCGTTGGGGATCGATTTCGATCCGGCGAAGCGTCTTGTCGGTGATCACCAACTTATCGACGGCGCGGGGATCGACTCGCCAGATCGTCGCGGGGATCGTCATCCGCTCGCGTGAATCGTCTTCGAAAACCAGGTCGAAGATGATCGGGGTGACAAGCCCGCCGACGTTGCGGAAGGAGAAGACGTAGAAGTTGGTTTTGCGTTTCAGCAGTTTGCGTTCGTCGGAATCGAGCCCGTCGAGAAAACGCTGGTACGCCTTGCGGTCGTCATCGGAGACAGCCAGGTCGTCGTAGTCGTTGTAAAAATCCTTCAGCCCCGGTTCGCGGTCGACTTTTTTGGGCAGTTCCTCGTTTCGCTCAGCCGAAATCGACTTGGCTCGAGCTTCGCGTTCGCGGCGACGTCGGTCCGACGTTTCGTCCGGGTCGCCCGGATCGATCTGGTACAACCGCACGCGATCGATCGCGACGTCGACGTGGTCGGTGGAATAGAACCAGCCGCGCCAGAACCAATCGAGCGATTGGCCGGAGGCGTCTTCCAGGGTGCGGAAAAAGTCCTCGGGCATCGGGCGTTTGAACCGCCAGCGGTTGGAATATTCCTTGAACGCGAAGTCGAACACCTCACGTCCCAAGATCGTCTCGCGGAGGATGTTGAGCGCCGTGGCCGGTTTGGCGTAAGCGTTGTTGCCGAACTGGAGGATCGATTCGCTTTCGGTCATGATCGGCCGTTGATTGCGGCTGGCCATGAAGCCGACGATGTCCGCCGGTTCGCCACGGCGGCTGGGGTAATCCGGTTCCCATTCCTGTTCCGCCAGGTATTGCAGGAAGGTGTTCAGCCCCTCATCCATCCAACTCCAGCGGCGTTCGTCGCTGTTGACGATCATCGGGAACCAGTTGTGTCCGACCTCGTGGATGATCACCGAGATCAGCCCGTACTTGGTCGCTTGGCTGTAGGTGCCGTCCTTTTCGGGGCGGGGACCGTTGTAGCAGATCATCGGGTATTCCATCCCGTAGATCGGCCCGTTGACGCTGATCGCGACCGGGTAGGGGTAATCGAAGGTGAACTTGCCGTAGACGTCGAGCGTGTGCGCGATTGCAGCCGTCGAGTATTGGCTCCACAACGGTTCGGCTTCGTTGGGGTAATACGACATCGCCATCACGGTCCGATCCTGGGCAGGATGCCCGACGGCGTCCCAGATGAACTTGCGGCTGGCCGCGAAGGCGAAGTCACGAACGTTCTCCGCGTGGAATTCCCAAGTCTTCGTTTCGGCGGGCGGCGTTTTCCCCCCCTGCTGTTCGGTCGCCTTAGCTTCCTCCGGGGTGACCACGAACACCGGCTGCTTTGCCGTCGCGGCTTCGGCGAACCGTTGCCGCTGCGTTTCGCTCAATACCTCGTCCGGGTTCTGCAATTCGCCGGTCGCGGCCACGATCATGTCTTCGGGGACGGTGATCCGGACCTCGTAATCGCCGAACTCGAGCGTGAACTCGCCGTAACGAACGTATTGGTCATGCCGCCAGCCGCCGTAATCGGTGTAAGCGACTAGCCGCGGGAACCACTGGGCCAGCTCGTAGATGTAGTTGCCGTCATCGGGAAAAAATTCGTACCCGCCGCGGCTGCGGATCAGCTTCGCGTCGGTGATCTGGTAGGCGAACTCGATTTTTACCTCGATCTTTTCGCCCGGCATCAGCGTTTCCGGCAAGTCGATTCGCATCACCGTGCCGATCACCGTGTGCGGCAGCGGCGTGTCGTCCTTGGCGAGCACCGAGCCGATCTCGAAGCCGCCCGGGAACGATTCGCTGACCAACAGCGAACGGAGCTGAGAAAACGGAACACGCCCCTCGAGGCTCGGTGCCGGCGCTGTCAGCATCGCTTCGGAATCAGGGCGATAACGGTTCTGGTCCAATTGCAGCCAGAGGTAGGTCAGCGGATGCGGCGATCGGTTCGTGTAGGTGATCCGTTCCTTTCCTGAAATCCGCTGACGCTTGTCATCCAGCGTCACGTCGATCACGTAATCGGCACGCTGCTGCCAGTACTGCGGCCCCGGTGCTCCCGACGCGAGTCGCTGGTCGTTGGGCGAGGCAAACCAGATGTCGATCGGGTAAAACGGGTCGGGGCGGCCGTCGTACTTGGCGTTGATCAGCGGTTGAGCCCAAGCGGGCTGGGGGACCAGCATCCCCACTGCCAACGCGACCAACGAAGCGATCCGAATCATCATCACATGAGGGGCCAAGCTGGCCTGAATCAATCCGATCACGGCAAACCGAATCCGGGTGAGTGTTCAAGGGCGGTACAATCGACCAAGATGCCACGGCGGCGACACGCCTCCACGGACTTGAACAGTCTAATTGCTCGGGCAGCCTCCATGGGGAAGCATGGGAAACGAGAATCGGGTGGCGAAAAGCGGCAACCGGCCGTCGCGAGCCGATGCCGGTTCGTGAGCTGATCAGCCGCGGAGGCTGATCGACCGGACCGCCGCTTCACGACGCGTTTCAACCACCTCCAACGGAGCCTCCTCGTCGTCATGGATTGTCCCCCACCCCGCATCGGCTATTGCACCAACGTTCACGCCGGCACCGATTTGTCGACGATCCGCCAGACGCTGGAAACGCACGCGGCGGCGATCGCACGGCGGCGACGACGAAGCCGGCCGGACGCCGGGCCGCTGCCGGTCGGCTTGTGGATTCCGGCGTCGGCGGCAAAAGAATTGGCTGGTCCCGGTGAAGCCGAAGCGTTCGCCGGGTGGTTGGCGGAGCGGGACTTGAGCCCTTTGACTTTCAACGGCTTTCCCTACGACAATTTTCACTTACCCGTCGTCAAGCACCGCGTTTATCGGCCGGCGTGGTGGGATGCCGCGCGAGCCGATTACACGCTGCGATTGGCCGAGCTGTTCGTCCGGATGCTGGGACGAGGCGACGGACCGATCGGATCGATCAGCACCCTGCCGTTGGGCTGGCCCGGGCGACTGGGCCGTTCGGCTCGCGAAACGGGGCCGGACGACGAGAACGTGTCGCGTGCCGGCGAGCGGTTGCGGGAATTGGCGGACGAGTTGAAGAAGCTCGAACGTCGCTCAGGGCGGCGGATCGTGATCGCGATCGAGCCGGAACCGGGCTGCCTGCTCGACCGCTGCGACGACGTGATCGGCTTCTTCGAACGAGAACTACCGCTGCGACATCACCGGCGGTACCTGACCGTTTGCCACGACATTTGTCACTCCGCGGTCATGTTCGAATCGCAAGCCGGCGCGCTGGCGGCCTACGCGGAAGCGGGACTGATGATCGGCAAGGTGCAGGTCAGCGGCGCGATCGACGTGCCGCTCGCGAAGTACTCGGCGGAGCGGCGTCAGGCGGTGATCGAGGAATTGCGAGGCTTCGCGGAAGACCGCTACTTGCACCAGACCGGTATTCTCGACGCCGACGGCGACTTCCGACTGGTCGAAGACTTGCCGCGCTGGCTCGCCGAATTGGACAAGGCGGAATCCCGCCAGGGTTCTACCGCGAACCGTCGCAGGAAACCCGACCCGCAGACCGACCGGCATCTGCGAATCCACTTTCACGTGCCGATCTTCCGGCAGCGATTGGGGCAACTGGCCAGCACCCAAGCGGCGATCCTCGAGTGCGTGCGTGCGTTGGGGCAACCCGATGCGCCAGAGTTTACCGGGCACTACGAAGTCGAAACCTACGCCTGGTCGGTCTTGCCGGAGCGGCTGCGGCCCAAATCGCTAGCGCAGGGGATCGCCAAGGAACTCGATTGGTTCGAAGCGAAACTGGCCGCAGAGACGGCCCAGGATTAGCTTCGGCAAAGCGAATCCGGCGATCCGGCGACGGTTTGGCTTCCGTTCGCCTTTGGCGGTCCGTACCAACGCATCGCACACCAACGCGGCAATCCCGCTCCTGCTCAGCGAAGCGGCGCTCGTGCTCGTGCTCGTGCTCGTGCTCGTGCTCGTGCTCGTGCTCGTGCTCGTGATCGTGATCGTGATCGTGATCGACGCCGCGCTGCTGCCAGGCCCAGCGTTTGGAGCGGCCCAGAATGCACCAGCCAGGTAACGCGAGGGACAAAAGTGGGTGGCACCTTCCGTAGTTCC
>RECD01000188.1 GCA_007694185.1 Planctomycetaceae bacterium
GGGACCTGCCGCGAAGGCTGGGAATCGACAATCGATGCCGTCCCGCAATCGGTTCCCCGATCGGATCTCGCGCGCCACCCTCCGATGATCGATGCCACTCCTTGAAGGCTTCCGATCGCAACACGGTGCCGCCCGCGTCTTGTCCCCCGGGACCGATCCGTGGAACCGACTTGCCGCGGTCCGTGATTTTGAATCCTTTTCGTTCGCTACGCCGATGCCGTGTCGCCCGCGGGTTCGCCTACGAGCTGCCGAATCGTGCCCGTTAACGCTTCGATCAGCAGCTCCAGACTGCCGCGAGCCAGTATCGAAGCTTCTTCTTGATACAGCCCCTTGCCGTAGGATTCGGCGTCCGGCAAATACCAAACTTCCGAACCGTTGACGACCGTCGCGATGACCAGCGTCAAATCGGGGAAGCGGCGACGAAGCTCTGTCTGCAAGACGTTGTAGTGCTCGCCGTTCAGCGGCACCCAGATGACGTTCCCCATCCGCCATAGACGGACTTGATAGGGAAACGTGTCGCCTTGAGGCAAATGCCCGACGCGCACCAATCGCCTCGTCGCCCGTTCGATCATCGCCCGACAATCGGCTGCACCAGCCGCGTCACCCGCCTCGTTCGCCGCCCGCTGTTTCGCTTGCCAAACTTGTTGCTCGGCCAGCAATTCGTCTCGGTCCGGCAGGTCACGCCGCAGCGGCAATTCGACGTTGCAAATCGCCGAACCGAAGACGGCGTCCTGCTGATCAGCCGCTTCGTCGAGCGGTTCGCACTTCCACGTCCCGATGGTCGCCCCGGAAACGACGGGGCCGGCGTAGCGAAACGTTCGATCCGGCGGCAGCATCCCGGTGAGTGCCGCCAGGGCGGCGTGCCCGAGTTGTCGGCCGTTCGCGTCCGCGACTTCACAATCGCCGACAAATCCGTGACGTGGGCCGACGTCGCCCGATGCCCCTTGGATGAAAAAACAGGGCGAGTTCGTTTCGGTTTCGAGCACTTCTCGGGCGGCTCCGACATAATCGGGGCTGATCAGCGTGTTGTCCCAAGCCAACGTCGTCGGGTGGCAGGCGTAATTCAAAATCGTCCCGAGACAGACGCCGCTGCGGCTCGTGATCCGCCCGATCAATAACGTGTCGTCCGCCGTGCCGTCCGGGTTGAACCCACAGACGTATTTGTTCGTGGCCGGGTCGAGGTAATCGCGGTTGGTCGCCAAGGAGCAGCGTCCGCTGGCGTAGGTGATCGTTGCCGGTTGGCCCTGCGCGATCGCTTGGCCGACCGCCTCGGCGGCTTTGGTCGCCAACTCATCGAGGTAGCTGGGGATCAGGTCACCGCCGGGCAAATCTCGCCGTTCCAATCCCATCAGCCCCGCGCCGTGGGTATGCGAAAAGTAAACTCGGATCGCCGACGCATCGACTTCGGCCGACGCCGCGATCGCACTGATCAACGTTTCCATTTCGGCGGGCCACAGCAGGCAATGGTCGATCGCGATCGCGATCTGTGGAGACCCGTGATCTTCCTCGGTGCCGTCAAGCGGCGCGAGCACCAGCGCCGTTGCGGTGAGCGGGCGATGGATCCCGGTCGATCGGTCGTGCGTCGCCGCGCCCCACATCCGGTGATAAATCCCGACGGTCGGGGTGATGTCGACGCGGGCGATCCCGGCTTGCACGAGACTGCGGGTGGGATCAATTCGCTGGGGCATCGTGGACATTTCGAAAAAAGGGAGATTGGTCAAAAACGGTTCCGCGGGTCGACAGGAACAGCCAACAAAGGGCGCTGCCCAAATACATGGCCGAAAACAGCAGCAGGACAGCGTTCCAACTGTTTCCGTCGCAAATTGCTAGCAATTCCGGCGATTCATCGACCCAGAGTTTGAAGCGGGGGACGAGCCAGGGGATTAACCCTGCGCCGAAATTTCCGAGCATGTTCATGGTGCTGAACAGCGACGCGACGTTGCCGCCGCCCATGTCCATGGTCACCGTGTAACCGGCCGGCCCGGCGACAGCGGCCAACAACGCCCCGCCGCTGATCACGAGCACCGCGATGGTCGGGTCAGCGACAAAAAAAGCCGAAAAAACCAGCACCGCGCAGACGGCGAGGCTGATCGAGGCGACCCCTTTGCGGGCCCAGGCGAGGCTGCCGGTGACGCGAAAGATCGAATCGGAAATCCCGCCGCCGAGCATCGCGCCCAGCACCGTCGCCAGCAACGGCAGGGCGGTCAATAGCCCCGATTGCGTGATCGACACGCCACGCGATTCCATCAGGTAGGTCGCGAACCAACTGGCAAAGAATGCGTATCCCGCACCGCGAAAAAACTGCTGGCCACAAATCAACCAGGCCGCGGGGCTGGTCACCATCGCCCCCCACAACACGCCGCTGGGGAGCGTCTTGCGGGGCGGGGCGGCGCCGGGAGCCGACCGCCGGATCAATTCGAGTTCCGCGTCGTTGACGCCGGGGTGCTGGTCCGGTTGCTCGCGAAACCACCACCCAAACGCGACCGCCCAAACCAACCCGGGGATCGCGAACAACACAAAAATCGTCGCCGCCGAAAAGTATCCCAACAACCAACCGGTCAATCCGGCTCCGATCGCCCCGCCGATCGACATCGCCGCCGCCAAAATCCCGCTGGCCGTCGCCCGACTTCGCTGAGGAACCCACAACGAAACCGTCCGCACGGCACCCGGGAACAACCCGGCCTGAGCGATCCCCCCAGCCATCCGGCTGATCGCCAACATCCCGAACCCGGTCGCAAAGCCCATCGCCGCCGTCGCGATCGACCAGGCGGCCGCAAAGGCGGGAAGGCAACGCCGAGAACCGAAACGTTCACCGAGCCACGCGGTGGGGATCTGGGCAAGCGCATAAGCCCAAAAAAAAGCGGGGCCCAAAATGAACCCCATCTGCTGCTCGCTCAGCCCCAATTCGGCTCGCAGTTGGCTTTCCGCGACGACCAGACAATTGCGGCACAGGTAAGCGAAAATCGCCGCCAGCGCGAGAAAGCCGATGACGCCGTGTCGAACCCGAGTCGGCGACGATTCGGGCGAAGGCTGCATCGGCGCTTGGGGTCGTTTCGGGTTGGATGAAGCGGCTTCCGGCAGGTCGCACCCGTCGAACGTACCGGCATGTCGCCTCAACTTAAACGCCAGCCAACTCCCGTGCCACCGTCGGCGCCCCGGTGCCCGAAATTTCGTTCGGATCGACCGATTCCGGTTCGCCGAGCGGCATCACGAACAGCTCCGCGCGACTCAACCGCATATTTTCACAGCGGCCCAAGTGAAATTGACGAGGCTCACCCCGGCAAAGGCACATTGCCAACAGCCGATCGCGTCCCGCAAATCGAATCGGGCTGATCACCCGCCGCGTCCGGCGGCCTGCCGCATCGAGATAATCGAGCTCGATCACGAAGCGATCGGAATCCTCCATCGCCCGGCGGATCAATCGCAGAGGACCGGCGGAAAGCGGCTGGCGGTTAGTCAACTGGCGGGTCGGTGTCGCGGTAACACGGGTCATCGTTAAGCTCCTGGTTGGTCGACTGACCCGAGGCCGAAATGGCCCTGCGAGGTCTTGTCTCCACTAGGATCGCCAACCAGTGTGACACGTCTGGTCATCGGCCGAGAAAAAAAATCGCTCGGCCAAAAAAACACGCGTCTTGTTTGCCAACGGACTCAGTAAACCCGAGATTTCGCGTGCCACCAGGCTACCTGGTCGGCAGCTGGGCCTCATCGACAACACGCTGTTCGCTGGAAGGCTGCGGCTGAGTCACGGAAACCTCTCCATTAACGGCATACCCGTTCGAGTCGCCAGCCCCATCCTGACCCGCACCCACCGGAACCGCCTGATCCTCAACCTGCCCATCCTGCGCTTAACCCACCGAGACCGATTCATCCTGAGCCGCTTCAGCAGGCACCGCGTCATCCACAACCGCACCCACCGGGGCCGCTTCAGCCTGGCGAACCCGAGCTGCGTCCGCATTTCCCTGAGCAATCAGCTCACCCTTGCCGGCGGGGATGTCAAACTCCAGTTTTGCGATGACTTGGCCCAGCGTCCCGTTCGCGATCCAGGCTTGGCACAGGCCGTAAATCGTACGCCAAGCTCCAAATTCCTTCGGCAGATTTCGCCACGGCGCGTCGTGGTACAACACCCACAAAATCCCGTCGATCGATTTCCGCCTACAGGTCGGTGGACGTCCCACGCGAGCGGTGGGTGGGAAGAAATTCTTGATGGATTCCCAGTCAGAATCAGTCAGTTTGCTCCAAGTCATGCCAATTTTCTCGGTTCGTTCCCGTCGCCCGCCCGGCTTGATGCCGAGAAAGCGATCGTTCGTAGCGATGAATAGCCAAACATCGGGCCATCCGCAAATAGAATGGCGCTAACACCGAGTAACCTTCCAGGGAAAATTTCACGCCCATTGTCACTCGGCTCCGAATAGGTTCCCACCCTTCCCGGAAATTGCGCTAGACGACGGATCAGCGGTCCGGTTGGACTTGCCCCCATTATTCGCCCGCGACTACCCTGCCGGCAGAGCTGGATGGCTTGGCCAACCGGCCGAAAACGGCGTTCATCAGCGGAGAATCAAGCAGTGGGCAGATTGACTACCTTCGTGGCGGGCATGTTGACCGGTGCGGTACTGTTGACCGTCGCGACGCACTACCACATCGTCCGCGGCAAGCGAGGCGTGGTGCTGGTCCGAAAATTGGAAAGCGGCTTGGCCGATGTCTACGTGGACACCCGAGACTTCGGCCCCAGCGACTGGCTGGAAAGGAAAGCCGTGGCCATCGCGATCATGCGTTCGGACAAGAGCGACGCCTTTCAAGACACCTCAATCGACGGCTTTCGCGAGAACGTGGGAGAACTCGTCGACCAATGGCTCGAGCCAACAACCCGCCGTTAACACGGACTTAACTCGCCGTTAACAACGCCGCCCAACTCCAGCCGCCACCCCAGGCCGAAATACCCCCCCGCATCCACATCCTCGTACTCTTAATCTTGCTCCTAATCTTAATCCCGCTCCCACCTCGCCCCCACCCCCGCTCGCCACAATCAACGGCGAGCATCCTCAAGCGGGGCGTGATTCGTTAGCCAAGGCGTTCCGAGCCGGCACCTTCCTGCATGCTGCATGCCATGCAGGCTCCCGGGATCGAGTACGAGTGCCGCGAAGCTGAGTACGATTACCGCGATGCTGAGTACGAGCCGGGAAGCAGCAGGGCAGGAACCTGAAACGTGAGCGGCACCATAGGCACGGCAGCTCTTTTGCTGCGTCCGCTCCCAGGGGCCAACGGCCCAACAATTTGCCTAGCCCAGCCCACCGGGCTGGTTACGTGGGCAATACGTACCGCAAGGGCCAACGGCCCAACCATTTGCGACAAAGAAGCGGATAGCCACACCATTCCACGATCGCGCGCCCAAGGTTACGAAAACCTGTTCTACTGCCGAAACCGCACGATTGAACTGCACCCGCGATACGCTCGGCATTGACCCATCACGCAAATGGTCGGGCCGTTGGCCCTTTTACGAATTCGAAAACCCGGAACCACAGCCCGTTGGGCTGGGCTGGGCTAGGCAAATGACTGGGCCGTTGGCCCGAAAAACCGACACATCCTTGCCGGGCGAGTAAGCATCGCGCGGGAAATATCTGTCGCCACATCCACGCCCTGGCGAGCGTAGCTACCGTCACCAGACGGTGGCCGTACCCAACGGACTAGAAAAAACAGACAGCTACTTTCCGCACAATGCCAAGCCCAAGCCGAGCATTATCAATTGGCTTGCCAGCCCGGAGGGCGGAGTGGCAACCCAAGATCCGGCAGAGGCCGATCCGGCCACTACGCCGCTCCCGAGGATGCCACGGTTACTTAAGGCTCAGTTCGTACCCATCAGCATACACGTTCTGCGTGATAAAAAGGTAATCACTCGCTGAGCGAAAGTGCTCGGACTGCCGGAACAAAAACAGCAACCCGTCCCGCTCGAGTTGGATGTCATCGGGAACTGATAGTCCGAATCCTGAAAAAATCGACTTGTCCAGCGACCCTCGTTTTCGCGACAAATACCGACGATGGATACTCGAACGGGCCTGGCGAGCGTACGAGCGATCGAGACAGTAGACCAATCGCAGGTGTGGCGGCAAGAAAATCGGCTCGTCCCATGGGATTTTGGACGGCGGCAGTCGTAAACCGAACCACTCCCGCAACACGACGTCCGCGAGCATGGTCCACATCTCGGTCGTGTATCCGCACAAACGATCGACCCGTTCCGACGCGAATAGCAACGCTTCGGCAGCGTTTGCGTCGGCGAGCCCGCAGCATTTCGGATAGGTCAGTCGAAAGGTAATGATTTCGTTGAAAGCAACAGCTCCTCTTGAAAATGACGTGATTCTGACTCCGTCTCAAGTCGATGCTTGCGAATGATCGCGTCAAGATCTGAGCGGTCACCAAATGCAAATCGAAAGTGGTGCGAGTAATCGATGCCCTGAATAGTGAAATGCTTGATGTCAGTAAAATTGCCTGCGTCCACCTCGATCACACGGCGCCACCATTCCTCCACGCTGTATCCGCGAAACAGGCCGCACCCGGCAACGACGAGAAGCATGCTCGAGACAAAGCAGCGACGCAGCGATTGGGTGTGGTGCATTGCTTCAGTCCACGAACGGCGGCGGTTACCGGTACGCCGCCAAGGCACGATGACGATAAAACCCTCGCGATCGCCGGCCCCCGTTCACAGCGTGGTTAGGGCATTCGGTTAAGCGGGCGGACTTCGACCTTTTCGGGGTAGCCCCAAAAATCTCGGCTACCAAATTTTCCGGTGTTTGTGGCATCGTGATTTGAATAAAGCTCGTGCGAGCCTTTGGGAATGACATACACCCGGCCATCGAGCCTGAGTTCCAGATCTTCCGCAGATTGTATTTCAATCGCCCAAGCTTTTCCGACCCAGAAAATATCCGGCGTCCAGGTTCCAGTCACACGAGCGTTGTTAATTGGGAGACCGTCAATCGACATCGTGCCCCCGTAACGGCTCCTTGCGGTCAACTCGACGTAGGCCGCAAAGACAAATAGCACGACAGCGATCGCGATTCCCGCCAGGATCTTAGCTGTGCTCCGCATTTTTTGCCTTAACGTTGCGATTCATGGGGATAGCACCGAGGATTTGACATCACCAACCGTCTGCCCGCGATCTTCCGTGGAAACGATGCTTATTCGCCGGGGGATAGATTGATCGAGAACAGGCCACCGGGTAAAGGCGCCGCTTTCTTGATCGCATCAACGACATCACGGGGAGGTCGTGTTGTTTCGATCCAGTCGTTCAATGCTTTAAGTTCCTGAACATTCAGGTGTTCGGCAATTGTGTGATCGAGAGCGAGCAGGAATTGGCCGACATAGACGCACCTGCGGTATTCGTAGTCGGGCGGAAGTTTCGCGGCGAATTCGTAACGAAAGTAGGGAAGCCATCCGTTCTCGCGATACGAGACCAGCGTTTCGGCGATTCGAGTTCGCGTAGTTTCGGAAATCGAAAGTCGGTCTGCGATCGACTTTCGCGACAGTCCCGACAGCCCGTCGAACTCCAAGGAAATTCGGTCAAGCAATTCTCGCTGAGCTTCACTCAAAATGCCGTAGAACGACGGGTCAAGCAAATCTTCATCGAAAGCGATGTTCGGGTCCAAAAGTGTCGCCACTTGTGCTTCGGTAAGTGCTGAACGGTCGGGAAGTCTTAAATCCTTGAAGCTTTGAGACTGTGCGTCAGTAAGTAGCAAGTATCCGGCAAGTTCCGGTATCGCGGGTGCGGCCTTGAGAAGCAAAAGACGCGTCGTCATCTGCTGGTGAAATGCAGTGTAGAACGGCAGCCCTCCGTAGTAGCCCTGAATCTGGAAAACACCAGGTTTAAAGGACGACTTGGCCGCAGGCTCCTGCCCGGCAGTTGTTGTGCAACAAGACAGGGCCAACAGCAATATAAAAACAGTTAAATCAAAAGTGCGCATTGGATCTTCAGTCGAAAAACGGCTGCGGTAATCGGGTGTCCGAGATTGATCATCCATTTTAAACGCGCTGGCGGCTAGTCCGCTTGGTTACCCGGCGTTTGGATTGGCAAAGGTCCCATGGTGAACAGTCATTTGGTCGGATGAACCGGGATTGAATACGATACTCGATCGCTGGTCGATGAGCGACAATAAAGCCTCACCAGTGATGCCGTACTTTGGAATTGCAGTGACTTGATCCGATTCAAAAGTAAGTCGGCGTTGAAAGCGTACAAAATGGCGGTCGTTTGTAAAGGCGACGACGCATAGTTCCTCGCCATGAGATATTGAATACGGATTGATGGCGTTATTGTTGTCCATCGATTCGGCATCCATTGCAATTTGGGAGGCGAGTTCTCCATTCGGAATGCAATCGGCAGTATCTCCGTAGTACCGAGGCGCGCCAATAACGGTCAGCAGTTGACTTCGCATGATGAGACGAGCGAGGACGATGTCACCCCGCTGTATTGCTTCAAGCAGTGGGTCGTGCCGCAGCAAAATTCGACGAAGTGAGTGAAGCATGATACAGACGGGTAGCGCTCGCGTTGACCGGGCACGAGCAGTTGAGCAACCATTGCCCTAACGGATGATCGAGTGCTCTGTGTCCAACGCATTCATCGTCAATTCTACGATACCGTTCAAGGTCGGCAACCATTTAGTGGTAGTTGATTCCTGCCTATGTTCTGGCGAGCCAAGCGGAATACTCCTGCCAGTCCAATTCTTTAAGCTCGTGGAGGCGATCTGGGCCGATACGTTCCATTCCAACGAATCCGATTTTCATTTGCGCCGGGTACTCTGCTGCACCCACGACATCACGGAAGTCCGCGTCCGCAACCCCTAATTGTCGCTGCAATTCCAACAGATCGCCGTCCGCGAGTTTTAACACTGCGGCAAGAACTCGATTGCGCTCGAAATGGTGCGACCCAGTTCCATAGGTCGCCAGAATTGAATGTACTCGATCAATGACGCCAGACGGAAAGTCACGCTCAACCAATCTCTGAACTGTGGCCTCGTCTATGTCTGGTACGAAATCGGGCATGCATCCACCCAAAAAACCAACGGTCGCCGTCACCGGGCGGAGAAATAAGAAGCAACCATTACGAAAACGCGTCGCCGTCGCTCCGGCGCACGGTTTGGTTCACCGCAGCTTTCGTTACAGCATTGACGGACTTGGATTATCGAACTCGGTATTGAGCATAAACCCCCGAAAAGTTTCCGATGGAGCATCTAGCTCGGAGGGGGTAACCAAAACCAAATTGACGATGTCTGCTTGGGTGTTGGTCGGCAGCGAGTCAATATAAGTTTCAACCATCGCGTCGCGTCCTTCACGATCAACTCCCTCAAACCGTTCATCCACAATTCGTACTCGAAGCGAGGCGGAATTGTATCGATATGCATCGACGCGTTGAAACCCGGCTTCCAATAGCTTCGTCTCGACCATGCGAGATTCGTCGGTTCGTTTGGATTCCCACTTGGTTGTACCAACAGTCATATGATTAGCTCCTCGGCCCAATTTAAGATGTCTGTGCAGGTTTTTAAGAGTCCCTTCGTTTCGCCTCGACTTCTTCGTCCCGTCTCATACCGCAATGAAACTTCCCAGTCGAAGCGACGCAATCGCTTCGCGATTTCGGGGTCAAGACGAATACCGACGTTTCGCAATTCTTGCAAGAGCGTTTCGGGCGTGTGCATCGATGCACCGCGTGTGATGCGAATCAGCTTCGCCGGACGATCGGCTTCCGCAGTTGCCTCGATAATGAGTGCCTTAAAAGCACATTCGACCACATAGCCACCGACGTACTGGGCATCGAGTGTCAGATCATTGTCAAAAAGCACCTCAGCGGCGTTAAATCGCTGGCGCGCGACGCGGATAAAATCTCGGCTGGTCGTTGGTCGCATCGTGTTCTTTTGCGTGCTGACTCAGTCGGGGAACTTGGCATTGATTCAGTTCGGATCTAGCGTGAATGATCACTGGGCCATTTATCCCCAGTCGCGGGTCATCGTGGCTCGGGCGGTTCATGATTATTTCCGGTTTTTTTTCCACGGTCAAGCTTAACGGATTGAATTCGCCGTCGGTTTCACGGCGTCGCCGGGATGGGATCGCCCGTAGACCGACTGGGCGGCTATCGCGGGTATTTGGCGGAAACCGATTTTTGGTTGAAGAATTGTCCGGGCTCCCTGGGTTTGCGACCTGCCTTGCTCTGCCTCGTTGATGGGCGTTGCCCGGATGCTCGGTTTGGCTGCACGCCTGCGACTTCGGCGGGGCCGATGACTGCTGAAGTGGCGGAAGGCGTCGCTGGGTTCAACCAC
>RECD01000190.1 GCA_007694185.1 Planctomycetaceae bacterium
GCGTAGCTGTTATGACCATGGTTGCCTTGGCCTTGCGGGTTGACATCCGACGGGCAGAAATTGGTCGAAATGTTCGCCCGGTTCGGCAGCCACTCGGCATTCCCGTACCAACCGGCGGGTCCGCCGGGCGGGATGACGTGACCGTTGGAGAGAGTCGCTCCAGCGGCCACCATATCGAACAGTGCCTGCTGCTCGATGAAGCCCAACAGCGGCAGGAACGCGCTCTTGCGGAAATAATTGCCATCGAAACGGGCTGTGTTGCCACCGCCCATGGTCCCGCCTTTTCGAGGCGGCAACAGCTTGTAGGTGCTCTCGTAATTGTGCAGAGCCAAGCCGTACTGTTTCAAGTGATTGCTGCACTGCATCCGCCGGGCGGCTTCACGAGCCGCTTGGACGGCCGGCAGCAACAAGCCGACCATGACGCCGATGATCGCGATGACCACCAACAGTTCTACCAGCGTGAAGCCTTCACGCCGAGATTGGGAACGAAACATACGAAACCTCCTGAGTAGGAAATCATCAAAAAAAAGAGAAGAAAAACACTGGACGAAGTGCAGAAGAGAGACCGTTTCGAACGGGACTTGTCGGACAACCGGATCAAGCCACCTTCCGCGCAGGCACAGCGCCGCCAACTGAGCTCTATTCTGTTGGCACCTTAAGGACCTGTCAAGGCATTTAAGGCGAAACGGGCGGCCGTTGCGACGGCGTCAACCGAAAAAGTGGTAATGGCGAATTTTTTTGTAGGCCGTCGGTTTCCAGGCGGTGCGGCTTGCCGTTGTCCGTGACCGGCGGGAACGATACTCTGGGGAATGCAGGGCGATTGACACTCGCTCCTCGCGTCATCTCATTGCTATTTTCAAACCCCGCTATTTCCAAACACTCCGAGTGGAACATGAAATCATTGTCCTATGCGAGCTTGTGCCTTTCTGCGCTGGTCCTGGTGTCGGGATGCGGCGGTCCGAGTGCCGAATTCCCGACTGTCCCCGTCTCGATCACGGTGACCTACAAGGGCTCACCGCTCGAAGGTGCCAACATCAGCATGGTGAACAACACCACGCACAGCAAACCGGTCGTCGCGATCGGCCGCACGGACGCGCAAGGGGTCGCGAAGATGAGCACCCCCAACAGTGGCGATGGCGCCGTGAAGGGGATTCACCTGGTCACGATCAACAAATACTCCACGACAGAAACCGCACCGGCGGCCGACATCGAGAGCGACGACTACGACCCGGATTCGGCATCGAATGTTGCCGCTCCCAAGAGTCTGATTCCGGTCAAGTACACGTCGCTCAACTCGGGCCTGACGATCGAAGTCGGCGACACAGCGGTGACCAAGACATTTGACCTGGAGGATTGATTCCTTACCCGAATGTGTCGGCAGCCGAACGCGGCCGTGCGGTTCAACGCCCAAGCCCGCAAGGGATCGGCCCGTGAGCAAACGGCCGGGGAGGGCGTCCTTCCGAGATCGATTCCGGGCAGGAGATACTCGGTGCGGGCAAAGGACACCCGGCAGACGCCGGCCATGGTGGTGCCAAACGCTGTCCGGAATCGGGACGCAAGCGAGTCTTTTTCGATGCCCGTGGCGAGCTGATCGCCGCGGGTCACTTGGCTTCGCGGGTCATTTCGGTTCGTGTACGCTGAAGAAGATCGCGTAGAGCACCGGCACCAAGAACATCGTCACCACCGACGCGAAGATCAGGCCGAACATCAGCGACACGGCCATGCCGACGAAGAACGGGTCTTGAAGCAGCGGGATCATCCCCAGCACGGTGGTGATGGCGACCATCAACACGGGCCGCAGCTTCATCACGCAGCCGTCCAAGATCGACCGGTACGGGTCTCCGCCGGCCGCGATTTCGGTGGTGAACTTATTCAGCACGACGATCGAATTCTTGATCTGCTCACCTCCCAGCGCGAGCACACCCAAGAGCGCCATGAACCCGAACGGTTGTCCGGTGAGCAGCAATCCGGCGGTGACGCCGACGATGCACAGCGGCACGGCCAACCAGATCACCAGGGTGACCCGAAACGAGTTGAACAGGCAGACGACAATGAAGATCATGATGGCCAGTGCCGCGGGAAGCGGTTGGGCCAGCGCCGCGCGGGCGTCGTTCGAATCCTCATACTCGCCGCCCCAATCGAGGCGGTAGCCGGGCGGCAATTCGATCGCTTCGATCTCCGCCCGGACGCGGTTGAACAGTTCGCTCGGCAAACCGGAACGTGGGTCGGCGTGGACGGTGATCGTCGGGAATCGGTCACGTCGGCGGACGATCGGGTCTTCCCAGGCGAACTCGACACCCGACGTCACCTGACTGAGTGGGATCATCCGGCCGGCGACGGGGCTCCAGATCTGCAGGCTGTCGATCACCGCCACGTCGGTCCGTTCCGATTCGGGCGGACGTGCGACGATCGGCAGCAGGCGGGTTTCCTGGGGGAAGACGCCGGCGCCTTCGCTGCCCGGTTCGCGATAAAAGCCGACGACGCGTCCCTCGAAGCTGGTTTCGAGTGCCTGCGCGACCTCGACTCGGGTGATCCCGTTGCGTCGGGCTTGCATTTCCAACAGGCCGGGGCGAAGGACCTTTTCACGTTCTCGCCAGTCGTGGCGGACACAGACCGCACCGCCATCCTGTTCGAGGACCAACCGGGCTCGGTCGGCCAAAACCCTCAGTCGTTCCGGGTCGGGGCCGCGGAAGCGTGCCTGGACTCGCCCCCCGTCGCCGGGACCGAGCAGGAACTTCTTGGCCACGGCATTCGCATTGGGGTAATTCGAATCGAGATGCGTTTGGAGCGTCTCGATCAGCCCGTCGATCGAGTCTTCGTCTTGCACGTCGACCAAGAACTGCACGAACGCCCGATTTTCTCGTTCCGGCGTGTAGACCAGCATGAACCGCAGGGCCCCGCCGCCGACGAAGGTCGAAACGTGAGTGACATCGGGTTGGTCCAAAATGAACTCGCCGACCCGGTCCGAAAAGAACTCCGACTCGCGGATGTGTGTGCCGGCGGGCAAGAAGACGTCGACCATGAATTGGGGGCGGTTCGCCGGCGGGAAAAAGCTCTGCTTGACCAGGCCGAAGCCGAACAGCGCGACGACGAGCAACACGGCCGAGGTGATCACCACGAGCCAGCGAAACCGCAAGGCCATGACCAGCAGGCTGCGGTAGGTCGTGAAGACGATCCCGCCGTAGGGGTCGTCGGCCCGGCCGGCGGCCGTGTCGGAGACGGGCTGGGTCGACTCGTTCTGCGTCGACGGTTCGGCCGCGGGGACGTCGGCCGGGTTGCCGAGCGGCTTGAAAAACAGGTAGCTCAGCAGCGGCGTGATGGTGATCGCCGAAATCCAACTGAGGGTCAACGAGATCAGGATGACCCAGAACAGCGAATTGCAATATTCGCCCGTCCCGTCCTCGGACAGACCGATCGCGGCGAAGGCGACGACGGCGATCGCGGTCGCGCCGAACAGCGGGAACTGGTTTTGGGTGACCGCGCGACGGACGACTTGCAGTTTGTCATGCCCCGCTTCGATCTCGACCCGGATCCCCTCGATGATGATGATCGCGTTGTCGGTCAGCATGCAGAGGGCGATGATCAGGGCCCCAAGCGAGATCCGTTCCATCAGGATGTCGCCGTCGATGAACATCACCAGAAAGGTCGCCATGATGGTCAGGAACAGCACCATGCCGATGATGAGCCCGGTCTTGCGGCCCATCGTGACCAGCAGCACGATGACGACGATGCTGACCGCTTTGATCAGGTTGAAAATGAAGTCGTTGGTCGCGGCGGTAACGGCTTCCGGTTGGAAGTTGATTTCACCGATCTCGATCCCGATCGGCTGCAGACTTTCCAGTTCCGCCAATTTCTCGCGGATCGCTTGGCCCATCGTGACGACGTTGCCACCTTGGACGGTGGAAATTCCCAAGCCGATCGCGGACATGCCGTCGTATTTCAGCAACCGTCGTGGCGGTTCGGGATCGCCCCGGCGGACGGTCGCGACGTCGCGGAGAAACAGTTGTCGGCCGGTGTCGTCCGAGCCGATCAACAGGTCGAGCATGTCATCGGCGGAGATGAAGCCGCCGGCGGGATCGATCGCGATGTGTTCGTCGCCGACCCGCACCCGTCCGCCATCGGCCGCGACGTTGCGGGCTTGCAATTCGGCGTAGATCCGGTCTTCCGGGATCCCGAGTCTCGCCAGCCGCTGGCGGGAAATTTCGAGGTAGACGACTTCGGTCTGTTCCCCGAACAGTTGGACGCTCTTGACGTCCCTCACGGCCAACAGTTCACGCCGCAGGAATTCGGTGTAGCGGCGGAGTTCCGGGTAGCTGAACCCGTCGCCGGTGATCGCGAAGAAGATACCGAACACGTCGCCGAAATCGTCGACGATCAGCGACCGCCCGCGGACGGAGGGGGGCAGTTGCGACTGGACGTCGGCGATCTTGCGACGCAGTTCGTCCCAGACCTGTGGCATCGAGTGCTTGTCGAACCGATCCTTGATGCGGACCGACACGACCGAGCGTCCGCGGAGCGATTCGGACTCAACCCGCTCCAATTGACCGAGCCGCTGGGCGGCGGTTTCGATCGGCGTGGTGACCTCTTTGGCTACTTCCTCGGCGCTGGCCCCCGGGTAGGGGGTGATGACGAGCGCCTCCTTGATCGTGAACTCGGGGTCTTCCAGCCGACCCATCCGTTGGTAGGCGACGGCACCGCCGACCACGATCATCGCCATGATGAAGTACAGAACCCGGTCGTTACGTACGGAAAGCTCACCCAAATTCATCTTTGGGACCCTCCGAGTTCGTCGCCCAGGTCGCGGACTCGCATCCCCTCACGCAAGCGGTTGACACCGGCGACGACGATTCGCTGTCCCGGTTCGACCCCCGACGCGATCTCGACGTCACCGGCGGCGGAACTGCCGAGGGTGACCTCTTGCCCGGTCACGGTATCCTCGGGGCCAAGGACCCAGACGATCTGCTGGCCGCTGCTGAGGTGATAAACCGCTGACATCGGCACCATCATTCGGCTGCCCAAGATCTCGGCGCGACGGTAGGTCATCGTGACGGTCGCCGACATCCCCGGCAACACGTTGATCCCTTCGGGGGCCGACATCGCGACGCGGACGTTGAAGGTCTGGGTAGTCGGGTCGGCCCGCTGGGCCATTTCGGTGACACGGACAGGAAAGCGAACTCCCGGGGCACCACTGATTTCCGCGACGACTTGAACGACGTCGGCGGACTGAAGGTTGGCCGCCATCACGGTTTCGGGGACGTCGACGGCGATCTCGACCTCATCCACGTCCTGAAACTTGACGATCGGCTCCTTCGCACGGACATTTTGCCCTTCCTCGACAAAGCGTTCGGCGATCACGCCGTCGTAGGGGGCACGCAGCGTGCAGTCCTGCAAGTTCAGGTTGGCTTCCACGACTTGGCCTTCCAGTCCGCGGACGACACCCTGTTGGGCGTCGATGTCTTCGGCGCGAGCGATGGAGCCGATTTCGAGCAATTGGCGAGCCGACTGCAGGTCTTCCTCGGCGATCCGAAACACGGTCTCCGCCCGTTCGTAATCGGCCCGAGAAACGGCGCGGGACTCGATCAGCAAGGCATAGCGGCGGTACTCCGCGCGGGCGTTGGCCAACCGCTGTTCGGCGGCCCGGATATCGGCCTCACGACGCAACCGTTCCTCCGGCCGGTCGCCGGCCAGCAGGGCTCGCAGCGCCGCGCGGGCTTGGTCGAGTTGCCCTTGGAGGGCTGTCAAACGGGCTTTGAATTCGTCCTCACGCAACTGGGCGATCACCTCCCCTTTGGCCACTTCCTGACCTTCGCGGACGGGGAGTGAAACCAGCAACCCGGAGACCTGGAACGCCAACTGGACCCGTTGGGACGCGTCCACCCTGCCAGGAAAGGCCCGGGTCGAGGTGTTTTCGCCAGGTACGATCAACATCGTCTTGACCGGCCGGACGATTTCAGGCCGCTCCGTTTCCGCGGGATCGCAACCGGCGATGGTCAGGATCGCCAGGCCGAGGAGTGCCGACCCGACGATGCTCGTCAGCACGGGCTTGGAGGGAGACCTGCCGCGAAAGTGCGTCGGCAGTCTGCGAAAGTCGATATTCATGCGTGGCTGTGACCCGAGGGATGGAAAGAAAACGTATGACTTCGCAGACTGCCCAGCTTTCCCCAATCCGTCCGGTTTGAAAACCGTCGGCTCAGTCAGCGGGACAGGTAGGTGTAACCGCCCAAGGCATTTTCGTAGAAGCGGATCACGTTACCCGCCTGTTCATGATCGATCCGGCCGATCTGGACCGCTTGCTCGACCGCCTCCTGCAGTTTCTCGATCAGTTCCCGGTCATCGAACTGGACGTATCTTAGAACCTCGCTGACCGTGTCCCCTTTCACGATGCTGGCGATCGTCGTTTGGTCGCCATTCAGGTCGACGTGAACGGCGTGGGTGTCCCCGAACAGGTTGTGCAAGTCACCGAGGATTTCCTGATAGGCGCCGACCAGGAACGCGGCCAGATAGTATGGGCGGTCGCCGATGGCATGCAGCCGGATCGTCTCCATCGGGCTGCGGTTGCCGATGAAGCAATCGATCTTGCCGTCGCTGTCGCAGGTGATGTCGCCCAGCACGGCATGTCGGGTCGGTTCCTCGTTCAGCCGGTGGATCGGCATGATCGGGAAGAGCTGACCGATCGCCCAGCTATCGGGCATCGATTGGAACAGCGAGAAATTGCCGAAATAGATGTCCGACAGCATCCGGTCGAGGCTCGACAATTCTTCGGGGACATATTCCATTTTGGCGGCGATGTCACGAACCTTTTCCGAGATCGCGAAGAACAGGCTTTCTGCCAAGGCCCGTTGATCGAGCGGCAGGTAGCCGCCGCTGAACAGGTTCATCGCCAATTCGAGCGACGCTTTGGCGTCGTGGAACGCCTCGATCGCGTTCCGTTCGTTGGCGAGATCCTTGTAGGCGTTGAACAAGTCCCAGACCGGTTGCTCGTATTCCTCCGGCATCGTGTCCGGGAGGTCGTCCACGACCTGGCGGGCCGAACCGAGCGCGTTGAACACGAGCACGCTGTGATGGGCGGCGATCGCACGGCCGCTTTCGGTGATCAGCCCGGGGTGCGGCACGCCGGCTTCGTCACAGACCGTCTGGACCTGGTAGACGACGTCGTTGGCGTATTCCTGCATCGTGTAATTCATGCTGCTCTCGGCGTTCGACTGGGAGCCGTCGTAATCGACGCCAAGGCCGCCGCCGATATCGAGCAATTGCAAACCGGCGCCCCGCTTGTGCAGGTCGACGTAGATCCGGACCGCTTCGTTGATCGCCGACTTCAACCGCCCGATGTTCGTGATCTGGCTGCCGGGATGAAAATGAAGCAAGTGGAAGCAATCGGCCATCTCACGTTCTTCGAGATATCGCAAGGCTCGCAGCACTTCGGTGACGGTCAGCCCGAACTTGGAACGGTAACCTCCCGACGACTTCCAGCGGCCTTCGCCACGGGCCGCGAGCTTGACGCGGAAACCGATCTGGGGCCGCACGCCGATTTGGGCCGCCAAGCGGACGATCCTTTCCAGTTCGGTGAACTTCTCGACGACCGGGATCACGGTCCGGCCGATCTGTTGGGCGAACATCGCCATCTGGATGAATTCGTCATCCTTGAAGCCGTTGCAGATGATCGGCATCTGCGGGTCGGTCATCGCGACCACGGCCAGCAGTTCCGGCTTGCTGCCGGCTTCCAGGCCGAAGCCGAATTCGCGGCCGTACTGGATGATCTTTTGGACCACGTCCCGCTGTTGGTTGACTTTGATCGGAAAAACGCAGCGGTACTTGCCTTGGTAGCTGTGATCGTCGATGGCCCGTTGGAAGCAATCACGAAGCTGTTGCAACCGGTCGCGAAGGATACCGTTGAACCGGATCAGGATCGGCAGTTCCAAGCCCCGTTGTTGCAAGCGGTTGACGAGCAAACTGAGATCGACCGATTGTTCCAAGCCGGTCCCGGGATGGACCAACAGGTTTCCGTGGGGGCTGATCGAAAAATAACCACACCCCCAGCGATCGAGGCGATAGGCTTCGACGGCGTCGTCGATCGTCCAGGTGGTCGAAGGTTCGGTAATCGACATGGTGCCGATGAGCACTCCGGAAGGGGACAGAACGGTTCAGAAAGGGAACGTGCCGTGGCGGCGGAAACACCGACAGATGGTAGCGATCGGCCTACTGGGGCTTCATCCCCAGCACGTCGAACATGTCGTACAGTCCGGCGGGTCGGCTTTGCAGCCACTTCGCCGCGGCGATCGCCCCGGACGCGTAACAGTCTCGGTTGCTGGCGGCGACGGTCAGTTCGATCCTTTCGCCGAGCATCCCGAAGACGATCGTGTGTTCACCCGGGTTGTCGCCGACCCGAATGGCGTGATAGCCGATTTCTTGAGCCGTTCGTCGACCCGTCTTACCCTCGCGGCCATGGACGTGCCGCACCGGGCCGTTGGTAGCCAATTGTTCTGCGATCAATTCGCCGAACTTGAGCGCCGTCCCGCTGGGGGCGTCTTCTTTGAAGCGGTGATGGCGTTCGAGGATCTCGATGTCGACGCCACCGGCCACGTCCTTTAGCGCCGCGGTGACCTGCTGAGTCAGCCGCATCGTCAGGTTGACCGCCAACGACATGCTCGGGGCCCAGCAGATCGGGATCGACGCGGCGGCTTGCCGTAACGCCTCGTGCTGGTGAGCTTCCAGACCGGTCGTCGCCACGACCAGCGGCAGGCCCCGGCGAACGCAGTTCACCACGCACCCGTCGACCGCCTCGGGGAGCGAAAAATCGATCACGCAGCGACCGGCGGTGCTCGCCGAAGCGGGTGCCGTCACAGCATCGGCTACGGACCAGTCGCCCGCCAGCGAGATTTTGACCGGGGCTAAGCCAGCCAGCACCGCGACGTCCTGCCCGATCGCGGGCGATTCCGGACGGTCGATCGCCGCGACCAACCGAACCGCCGGGTCCTCGACGGCCAAAGCGACGACGCGGCGTCCCATCCGCCCGGCGGCGCCGTGGACGATCAGGCTTACGGAGGACTCGTCCGACATCAGCGACTCGGTGAAAGGACAGACGTTGCGCGGAACCGAGGCGACGGGTACGCAGCCAAGGCCGAAAGTTGGAATCCAAACGGAATCGGGCGACTCACGCCGCTGGCCGAACCCAAACCCGCTCTTTATCGTCATTGCCCTGCCCGATGACAATCCGGCCGACAACAAAATCGAACCGGTTACAGGGTGCGACGGAAGGCCGCGGCCGCGTAGAATGAATGCAACGAGGGGCACCGAGGTTGCGACCGTATTTCGTCGTCACGTTTGCTGCGGCCTGTCGTGCAAGCGGGCGGCGGCGGGCGTCCCATGAAAAGGGCCAGTCCGTTGAACCGTTCGATCGCACGCCCCTGATCAAGTCACTTTCGAACCGGACGGGAATCGCCGATGAGACCTTTGTGGACAGCGAGCCGATCCGACCTGCGTGTCGAGACAGCCATTCGTTCCGGCGGAGATGAGCGTCAAGGCGCAGACATTGTCCTGCCGTCGGCGGCCGCGGCTTTTCCTTGTGGTGGGGCCGGGCATTGGACCCGACGTGGTTGGCTCGGCGGCGTGGCGGGCGGCTTTGGCGCCGGCGCGATGCTCGGCCCGATCGCCGATCTGCTCGGGAACGAAGCGGCGGTCGACGGGGTTCGACCGAGCGACCCGTCCCGGCCTCGATCGGTGATCCTGTTGTGGCTGCAAGGCGGCGCCAGCCAATTGGAGACATTTGATCCCCATCCGGAAGCGAAACATGGGGGATTGGTCAAGGCGATCGAGACTTCGCTGCCGGGCCTGCGGATCGCGGACACGTTGCCGCGATTGGCAGAACGGATGCACGACTTAGCTCTGGTTCGCAGCGTGATCGGCAACGAGGGGGACCACGAGCGGGCGATCTACCAAATTCAATCGGGCTATCGGCCTGACCCGACGCTGATTCATCCGTCGGTCGGCGCGATCCTCTGTCATCAAAGCGACCTTGGGGCGGAGATCCCACGCCACATTTCGATCCTGCCGCTGGGGCGGCCGGGGCGCGGCGGCTACTTGGGGGCCAAGTTCGACGCGTTCAAGGTCGGCGATCCGTCACAGCCGATTCCCGACGTGCGGCATCGGATGGACGAGGAACGTTTCCGGCGTCGCATCGACGATCTGTTGAACGTCGTCGAACCACGTTTCGCCCGCGGCCGGTTGATCGATCTGGAACGGACGCGGACGCTGCACGCCGCCTCGACCGACGCGGCGTTGACCATGATGACGAGCGAGCAGTTGTCGGCGTTTGACGTCAGCGACGAGCCGGCAGCGGTTCGTGAAGGGTTCGGCGATACGGCTCAGGGACGCGGTTGCTTGGCCGCCGTGAGGTTGGTCGAAGCCGGGGTGCGGTGCGTCGAAGTCACTTTTGGCGGCTGGGATTCGCACATCAACAACCACTCGTTGCAAGCGTCTGCATGTCAGTTGCTCGACCCGTCCGCAGCGGCGTTGATCGATGAACTGAAAAAACGCGACCTGTGGGAAACGACTTTGGTCGTCGTGGCGGGCGAGTTCGGCAGGACGCCGCGGATCAACCCGGCGGAGGGCCGTGACCACTGGGTCCATGGCTTCTCGATCGCCTTGGGAGGATGCGGCATCCGCAGCGGTGTGGTGCATGGTGAGACGGCTGCCGAACGCGATCCCGATGACCCGGCAGCGGGGGTCAGCGACCCGGTCGGGATCGCAGACGTTCACGCGACGTTGCTGACGGCGCTGGGCATCGATCCCAAAATCCAGCTCGACACCCCGATCCGTCGCCCGATGCGGCTCAGCGAAGGGGAGCCGATCGGGGCGCTATTGGCAGGCGGCTGAGCCGAGAGCGTGCTCGCCTGAATTGGAAGCGGATCAGCCGACGCGTTGCAGGACGAGTTCCAGAGTCTTGCGCAGGGCAGAACCGCTGGCCCGCAGCCCTTGGACTTCTTTTGGCCACAAGTCGATCTGCATCTGGTCGATGACACCCGCTCGCCCGACGCGGGTCGGGACCGACAGGGCAACGTCCCGGATGCCGTAGCAACCGTTTTGCACCGTGCTGATGGGCAACACGCGGCGGCGGTCCAACGCGATCGCTTCGATCACGTCGCGGATCGCGATGCCGACGGCGAAGCCGGCTCCACCTTTGCGTTTGATCACTTCCGCGCCGCTCCCCTTGGTGCGGGTGAACAGTTCGCCAGCGAGCGTCGTGTTCCAGCCGGGGTACTTGTCGAGCGGCAGTCCGGCGATCGTCGCGCTGCTCCAGATCGGTACCATCGAATCGCCATGTTCGCCGAGGATCAACGCGTCGACTTGGGTCGGCGGGGCGTCGAGTTGGGCGGCGATCAGGCTGCGGAACCGGATCGTGTCGAGTTGGGTGCCGAGCCCGATCACTTGCGATTCGGGCAGCCCCAACTTCTTGGCGGCGACATAGGTCAGGATGTCGACCGGGTTGGAAACGACCAACACGATCGCGGAGGGCTTCGGCTTAGCGGCTTTGACGTCGCCGAGGATCTGCATGAACAGGTCGGTGTTGCGGTTGATCAGATCGAGCCGCGATTCGTCCGGCTTGCGGCGGAGACCTGCGGTGATGCAGATGAAGTCGCTGTCGGCGATGTGTTCGTAACCGCCGCCGACGATCTTTTGGTCGGCGACGCTCGGGGCGCCGTGTTGCAGATCGAGCGCTTGGCCGACGGCAGCTTCCTGGTTCACGTCCAGCATCGCGATCTCACGGACGATGCCGCCGCATTGCAGGGCGAAGCCGGCGCACGAACCGACGAGTCCGCCGCCGCCGATGATAGAAACTTTCATGATGGGAAGTCGTTGGTTTTCGGGTATTCGCAGGGGAAAAGTGCCCCGGCCGTTTGTCGGGCTGGGGCGGCAAAGTCGGGGGCGTCTGCCGGTCAGGCTTTCGAGGTCATCTGACGCATCACCTCGTCGGTGATCAGTCGGACCAATTGCGCCTCGTCGATCCCCTTGCCGGCGGCCGGCGACGACGTCGCGGTCGATTCGGCGGCGGGCGACGTGCGGATCGGCGGGGCGAAAGCGCGGCGTTCGACGCCGGCGTCGGCCCAAGAGTCGCGGAAGATGTCGTTCGCGCAGATGTCGCAGTTCTTGTAATCCTCCGTGTTGCGGGGGTCCTTGTAGCCCCACTGGTCCTTCAGTTCCAGCAATTCCCGAGACTTGCCTTCGGACAGGTAGGCGACATGTCCCAGTTGGCGGGCCAGCATCAGCATCCGGCAATAGGAATCGAGGATCTCGGTCCACCAATAAGCCTGTTCGACCGTCTCGCCGTAGCTGACCGTCCCGTGGTTGGCCAGGATCATCACGTTCGTCTTATGGACGAAGGGGATGATCGTATCGGCGAAAGCTTGGCCGCCGGGGGTTTCGTACTTGGTGATCGGCACGTCACCCAGGAAGACTTCGACCTCGGGCAGGATGCATTGTGGGATCGGTTCACGGGCGATCGCGAACGCGGTCGCGTGTGGCGGGTGGCAGTGGACGACGCTGCGGATGTCTTCCCGTTGACGGTAAATTTCTAGGTGCAACAGCGCCTCGCTCGATCGCTTTTTTCGTCCCGACAACTGCTTACCGGTCATGTCGACCAGCGAGATGTCATCGGGCTTGAGGAAGCCTTTGCAGTGCAGCGTGGGGGTGCAGAGGACTTCGTTTTCGCCGACCCGCACGGTGATGTTGCCGTCGTTGGCCGCGGCGAACTGGCGGTTGTAGATCCGGCGACCGATGTCGCACATGTCCTGCTTGATCTGATGAAGGTTTTGCATGGGACGGTCAGTCAGCTTGAGGATGAGGGGACGGTTTGGTGTTTTGAGTTCGGGTGTCGGTTCGGGGCGTCAATCGAGACGGACTTCGTCGAGGATCGCCACGATCGAGGCGTCGAGCGGCTTGACGTTGGGGGCGAACGGTTGGGCCGCTTCGGGGCCTTCGGCCATCGCGACCAGGTCGCCCAAACCACAGCCACAAAGGTCCCAGGCGACGACCGTTTCACCACCGAGCGGTTGCCGGTTCAGGTCTTCGATCCGGTTGACGAGCTCGACCGCCTTGAGCGTCGAGCCGCCCAGTGCGGGGTGCCACCGGGAGAGGGTCACCGTGCCGACGGTTCGGGCCAAAATCATCGGATGACTCCTGTCGGTTTGACGGGGCGGGCCGGGCCCGCAGACCCGTCACGATGGAAGCGGATCCCGCGCAACTTGGCTTCGTCGCGGGCCAGCGGCGTAAGAATCGCCTTGGCGGGGATGTGAACTTCGGTCGTGCCGGTCGGGATCGATTCCAGCGTCGCGGCGGTGATCAGCCGAGCGGTGGTCACGTGGGGGACTGGGGCGAGACCGCCAGCCAATCCGTTCGCCGTGCCGCCATGTGCCGTGCCGCCGATCGGTGGCCCGCCCATCGCCAACAGGCGACGAATCACCTCGCGGACGATCCGCTCGATCAGTTCGTCGTGGTCGGTCGGGGACGGGGACATGGACATCAGAGGCTTGGGTTGACGGTTAGCGGTAATCTGGCGGCCGGATCAATCTTGGTCATCGAGACTCCCCAACACGCTCCAGCGGGCCGGGGTGTGGGAATGGCCCACGATTTCGCGGACATGCGATCCGTCGCTGGTGATCATCACCCGGTCGCCGCGGCGGCAACCGAGCGGGTCGATCGCGATCAGCGGCGACGTGTCGGGTGATCCGTCCGCCAGCAGCGGTTGGACGATCACCAACCGGCGGCCTTCCAAGCTGGAGTGCTTGGTCGTGGCGTTGGTCGTACCGAGGACGCGGGCGGTTTGCATGGCGGTATTGCCGATTACAGGCCGGCGGCCCCACCGACGACGTTCAGGTCATCGATCATGCTGCAGCGGCGTTCGCGGGTGAACGTGAACGGGGTGGTGACGCCTTCGCCGGTCGGGCCGGCGATCGAGAACGACAGGTAGCCCTCGCCGCCCAAGCCGAGCGACGCCATGCAGGGGCCGTTCTTGACGAACAGCGTGACGTCGAGGATGCGTCCCATCTTGGTCATGTTGCGAACGTCGCGGCTGTGGATGATCGCGGTGTGGCGGAAGCCGTGTTCGTACTTTTTCGCCATCGCGATCGCGTGGTCGACGTCGCGGGCACGGACGAACGGGACGAACGGCATCATCTGCTCGACGCTGACGAACGGGTGGTGTTCGTCGGTCTCGCCGAACAGCAGCTCGCAGCTCGGCGGTACGGAGACCCCTGCGGCCTGAGCCAGGAACGAGGCGTCTTTGCCGATGTAGTCCTTGCAAGCGGCGTCGTGTTTGTCGTCGCCGACCTTGACGATCGCCTTGGACGTCAGCGCCGCGATCTGGGAGCCGTTCAGTTGCACGGCCCCGGCCCGCCGCATCGCCTCCAGCATCGCGTCGAAGACACGGTCGACGACGAAGACTTCCTTTTCGGCGATGCACAGCAGGTTGTTGTCGTAGGCGGCCCCCTGGATGATGCAGCGGGCGGCGTTGTCCAGATCGGCGGTCTCATCGACGACCACCGGCGGGTTGCCGGGACCGGCGACGATCGCCCGTTTGCCGCTGTTCAGCGCGGCGCGGGCCACGGCCGGGCCGCCGGTGACGCAGATCAGCGCCACGTCGCGGTGCTTGAAGAGCGCTTCGGCCGATTCGAGGGTCGGTTCCGCGATCACGCAGACCAAGTTGTCGATGCCGATTTCGGCGTGGATCGCGCGGTTGTAGCGGCGGACCCCTTCGACGGCGACGCCTTTGCCCGCGGGGTGTGGGTTGACGACCACCGTGTTGCCGCCGGCGATCATGCTGACCGCGTTGCCCGTGATCGTCGGCAGGCTGTGGGTCACCGGGGTGATCGCGCCGATGACGCCGAACGGCGCCCGTTCGATCAACGCGATGCCGTGATCGCCGCTGAACGCCTTCGTCTCGAGGAACTCGACCCCGGGGCTGCGTTCGCCGAGCGTCTTGAGCTTTTCGATCTTGTGTTCGGGGCGACCGATTCCGGTTTCCCGCATCTCCATCAGGCCCAATTCTTCGCACTGGGAGATCGCGATGTCGCGGATGATTTGGATCACCCGTTTGCGATCGGCGACGGGGCGTTCACGAAGCTGTTCGAAGGCGGCGCGGGCGGCGCGGATCGCCGAATCGGCGTCGGCGAACACGCCGTGCTGACCCACCGACGGGTGGCCGCCGCGGGCCGCGTTGCCGGGCGGGAGCGGGCCGACTTCGGCCAGCACCTGGGCAACGACACTGCGGATCAGGTTTTCGTCATACATGGTTATCAATCTCGCTTGTATATCGATTGTTTGTCGATCGTCACCGCATCGACGATGCCGATCACGGCCGCGTCGATCGGCAGTTTTGCGGTTTCGGGGGTCAGTCGCGCGCTGCTGCCTTGGACCACCAAGACGAAGTCGTCAACGCCGGCGCCGAGGGTGTCGACGGCGATGAAGGTTCGGCCGGTGGTGACCAGCGAACCGCGTTTCTTTTCGTCGAGGCGGTACGGTTCGACGACCAGCAGCTTGTGGCCGACCATCGAGGCGGCCTTCTGGGTGCTGACGACCGATCCGGTCACGCGAGCGATGAACATCAGGAACTCACTCAGCAGGTTGTCCGAGCACTTCGACGCACTGGCGTGCGACGATCAATTCTTCGTTGGTCGGGATCACCCACAATTGCGTGCGGCTGGATTCGGCGTGGAATGTCGCCTCGCCCTTCACCGCCTCGTTCTTTTCCGGGTCGACCACGATCCCCAACTCCTCCAAGCCCTGGCAGACCGCTTGTCGCGTGCGCACGCCGTTTTCGCCGATGCCGCCGGTGAAGACGATCGCGTCGACACCGCCCAACGCGACGATCATTCCGCCCATGTGTCGGCGGATTTCTTCGCTGTAGACGTCGAGCGCCAATTGGCAACTCGAGTTCCCCGCGTCCGCACCCGCTTCCAGGTCTCGCATGTCTCCGCTCACGCCGCTGATCCCCAACAGGCCGCCACGGGAACTCATCTCCCCCAACACCTGATCGAGCGTCAGTCCGGTGCGGGCGATGATCAGCGGCAACGCGAAGGGATCGAAATCGCCGACGCGGTTGTTCTGGGGCAATCCGGTTTGCGGCGTCATGCCCATCGTCGTCATGACGCTGCGGCCGTCGCGGATCGCCGTCAGGCTGCTGCTGCCGCCCAGGTGGCACGAGATGATGCGGGCATTGCGGCGACCGAGCAACTCGGCGCCACGGGTGGCGATGTAGCGGTGACTGGCACCATGGAATCCCCACTTCTTGATGTGCATCGACTCGGTCCACTCGGCCGGGATCGCGTAAGTCCGGCGGGACTCGGGGATCGTCCGGTGGAAGTCGGTTTCGAAAGCGGCGACCAAGGGGATCCCCTCGATCTGTTCTCGCATCGTCTTCATCGCCGCGATGTAGGGCGGGTTGTGCGCGGGGGCTGCCGCGTTCATCTCGCTCATCGCTTCCAAGACGTCATCGTCGACCCGAAACACGCCCGAAATCCGGCCGCCGTGAACCGCCTTGAAGCCGATCGCCGAGACGTCCGACGGGGATTTCAACACCCCGTGTTCCGGATCGGTCAATTGCGTCAAACAGGCCTTCACCGCGACACCGTGGTCGGGAACCGGCGCCTCGATCGTTTGCGACCAATCGCCGATCTGCACGTCGGTCCGACTTTGGGACTGTCCGATCCTTTCGACCCCGCCGCGCGCCAGCAAGCGTTCGCCGTTCATATCGAACAGACGGTACTTGAAGCTGGTCGAGCCGAGGTTGGCAACGAGAACGAGCACGAGATCCGTCTTGGGCTGAGGGGGAAAAGTCGATCGGACCCGCGAACCGGCCGCCGGGGCGGCGGGTTCGGGGATCAGGAGAAAAAAGCCTGAGCCAGCCCTTCGGCGGGACGGGCGATGATGTGGCTGCCGACCAATTCGCCGACCTGCGACGCGGCGTTGCAGCCCGCTTCGACGGCCGCGCGGACGCTGCCGACGTCGCCGGTGACGACCGCCGTCACGTAGGCACCGCCGATGTCGACCCGGCGGACGATTTCGACGTTAGCGGCTTTGGCCATCGCGTCGGTCGCTTCGATCAGCGGCAACAGGCCCTTGGTTTCGATCAATCCGATTGCGTTCATGGGGAACTCTTTGAGGTGAAAACTTGGGAGGGGATGCGGATGAGAGCGGAAATCAGTTGGCGACTTCCAGCAGTTTGGTCTTCAGCACCTTGCCGAGGTCGCCGTGCGGACGGGGGATGACCTGGACGCTGACGACTTCGCCGACCCGGCCGGCCGCGGCGGCGCCGGCGTCGGTAGCGGCCTTGACCGCCGCGACATCGCCGCTGACGAAGGCGCTGACCAAGCCGCTGCCGACCTTGTCCCAGCCAAGGAAGGTGACGTTGGCGGCTTTCATCATCGCGTCACAGGCTTCGACCAAGGCGATGAACCCCTTGGTTTCGATCATTCCGAGTGCTTCGTTCATCTTTGCTTTTGCCATGGAAACTTACCTAACAGGGGGGGTGAAAAGGAGCAGGAATCGCCGGCGCGTGCGGTCACGCGGCGGCCAAGGGTTCTGAGTGATCACGACGGGTGCTGGCAGGCACACGCCTGTTCGACCTGCTTGCGGATCAAGACTTCGGTCGCCGAGTCGAGGTTGCAAGCGTTCCCTTCGTCGGTGTCGATGTGCACTTCGAGCTTCGCCGCCTTGTCCTCGCGAACCAGCAGGTCATCGAAAGTCAGGGCGCACTGCGGGCTGCGAACGACCAACTGCATCATGTCGCCGTTGCGGACACCGAAGTGCCGGGCATCGTGATCGTTCATGTGGACGTGGCGGGCGGCGCGGATAACCCCTTGGGTCAACTGGACCGATCCGGCGGGGCCGACCAGGACACAGCCCGGTGTGCCCTCGATCTGGCCACTGTGGCGGACCGGGGCGTCGATCCCCAGCGAGATCGAATCGGTGAACGCCAATTCGACCTGACTGGCCGGACGGGTCGGACCGAGCACCCGGACGCTCGGCAGCATCCGCCGCCGCGGGCCGACGATCATCACCGTCTGCTCGGCGGCATAAAAACCGTCCTGGTAGAGGTCCTTTTCGGGGATCAGCTTCGCGCCGCGGCCGAACAGGATCTCGACATGTTCGTCCGTCAGGTGGCAGTGCCGGGCCGAGATGCTGACCCGCAGCTTCGGCTTGCCGTCGACCCAACCCGGCGGGTTGGCGGCACCGGTCGCCAGGGCGGCCGGGCCGGCGACCGGCGACGCAGCGGACTGCATGCGGCGGATCGCCTCGCGGACCAAGGCCTCGATCTGGCGGCGTTCGGGAATGGTTTGTGTCGTCATCGAAACGCAAGTAGCGAAAATGAGAAGAATCAGGTCTCGTCAGCCAAGGTTAGTTCGACGCCCGCGGTTTGCAGGCGATTTTGCCAATCCGTTGTCAATCGTTTATCTGTGATCACGCCGTCGACTTCGCCCAACCCACACAATCGCGACAAGCTGGCTCGTCCGAACTTGCTGCTGTCGGCCACGATGCAGTTCACCGCCGCGATCCGCGACATCATCCGCTCGGTCTCGACCAGCAACAGGTTGCTGTTGTAGTAGCCCTCGGCGTCGACCCCGGCGACCGACAGGAAGGCCCGGTCGACCCGCAGCGATGACAACAAGCTGTCGGCCATCGGGCCGATCGTCACCCCCGTGCGGTGGTCGACGTTGCCGCCGATCAGCACCAACTCGATGTTGCTGCAACCGCTCAACAGGTTCGCCACCGGCAGGCTGTTGGTCACCACCTGGAGCCGGCGGATGACCAGTTGCCGAGCGATCTCGTAGGTCGTGCTGCCGCCGTCCAGCAGTACCGTCTCGCCATCATGAATCTGAGCCGCAGCCGCGACGGCGATGCCCCGTTTCTGGGCGGCGCTGTGGTCGCCACGCGAATCGAAGACCCGCATCTTGTCGGCCGAGCCGGTCCAAAAGACGCCGCCATGCGTCCGCTTGGCCTCACCGAGCCGTTCCAGCAAATCGACGTCGCGTCGGACCGTCGATTCGCTGACCGACAGCGAATCGGCCAATTCGGCCAGCGACGCGAATCCTCGCGTTTGTACGATTCGTCGCAATTCCCCGCGACGCTGTTCACTCACGGCAATCAACTAAACGATCAACTGGAGAAGGAAATCTTTCATCACATGACTGATTATTGCCAAAAAAACCGAAAACGCAAGTAGACTCGCCGCAGATTTCCTATTTTGAATGGCCGGATGAGCGTTGTTCAGTGTTCGCCGCCCGGCCTCTTGCAAGGTGTCGACGGCCGAACCAATCGCCGAGGATGCAGATCAGCCAGATTGGGAATAGGATCGAGGCGGCGTGGAGCCCGAACCGCAGCAAAGCGATCGGTAGGAGCGGGTAACCGGAATCAAAGAGGTTCCGAAATGCCAGCCCGAACCAGATCGCGAACGCGAGAGACGAGATCGCCGGCAGGACCTGAGGCCAGGCGGTACGAAGCCAGCGGCCCACCCCGAGCGAGATCAGCAGCGGCCACCAAGCGACGAAGGCCGGCACCAACAGGATGCCGAGGGCCCGCACCCAAAATCGGTCGTCCGCAGCGACCGCTTCGCCGAACGAACTCGTTCCCGCGAGCCCCCGGATCGCCAGCGCGAGCGTAGTCGGAAACCCCAACAGGACCAGGCCGCCGGATACCCACAGGCCGTATCGACAGGCTCGGTTCGGCGTGTCGCGATCATCCGAAGCCTGATAGCCGGTTTCCGCCGGTAGCTCCCTGCTCGCGACGTAGGGATTGCTCCGATCGTCGGTCTTCGTCACCGGTTAAGCATGGATGCGGTTGACCAGGGGCGATGGGTTGCGATCAGCCGGCGATCCGCTCGCCGGATACACACAATCAGGCGGTCACGATCAGGCCGCCAGATTACGGCTGACGTCGGTCCGGTAGGCGATCGTCGCCGGGAGCAGGCCGGCGAGGGTCGCCAACAGCAAAACCAGCGGCAGGACAAGGAACTCGAACTGGCTGACTCGGAAGAACCCGGGCCAGACCCCGGTGTAGCTTTCGATCATGGGGCTGGCGATCAGGATCGCGGCATGAGCCAGCACCCAACCGGCGATGCTGCCGATGATCGCGATCAGCAAGCTTTCCAACAGGATGATCGACGTCACGGCGTCGCGGCGGGCGCCCAAGGCTCGCATCACGGCGATGTCCCTGCGTCGATCGTTCATCGAGTTGTAGATCCCGACCAGGATGCTCATCGCGGCGACGACGCAAGTGATCACCGTGACGATGATCAGCGCCGTCCGCAGCGGTCCGACGATCTCGGTGAGCAGTTTGTGAATCACGCCGACCGGCGCGGCGGCTTGGGCGTCCTTCCCCTCGTTGATCAGGTTCATCAGTTGCGCGCCCCACAGGCCGCCGGTGCGGACCAGGATCGAAGTCACTTCGCGCTCGGGGATCGTCAGCGGGCGGATCTCATTCCCGTCCGGATCGATCCCCATCGGGGCGCTGCCTTGGACCATGTCGTCCGGGTACTGATCGACCGGCTTGGCATGGTTTTCCATCAAATAAAAACCCTCCAGGTTGACGAACGCCGCGCGGTCGCTGGGTGTGCCGGTGGGGGCCAACACGCCGACGATCTGGAAGGCGTCTCGGTGTCCTTTGCCGTCGGGATCGCCATGGGTGGGAAAGAATTCGTCGCCCACTCCGAGGTTCAGCGTCGAGGCGACCCGCGAACCGAGCACCGCCTCGAAGTAGCCGTTCTCGGCGTTGTGGGCTTCGAAGTTTCGGCCTTGGCGAAAAGTGAAGGGTTGATCGACTTCCGGGCCGTGCAGCAGCTTGTCGAAAAAGTCGGTCGTGGTGCCGACGACGCGGTATTGGTCGATGTAATCGCCGAGCGCCAGCGGGATCGCCAGCCCGCCACCGACGTACCGCGCATACTTGCCGTCGACCTGGCCGAGCGATTCGGAGCCGCCATATCGACGCACCATTTCGGCCCGTTCCTCGGCCGAATGGAACTCCATGTAGTCTGTGAACGGCAGGTTCTGGATCGGCTGACTGAGGTAATAAACCGAGTTGAGGGTCAACTGCAGCGGGTCGCCCTTGGGCCCGATGACGAGGTTGTAACTGACCGACGAATTGCCGCGGAACGCGTCGGTGATGATCCCGTAGACCGCCAACACCAGGACAACGAGCGCGACGCCGAGGGCGAGCGACAGCGTGGTCAGGATGCTCGACACGGAGCGGTATCGGAAGTTACGCCAGGCGATTTGTAGGAGCGACATCGGCGGTGTAGCGAGAGTTGGGCGAACGGAGTGTGGGAAGAAGTCCGGAAAACGGGGGGGATCAGCCGGCGGGGGCTGCCGCGGCGTCGGGGAGTTGACCGAAGACGCGATTGATCTGTTCGAGGCGTTCGACGCGATCGAACTGGGCCGCCAATTCCATGCTGTGGGTGACCAGCAGCAGGGCGACGTCGTCCTCGCGGCAGCTTTCGCGGATCAGTTCGATCACCGCTTTGCCGCTGGCCGGGTCGACGTTCGCGGTCGGTTCGTCCGCCAGCAGCAACTTGGGGCGGCTAGCCAGGCTGCGGGCGATCGCGACCCGCTGTTGCTGGCCGACCGACAGTTGGCTGGGGCGGTAGTGCGCGCGGTCGGCCAGGCCCACCCGTTCCAGCAGCGATTCGGCTCGCCCGATGTCATGCCGGCCGGCGGCAAAGGACATCCCCAACCGCACGTTTTCCAACGCCGTGAAGCCGGCCAGCAGGTTGAAGGTTTGAAAGACGTAACCTGTGGTCGCGGCACGAAACCGGTCACGACCCGATTCGCTCAGCCGCGTGATCTCGGTTCCGGCGATCCGGATCGAGCCGCTGTCGGGGGTCAGCAGCCCGGCGATCAGGTGCAACAGCGTTGTCTTGCCGCCACCGCTTTGGCCGATCAGGACGGCCTGTTCGCCGGCATCGAGCCTTAGCGTCGCGACGTCGAGGATGTTCAATCGCCCGCCACCGGGCTGATCGAATGATTTTTTCAGCTCTTGGATTTCCAGCACGTTGCTCGGCTCGGGTTCGAAGGACGCGATCAGGCGGCAGGGTCGCGGCCGCCGATTGGCCAATCGATTAGCTTAGCAGCTTGCCGGTTCGGTCGACATCGTTCGCACCGCCGGTTAAGGTCGCCACGACCCGTTGCCCGGAAATCCTCGTTGTATTTTTGCTACGCCTGTTCGCATGCCGAAGTTCATTCCCCCCGAACCGTTGGTGATGGTGAGCCGATTGGCCAAATGGCTGATGATCGGGACGGTCGTCGGCGTCATGGCGGGTGCCGGGTCGGCCGCTTTTTTGGCCGGGTTGTACTGGGCGACCGACACCCGCGAGGCCAACCCGTGGTTGCTGTGGTGGCTGCCGGCAGGTGGGTTGCTGATCGGTTGGGGGTATCACCGCTTCGGCCGTGACGTCGAGGGGGGCAACAACCTGTTGCTCGAACGGATCCACCAGCCCGGTGGGGCGGTGCCTTGGCGGATGGCCCCGATGATCGCCATCGCGACCGTCGGCACGCATCTGTTCGGCGGCTCGGCTGGTCGCGAAGGGACGGCGGTGCAGATGGGTGGCGGGTTGGCGGATGGGATCGCACGGTTGCTACGATTGGGGCCGGCCGATCACCGATTGGTGCTGATCAGCGGGATCAGCGGCGGTTTCGGGGCGGTCTTCGGGACGCCACTGGCGGGGACCATCTTTGGGCTGGAAGTCCTGTCGGTCGGGCGGATTCGTTACGACGCGTTGATCCCCTGTCTGACCGCGGCTACCGTCGGTGACCTGGTCTGCCGGGGGCTGGGGATCGAGCATCACGAATACGTCGTCGGGGCGGTCCCCGACGTTACCGCCGGCTGGCTGATGTGGGTCTTGCTGGCGGCGATCGCGTTCGGGCTCACCGGCCGCGTTTTTGCCGAATTGACTCACTTGATCAGCCGTCAGGTGGCCGGGTACGTCGCCGTCCCCTGGCTGCGGCCGTTCTACGGCGGCATGGCCGTGATCGGGCTGACCTACCTCGCCGGCACTCGCGATTACTTGGGGTTGAGCCTGCCGCTGATCGATCGGGCCTTCACCACGAGTGACCTGTTCGTCGGTGCCTTCGCATGGAAAACCCTGTTCACCTCGGTAACGCTGGGAACGGGGTTCAAGGGTGGCGAAGTGACGCCACTGTTTTGCATCGGGGCAACACTCGGGCATGCCTTCGCGACTTTGACCGGTCAGCCCTTAGCCACCTTTGCGGCATTGGGCTTTGTCGCCGTTTTCGCCGCCGCGGCGAAGACGCCGTTGGCCTGCGTGCTGATGGGGATCGAGCTGTTCGGGGCCGAATTGGCCGTCCCGTTGATGTTGGCCTGCGCGATCGGTTTTATCATCTCCGGCCGCCGAGGCATTTACGCGTCGCAGCGGCCGGACATGCCGGATACGGCGGACATGCCAGATACGCCCGACAGCCCGAATGCCCCGGATGCTGATTCGGCAGCGCGCATCAGCGGCAACCCGTGCTCGACGGGCCGGGCTGGTGTCCGGTGAGCGGCCGCGGTCAGGTGTTTCGCGAGACTTGCGGATGGGCCGCGTGGGAACCGCCAGCCGCGGCTTGGCGGATCCGCCGGATCAGCCCGGCGACCACCGCTTGGTCGGGCCCGAGGTAATCGGCGACGTGATATCGGTGCTGCCGGTCGCGGTCTGCCGCTGCGGCGACCTGTTCCCGGACGGCCTGGTGAATGGCGCCCTGGAACAGCAGGTGCGGCTGGACGATCACGTCCCGAATTTTCGGATCGGCGGTCACTGCGGTTAGAACCTCCGTCAGCTTCGGATTGGCCATCGCGTAGTAGGCTACGGCGACTTTGCGGACCGGTCGGCGATGGGCGACCGTGGCGGCCAGTACCCGCAGGTCGGCTTGAGCACAGGGATCGTGACTGCCACGTCCCAAAACGACCACGGCGGTCTGGGCGGGATCCGAGGCGGCTCTCGCGATTCCTTGTTCCCAGCGATCGGCGACCAGATCGATCAATTCGGGACAGCGCGACAGCGGCCGGGTTTGCAACCAATCGACGCCGGGCGTGGTCGCGGCGCAGCGGGCCAATTCCGCCGGGATGTCCGATTTCGCGTGTCCGGCGGCGAACAGCAGCAGCGGTGCCGCGATCACCTGCCGAACGCCGGCTGCTACCAGTTTTTCCCAGGCTTCGGGGATCGTCGGCGGCTGGAGTTCCAGCAGGCTGATTTCGACCGGCATCGGCGAAAGCGCGGCGGCCAATCGTCGGCCGAGCAGCAGGAACTCTTGGTGCCCTCCGGCGTCCCGGGTGCCATGGCCGATCAGCAACACGCCGCCGCCGGGGAGGGATTTCAAAAGCTCGGCCGAGGCGGTTGCGGTCATGCGGGGCCGAGGATGGCAAGCGGTTTTGTGGGGATACTGTTCAGCCGGTTTTCTTGGCGAGAGCCCGGAGTTCGCTTTCCCAGCCGTCCAGTCGCGCGGTCAAGGTCGCGCGAGCGGCTTCCAGGTCGGACGACTCTTCGGGCGACAGCCGGGCGAACAGGTAAATTTTGATTTTCGGTTCGGTCCCCGACGGGCGGGCGGCGAAGTAATTGCCGGTTTCGGAAAAATCCATGATCACCATGTCACCGGTCGGGCCGACCAGCGGGCTGGTCGGGAAGGACTCGGGCGAACCTCCCGGAGTGATCTCCTTGCGAACGCCCGCCAGGTAGTCTCGGACGGAGGCAACCGGCATGCCGGCCAATTCCCGGACCGGCTCGGCCCGCAGGGCGGTCATCAGCCGCTTCATCGCCGCCATCCCTTCGCTCCCTTCCATCACCAAATTGATCACCTTTTCCTGGTGATAACCGTGCCGGTGATAGAGTTCGGCCATCCGCTGGTGCAGCGTTTTTCCCTCCGCTTGTAGTTCGGCCACCAATTCGCTCATCAGCATGCAAGCCAGTGGGCCGTCCTTGTCGCGCACGTAATCGCCCACCAGGTAACCGTGCGATTCCTCGGCGCCGAACACGAACCGGTCGGGGCCGCAGCGGTCGATCGTCTCGGCGATATTTTTGAAGCCGACCATCAAGTCGCCTTCGCAACGCACCGAGTAGAAATCGGCGATGTGGCGGAGCAGTTCGGTCGTGACCAGGGTTTTGACGACGTAATGTTCGGGGGTCAAACTACCTACCGCGGCGCGATGGGACAACACGAAATCGGCCAGCACCGCGGCGATCTGGTTGCCCGAGAGTGTCGCCCAGGGGCCGGACGGGTCGAGCGTCAGCGGCGCGGCGCAGCCGAGGCGGTCGGCGTCGGGGTCGGTGGCCAGGATCAGTTGGTGTCCGGCGGACTGTGCGTAGCGGATCGGTTCGTCGAACACCGCCACGTTCTCGGGATTGGCGACGTTCCCGGGGACATTCGGGAAGTCGGGATTCGGGTCGGCTTGCGGCCCGAACAGTTCGACATCGGTGAACCCGTCACGTTCGAGGACCGGAAGGGTCGCCAACGCGCCGACGCCATGCAGCGGCGTGAACAGGATTTTCAGTTCGCGTGGCCCGGCGATCGCACACGCCACGACGGCATCGACGTAAGCCGCATCGACCTCGGACGTCACGATCTCGACACGTCCGTCGGCCAGCGCTTCGGCGAACGGGACGTGAGCGATTTCCTGACAATCGAGCACCTGATCGATGATCCCGGCATCGTGGGGGGGAAGGACCTGCACGCCGCCTCGCCAATAGACCTTGACCGCGTTATCGCTGGGCGGGTTGTGACTGGCGGTGACCATGATCCCGCAGGAGCAATCCTTCAACCGCATCGCGAAGGAGAGCTGGGGCGTCGCCCGGTAATCATCCAAAAAATAGACGTGAAAGCCGTTGGCCACCAAGATCCCGGCGCACCATTCGGCGAAGTGACGTGAGCGGTGGCGGGTGTCGTAGGCGATCGCGCAGGACAGGTCCGAATCGCCACAGGTCTGCTTGACGTAGGTCGCCATCCCCTGAGCGCTCTCGCCGATCGTCCGGTCGTTGATCGCGTTGGAGCCGATCGGGTACATCCGCCCGCGACGACCACCGGTGCCGAACGGGATGATCGTCCAAAAGGCGTCATCGAGCTGCTTCCAACGTTCGTCGCGGATGTGTTCGAGCACTTGCGGGAGGTACTCGGCGTAGCGGGATTGGGTCAACCAAGCCCGCAGGTTTTCGACCGCCGTTTCACTAAGCGACCCGCGGCCCGCCGCCGCGACAATTTGCTCGAGGGCCTGGGAGACTTCGGGCGTTGCGGTTGCGGTCATGATCGGTCGTGGGGGCTCGGAGGGGTGATGCTTGGAAGTGCGGCCCGCTGGTCTCTGTGGCCGGGCCGATTCGGCCTTGGCGGACATCCAGAAGCCGCCGATTCTAGGGGGCGTGGATCGGTACCTTCAACCGCCGATCTGAAACATCGCCCGCTGGGGCGTCGCGAATCCGATCTGGCTGATCAAATGCCCGGCGGCTTTCGCCCGGACCGCTTGGGCGACCTCGTTCAGGATCGCCTCGTCGGACGCCCCACCCCGCAGGTGACCTCGCAGGTCCCATTCGGCATCCGAGAAGAGGCAATTTCGGATCGTTCCCTCGGCGGTCAGCCGGAGGCGGTCGCAGGCGCCGCAGAACGGTTCGGTCACCGGCCGGATCAGCCCCACGCGGGGCAACGGGCGGGGACGACCGTCATCAACGCCCCGGCCCTGCGGCGTGACCGGCCAATCGACCAGTTCGTAGTCGCGGGCGGGCTGAGACGGCTGCGGAGGAGGCACCGGCCGCAACTCGCCGAAGCGGCGACGCAGGCGGCGGAGGATTTCGTCGCCACCGAGCACCCGATCGGGCTGCCACTGGCGGTCGGCATCCAGCGGCATGTACTCGATGAACCGCAGCGTCAAACCCCGCGAGGCCGCGAACTCGACCAGCGGCTCCAGTTCCGATTCGGTCAGGTCACGGATCGCCAGGGCGTTCAGGCGGATCTGGTCAAATCCGGCGTCGATCGCGGCGTCGATTCCCGCCAGCACCCGCGCGACACCTTGGCGACGGGTGATCTGTTGGAAGACGGCCTCATTCAGTGTGTCGAGGCTGATGTTGAGCCGCCGCAATCCGGCTCGGCGGAGCGATTCGGCCTGTTGCGGCAACAGCAGTCCGTTGGTCGTCAGCGCCAGGTCCGAGATCCCCTCCACGCTCGCCAGCATCGCGACCAACCGATCGAGATCTCGTCGGACCAGCGGCTCTCCGCCGGTCAGGCGAACGTCGCGAACCCCGGCGGCCGCCAACACACGGACCAACCGCGTGATCTCCTCAAACGTCAGCAACTGTTCCCGCGGGGCGAACGTCACGTTCCCCGCGGGCATGCAGTAAAAGCAGCGGATGTTGCAGCGGTCGGTGACGCTGATCCGCAAACTGGTGTGAACCCGGCCGAACGAATCGGTCAGACTCGTCACGGGCTGAGCGGACGAAGTCATGGCGAAGCCGGTGCGTCGGGGCGGAAGCTCAAGACGGATGCTCGAAAATGAAACGGAATGGGGCTCGGTCGGGCGGAAAATCACCCGTTTGGTTCGCTCGGCGGTTCGGATGCGATCGAAATCCGGACCGCGTGCCGGGCGGCCAATGTGGCGAAGGACTGGCGCGGCGGCGGCAAGAACGTTCGCCCTTGCCTTCCGTTAAGATATGACATGTTTTCGGATTTGGCACCCTTGCCACTCGGCGTCATTTGCTAGACAGTGCGGTTTATTCAGCCAGCCCCTGCCGGAAAGAGCCCACCTCATGATTCGGGACCTGTTGCTTCATACCAAGGTCATCTCGATCGTCGGCGACATTTTGACCGTGCGTGCCGATGACGTCGGGTTGGGCGAGTTGGCCGTCGTCGAATCCGAAGACGACGAAAGCTCATTGGCGCAAGTGGTCGAAATTCAGGAAGACAAGGTGTCCTTGCAGGTCTTCCGGGGTGCCAAGGGGATCACGACGCGAGCCCGAGTTCGATTTTTGGGGCACCCTGCCCGGGTCGCCTATTCGCCGAACATCCTCGGGCGGATTTTCAACGGGGTCGGCGAACCGATCGACGGCGGTCCGGCCCTGATCGACGACCCGCGGATCAACATCGGGGGGCCGTCGGTCAACCCGACGCTGCGGATCGTGCCCAAGCAGATGATCGAGACCAAGGTCCCGATGATCGACGTGTTCAACAGCTTGGTCGAGAGCCAAAAGATTCCGATCTTTTCGATCGCGGGCGAGCCCTACAACAAATTGCTCGGCCGGATCGGGATCCAGGCTGACGCCGACATCGTCGTGTTCTGCGGCTTGGGGCTGATCTTTGACGAGTTCCATTTTTTCCGGCGGATGTTCGAAGACGAGGGGATGCTGCCGCGGACGGTGATGTTCGCCAACCTCGCTTCGGACCCGATCGTCGAACGGCTGATGGCCCCCGACTTGGCCCTGAAGGTTGCCGAACGGTTCGCGGTCGAAGAAGGCAAGCGGGTGCTGGTGCTGATCACCGACATGACCGCGTTTGCTGACGCGTTGAAGGAAATCGGTGTGGCGATGGAGCGGGTCCCGTCCAATCGTGGATACATGGGTGACCTGTACAGCCAGTTGGCGTCCCGTTACGAGCGCGCCTGCGATTACAAGGGGGCCGGTTCGGTGACCCTGCTGGCGGTCACGACGATGCCGGGCAACGACGTCACTCACCCGGTCCCGGACAACACCGGCTACATCACCGAAGGCCAGTTCTATTTGCATGGCGGGATGATCGATCCGTTCGGGTCGTTGTCCCGGTTGAAGCAGCAGGTGATCGGGACCGTCACCCGCGAGGATCACTCGCAGGTGATGAACACGATGATCCGGCTTTATTCGGGCGCTCGTGACGCCCAGAAGAAGCAGCAAATGGCGTTCGATTTGTCGCCGTTCGATGAGAAATCGCTGAAATTCGGCAAGCTGTTTCAAGAGCGGTTCATGGACATCGATGTGTCGCTGACGCTCAACGAGGCGCTCGACCTGGGGTGGCAAACGATGGCGGAGTGCTTCGAGCCGGAAGAGTTGCTGATGCGGGATCAGTTCATCGAGCGGTATTACCCTAAGAGTCTTCGAGATGGGAATCGCGCTCAATAAAACGACGCTCAAGTCGCAGCGGGATCAGGCGAAGACCTACAAGCAGTTCCTGCCGTCGCTCGAATTGCGTCGTCAGCAGTTGTTGGCGGCTTTGAAGAAATCACGACTGGAATTGCTCGCGATCGAAGCCCGGATCGAGGAGCTGCGGGTGCGGCTCGAACCGCTCTACCCGTTGCTCGGCAGTTCCACCATCCCGACGTTGACGACGACCAGTCTGGTCAAGGTTCGGGCTGTCCGGATCGAGACCGAAAACATGGTCGGCACGAAGGTCCCGGTGGTCCGTGAAATCGATTTTGAGGTGGCGGAATACTGGCCGCTCGCGACCCCGTTTTGGTTCGATCACCTGATCGACAACCTGCGACACATGACCCGGTTGCGGGTCGAGCACCAGGTGGGTCAGCGGCGGGTCGAGGCGCTGGAATTGGCGGCTCGGCGGGTCACCCAGCGGGTCAATTTGTTCGAGAAGGTCTTGATCCCACGGGCCGAGGATAACATTCGTCGGATCGTCATTTTTTTGTCTGACCAGGAGCGTGCCGCGGTGGTCCGTTCGAAAATTTCCAAACGGAAGCGGGCGTCGGAAGACTGACCCACCTCAGCACCCATGGCCATCGTCAAGCTCAACAAGGTCACGCTTTACGGCTGCGAACCGCAGCGGGATGCGGTCCTGCGCGGGCTCCAGGATCTCGGCTGCGTCCATTTGGTCGATCTGCACGGGCCGGACAAACTTGAATACCTGGGTGACAAAGCCCGCAGCGAGGTTCACGAGGCGATCAAGTATTTGGAGTTGTGCCCGGATCAGCGGCCGGCGGCGACTCACACGTCGGAATACGACCGCGTCCGGATCACCCGCCGTACGCTGATCAATCGTCGTGCGCACGAGGACTTGGGTGAAGAACGCGAGAAGCTGAAGCGGGCCATCGCCGCGACCGCGGCGTGGGGAGATTTCGAGTTGCCCGACCCCGCATCGCTGGGCGGTTTGCGGTTGTGGCTCTACCGGTTGCGACACAGCGAAATGGAACGGCTGGCCGAACTCGATTATGCCTGGCAGCTCGTTTCACGCAGCAGCCGGTTCGATCATGTGGTCGTCGTCAATCCGTCGGAGCCCAAGGGGGTGCCGGGGCGTCCGGTCACGCTCGATCATCGCTCACGAAGCGATCTGCTCAAGCGATTGGAAGAGGTCGAACGGTTGTTGGAACGGCTCGACTTGGAACGGATCGCGCTGACCAGTTGGATCGTGCGATTGCGTGAGGACATGGAAGCGGCGGACGACGAACGTCGCTTGACCGTCGCGGCGGGGCATGCGTTGACCGAGGGACCGATTTTTGCGTTTCAGGGGTGGGCGCCCAAAGCGGCGACGGAGCCGATCGAGGAGTTCGCACGGCGTCAGGGCTTGGCATTGACCGTTCAGGCTCCGGGGCCGGACGACACGCCCCCGACGCTGCTCAGCAACCCGCGGGCGGTCGCTGGTGCCGAAGGCGCGGTGACGTTCTACATGACCCCGAGCTATCAGGCCTGGGACCCGACCTGGATCATGTACGTCTCGTTCTCGCTCTTTTTCGCGATGATCATGGCCGACGCCGCCTACGGGGTCGTGATGGCCATCGTGTTGGCGGCGATCTGGGGCAAGCTGGGGAGTTCCGAAGGCGGTCGTCGGATGCGGGGCTTGTTGGCCGCGATCGTCGCGATGACGATCGGTTACGGGGTGCTGATCGGCAGCTATTTCGGCTCGGCCCCGCCGGCCGGTTCGCTGCCCGATCGTTTCGTCTGGAAAAGTGGCGAGGGCTCGATCATGAACGATCAGTCCGCGATGATGCTGTTGGCGGCTACCATCGGCGTTTTCCATCTGACGCTCGCCAACCTGATCAACGCTTGGAAATGGCTCGGAAGTTCGCGGGCGCTGGGCCATGTGGGTTGGGCCGTCGCGTTGGTCGGCGGGTTGGTGATGGCGATCGCGAAGCTGCCCGAACCGGCGGTCGTCCCCTGGCTGGCGGCGAAATTGGGCATGCCGCCCGAGACGCTCGGCGAGTCCCTATGGCAAGTCGGCATGTTCGGGCTGGGCGGCGGGTTGGGGTTTGTGTTCCTGTTCTCCAGCGAGCGACCGTTCTTTTCCGCCAAGCCCAAAGATTGGTTGTGGCGGCCGCTCGAAGGTCTGATGGGACTGACGAACGTCTCGAAAGCTTTCGGCGATTCGCTCAGTTACCTCCGCTTGTTCGCCCTTGGGCTGGCCAGCGCCAAATTGGCCGTTACCTTTAACGGGCTCGCGTCCGAGGCGATGAACATGTCGGGGATCGGCATTCTGGTCGGATCGATCATTTTCTTTGTCGGTCACACGCTGAATCTGGCCTTGGGGATCGTGGGGGGAGTGGTCCACGGGCTACGTTTGAATTGCATCGAGTTTTTCAGTTGGTCCCTGACGGACGAGGGATATCCGTTTCGCGCATTTTGTAAAAAGGCAGACCGTTGATGGATGATACATTTTGGCTGATGCTCGGCTGGGCCGGGATTTATGCCCCGTTGTCCTTAGGGGCGATCGGCAGCATTTTGGGGTGTAGCGCCGCGGGCCAAGCGGCGTGCGGTGCGATGCTGGACGTCGAGACGGGCTACGGCCGGCTGGTCGGCTTGTCGGCCTTGCCGTCGTCGCAAACGATTTACGGGATCGTCGTCATGTTGTCGTTGAACCGCCCGGTGACGGTCGAAGTCGCCCCCGGCCTATTCGCCATCGGGGTGATGTGCGGGGTCGCCCTGCTGTTCAGCGCTTGGTACCAGGGTCAGTGCTGTGCGTCGGCCGTTCACGCGACGAAGAACAAACCGGAGATTTTCGGCTTGTCGGCCGCCCCGGCGGCGATCGTCGAAGGCTTCGCCGTGTTCGCCTTCATCTTCGCCCTGATCATCGCGGTCGGCCTGCCCGTCCCGGGAGCCGTTTGAGCCATGGCCAATGAAAATCTGACCAAAGCCGCCGGCGTCGAGGAGCTGATCGATCGGCTGAAGACCGACGGCGTTACCAAGGGAAAGCACGAGGCGGACGCGATCGTAGCCGACGCCAAACGCCAGGCCTTGAGCACGACCGATGCGGCGCGTCAGGAGGCGAACCAGATTATCGCGGACGCCAAAGCGGAGGCGGAACGGTTGCGTCAGACGTCGCATCAGGCGTTGCAGTTGGCCGGCCGAGACGCCTTGATCCGACTGCGTGAATCGTTCCAGTTGCAGTTCGAGAATCGCTTGCAGAAGCTGGTCGGATCGACCCTGCGAGATCCGGACACGTTGCGGCAACTGATTCTCGAGATCGCCGGCAAGGTGCGGCCGCAGCAGGCGGGTGAGACGGTCGAATTGTTGGTCCCTCGGGAATCGGCCCCCGCCGGCGACCCGCTGGCGTCCTACGTCGCCGGGTTGACGAGAGAAATGCTCGCCGAAGGGGTGACGTTCGGGGTGGACGACGATTTCGAGACCGGGGTGCGCGTGCGGCTCGTCGATCACGATCTCGACGTCGACCTCAGCGACGAGGCGTTGGCGCATTTTCTCGGGCGGTTCCTGATCCCGAGATTCCGTGACCTGATGGACTTCAAGAGCTGAGAGCTACGGCGACCGTGACCCATTCCCGTTCCTACTACACGCTCGTCGCCAGCCTGCCGGCATTGCCGTCGCGGTTCGATGCCGGCCGTGTGCCGATCAGCTGGCCGACGTTGCGTGATCGGTTGCGGATGTTGGAACTGCCGGACGCCAAAGTCACTCGCCAGATCGGCCGGTTTTTCCTGTGGGCCCGTCAGTCGCTCGACCAGACCGACGCGCAGGTGATCGAGCGGTACCACGAACTGATGCGACACACGCCCAATTCGCTCGTCCGGCATTTGATCCACAGCCGTACCGAGAGCCGACTGTTGATCAGCGCCGTCCGGCGTCATCGGATGGGGTTGGGCCCACCGGACTGGAGCTTGCGGGCCGGCACCGATGACCCGCTCGTCAGCCATTTGAAAAAGAATTGGTCGGAGCCGAACTTCAGCCTCGGCGCGCGGTACCGATGGATGGAAGCCTTCGTCAAGCACTATGACCAGGGCGACATGCGAATGGCCCAGTGGGTCACTTTCAATGAACGCTGGCGGGATTGGACCCGCATCGCCGAACGTTACAACTTCACTTTCGAGGCGGTCATCGTCTACCTGGTCCGCTGGGAGATCGTCGACCGCTGGACCAGCCAAAACGCCGAAGTCGGCAAGGCCCGCTTCGCCAACCTGATCAAGGAGACTTTGGGTGAATACGCAGAATCCCGGTAGCGGCAGCGGCGCCGCGCGGTCGTCATCCGCGGCGCCGGCAACCGCGCGGGTGCTGGGCGTCAACGGCAACATCGTCCGGATCGCGGTCGATTCGGGGCCGATCATGAAGAACGAAGTCGCCTTCGTTCGGGTCGGCGAGGAACGGTTGAAATCGGAGGTGTTGCGGGTCTACGGCAACATCGCCGACTTGCAGGTCTTCGAAGATACCGACGGAGTCCGTCATGGCGATCCCGTCGAATTGACCGGCCGCATGTTGTCGCTGACCCTCGGCCCGGGGATGCTGGGCGTGATCTACGACGGCCTGCAGAACCCGCTGGTCACCCTGGCCGAGATGGACGGCTTTTTTCTCAAGCGGGGACGCGACCTCTACCCGTTGGACGCGAACCAGACCTGGGATTTCCAACCGGTGAAGCGACCGGGCGACCGGGTGCAGGCCGGCGACGCGCTGGGCCATGTCGACGAGAAGAACATCCGTCACCGGATCATGGCCCCCTTCGACCTGTCCGGGCCGGCCGATATCGTCTCGATCGAATCGGGCTCGCGGACCGCGCGGCAGGTCGTCGCCGTCTTGCAAGACCAACGCGGGCGTCGCCGGGAGGTCACCCTGACCCAGGATTGGCCGGTGCGGAGGCCGATCCCGCAAGCGATGCAGCGGGCGAGGTTGGTGCAGCGGCGGTTCCCCAGCGAACCGTTGATCACGACCACCCGGATCATCGACACCTTCTTTCCGATCGCCCGCGGCGGGACGGCCTGTGTTCCGGGGCCGTTCGGCGCCGGCAAGACGGTCTTGCAGGGTTTGATCGCTCGTTATTGCACCGTCGACCTGGTGATCGTTGTCGCCTGTGGCGAACGGGCGGGCGAAGTGGTCGAAACGATCCATGACTTTGCCGAGATGCCGGACCCCCGGACCGGCGGCAAGCTGATGGACCGCACGATCATCATCTGCAACACCTCCTCGATGCCGGTCGCCGCCCGGGAGGCATCCATTTACACCGGCATCACGCTGGGAGAATATTACCGGCAGATGGGACTGGACGTCCTGCTGCTCGCTGATTCGACCTCCCGTTGGGCCCAAGCGATGCGGGAAACGTCCGGCCGCTTGGAAGAAATCCCCGGCGAGGAAGCCTTCCCGGCCTACCTCGACTCGGCGATCAAGGGCGTTTATGAACGCTCGGGAGTGCTCGAGTTGAACGACGGCACGACCGGCAGCCTGACCATGATCGGCTCGGTCTCGCCCGCCGGCGGCAACTTCGAGGAACCGGTCACCCAAGCGACGCTGGGAACGGTCAAGTGTTTCCTCGGGCTGTCTTATGCCCGCGCGTACAAGCGGTTCTATCCGGCGATCGACCCGTTGATCTCGTGGTCGCGGTACCGCGAGCAGTTGCAATCCTATTTCGACGCGAACCTCGATCCGCACTGGACGGAAAGCGTCACGCAGATGCACGAACTGCTTCGCAAGGGAGAGAACGTCTTCCAGATGATGCAGGTGACCGGCGAGGAAGGGGTCACGATCGGGGATTATGTGACCTATCAGAAGTCGCTGTTTTTCGACATGGTCTATTTGCAACAGGACGCGTTCGATAAGGTCGACGTGACGGTCCCGATCGATCGTCAGCGGGCGTCGTTCCTGCTGTGCAAGCGGATCATCGATCGGGATTACCAGTTCGACACGAAAGCCGAAGCGTTGACCTTTTTCACGCGGATGACGGGCTTGTTCAAAAATCTGAACTACGCCCCGTTCGAGTCGGCGGAATATCACAAGTACGTCGAACAGATCAACTCGCTCGACCGGGACGCCTACGCCGGACAAGCCGTCGCCACGACTGCGGGCTGATGCCCGTCGAACCCTCCGATCCGATTCTCACACCGCACCAAGCTCATGAAGACTTCTCGCCACGACCTGGTCATCCTCGGCGGTGGCCCCGCCGGCTACGTCGCCGCCATCCGGGCCGCCCAACTCGGTATGAAGGTCGCTTGCATCGATGAGCAGGACCGCTTCGGCGGCACCTGCGTCCGTGTCGGGTGCATCCCCAGCAAAGCCTTGCTCGAATCGAGCCACTTGTATGCCGAAGCCAAACATCGGTTCGGCGAACATGGCTTGAAGGTCAGCGGCCTGGAGGTGGATCTGCCGGCGATGATGGCCCGCAAGCAGAAGATCGTCGACACGCTGACCGGCGGCATCGACATGCTGTTCAAGCATCGCGGCGTCACCCCCGTCTTGGGGCGAGGCAAGTTGCGGGATGTCGAGACGGTCGAAGTGACCCAAGGCGACGATACGTTTTTGGTCCAAGGCGACCAATTGCTGCTCTGCCCTGGCAGTCGCCCGGCGTCGCTGCCGATGGTCGAAGAGGACGGTGACCGGATCGGCAACAGCACCACGGCGTTGTCTTTCCCGGACGTGCCGAAACGGCTCGTCGTCATCGGCGGCGGTTACATCGGCCTGGAACTCGGCAGCGTCTGGAATCGGCTCGGTAGCGAGGTGATCGTGCTCGAAGCGCTCGACCGCATCCTGCCGGGAATGGACTCGGAACTCGCGACGATCGCCCACCGAACGTTCAAGAAGCAAGGCATCGAATTCCGCACCAGCACCTTTGTCGAATCGGCCAAGCGGGATGGCGATCGCTGCGTCGTTGCGGTCAAGGGTTCCGACCCGATCGAATGCGACCGCGTGCTGTTGGCCACCGGCCGCACGCCAATGACGGCCGACCTGGGCTTGGAAGCGGTCGGCATCGAGCCCGATCGGCGCGGGTTCCTCAGCGTCGATGAGGACTTTCGCACCTCGGTCAAATCGATCTATGCGGCCGGCGATTGCATCGGCGGCCTGATGTTGGCCCACAAGGCGATGGAAGAAGGGGTCGTCTGCGTCGAGCGGATGGCGGGTATCTCCGCCCACATGAATTACGACGTCATCCCGGCGATCATCTACACCCATCCCGAAATCGCTTCGGTCGGCAAGACCGAGGACCAATTGAAGGAAGCCGGCGTCGAGTACCGCAAGGGCATTTGCCCATTCGGCGCCAACGGCCGCGCCCGAACCCTCGGTGAACCGGACGGCCGCGTCAAAGTTCTGGCCGACAAGCAGACCGACCGGATTCTCGGTGTACACATCATCGGCGTCCGGGCGGGTGACATGATCGCCGAAGCGGCGGTGGCGATGGAGTTTGGCGCGACCAGCGAAGACGTCGCTCGGAGCTGCCACGCTCACCCGACCTTGGCGGAAGCGTTGCACGAAGCCGCCTTGGCGGTCGACGGCCGCGCCATCCATACCACCTGATCGGGGCGTCCACTTCTCGGCTCGAAATCACCGGGTGCGGGATACCCAATCGGTTTCTTCACGGAACGACGTTCCGAATGAAGCCTCGTGGTCCGTGGCGGTTAGTCGTACCCTCGGTTCAGTTCGCTGCCGCCGTGGGTGACGCAGCCAAAGTGGCGACGGGCAATCGAGCCAAGATCTGCCGGACCACCGGCAGGCTTAAACTGTTGCCGGCCAACGCCCAGCGGCGACGGGTCGATAACGCTTGGGGCCAACGAAAGTCGCTCGGAAACCCAAGCATCTTCAGCACCTCGTCAGGGGAAAAGAACCTCGCGTTCAGCGGCTCACCCGCTTGCAGACGCAGGTAAGAGCCGCTGCGAACCGGCGTCCGTCCATAGCTGCTGGTGAAGCAGGCGGCTTGGCAAGCCGGATCATCGGGATCAACCAAGTCGATCGCCGAGCGATATTTTTCCAGCCACTCACGCGGGACGGCGAGCGACGGGTCCGCGTCGTTGCCGCGGTCGATCAGCGTCCCGAGTTCGATCGGCGTGTGGCTCCAGCGGGCCTGGGGACGAAGCGGACGGCGGCTGGCGATCAGATAACTCCGCAACCGCCGCATCGGCCAGCCGAGTTCCGAAGGGCAACGCAGTTCCCATTCACAGGTGAACCCGGCCGATTCCAATTGCCGGCAGACCCGAGCCGCCGTCCGCGATTCGGCGAACGGGGGGACGTTTTCGATCACGATCGACTCGGGGTAGGGCAACTCGGCGATGACCCGACCGATCAGGGCCAGCAGCGATTCGGTGCGTGGATCTTCGTCATCCCGCTGTTTCCCCTTGCGGGTGAAAGGCAGGCAGGGCGGGCTGAGCCACCACAGATCGGCATTGAGCCGATCGACAGCGAGGCTGCGGATTTCGGCGGCATGCACCAGATGATTGGGAAAGTTCAACTGATAGACATCGAGCGCCCCCAGATCGATATCCCAGGCCGACTTGATCTCGAGTGAGGGGCGACTCGAATCCGCAACGGTCCACGAGCGGATGGCGGACGCGAAACCACCGATACCGCAGTAGAGTTCGACACAACGGCACGGCATGAGTTCGGCCGCCTCGGGGCCGGCGGCTCGGGTAGGCAAATTTTCAACTGGCATCAGACGGTCCGCTTTTCGTTCGCACGGAGTCCCTCGCCAGTCCCGTGGCGCGACCATGCGTGGGAGCGCATACTCGGTAATTGCTGGCTGCCGCCTGAGTCGGATTGCTCGACCGAACAACTGATGGCGGCCGGCAGAGCGTCAAAAAGGTTAACACCCCCTTCCCCGATTCGCAGCCCACAAACTCGCGAATGGCAGCCGGAATTCCCGGCATCGTTCCGGTTTACCGTGCGGTGATACCGGATGAATCCTTCCGCAAAAGCGGGTAGCGCATCGATCTTC
>RECD01000125.1 GCA_007694185.1 Planctomycetaceae bacterium
TCGATGTGGCGTGAGCTGGTGTGGAATTTCAAGAAGTACTTTGGCAGGGGCTCGTGTGCGGGATCGTCGCCGGCGATGGCGGAGGACGCGCAGCGTCACGGTCGAGGTTGGCACCGCGGTCAAAAGACTGCCCGAGCCTTTTTCGTTGCGGCGTAAAGGTCGCAAAGCCTGCCTGCTCCCGTGGTCGTATCGCTGTCCATTCAGCACGCAAACTGAACTGCCCCAACCCATCCGAGAGGGGTTGCGGCAATTAGGCCGGTTCAGGACTTAGGATCGTGCTGTAAATAAGTGTCCAGTACCTTTTGCGAGGAACTAGCCCTCCGAGTGCCTTGTACAAAAGTTACCAGACACTTCTTTACGGCTCACTGCTTGTCCAATGTCGCTGATCGAGCAAACCGCCTCGTCGATGCCGGTCTGGCACGCTGCAGGCTGAGCACTGTCCTGTCACCATTCATAGCGCCGATCGGGCTACCACCTTTTCCGCGATTGGGCTAGCACCGCTCGGCCTCCAAGTCGAGGCCCGTCCGCTCGAAAAGTGGATGGCACCATCCGAAGTGGTCAAAAGTGGATGGCACCATCCGAAGTGATCCGAAGTGGTCATCCGAAGTGGTCTTAGCGGCGGTCGAACAGGGCCAGGCCAGCAAGGTGATCGTTTCTGTCCCGTTCGATTCGGACAAGTTTGACGAGTTGATGCTCAAGAGTGTCTTGGCTAACGTTGGAGTCGGCTTCGTTCACGGCCAGGCGGCTGAGAAACTGAACGAGTTCGGCGGGGTCGCCGCGACGCTCTATTTCTCAGGCGGTTGAGAGGAAGCGTTGTCGAGGCGTTTTGCGTTCGAGGCGATCGGCGGTTGACGAGCCGTGATCGCTGACGGCTTCGGGCATATCGGTTTGGCGGTTGATCAGGGGCGTGCGAGATGCGAGATGAGTGAGCCAGCAGCGTCGGCCGACGACGATTCTTTCGAGTACGTCTCGACAGGTCACCTGCCGCCGGGCGATGCCGTCGCGGAGTTGGTGACGGCGGCCCATGCCCGCTTTGCGGGCGATGAGGCGGGTGAAAACTCGAACGTCTACCCGGCGCTGGCGCGGGTGCCGCCCAACTTGTTCGGCATTTGCGTCGCGAGTACCGGCGGTGAGGTCTTTGCGGTTGGCGACGCGGACCACGAGTTCTCGATCATGAGCGTCTCCAAGCCGTTCGTGTTCGCGCTGGTCTGCGAACTGCTTGGCAGCGTCCGGCTCCGCGAACGAATCGGGGCCAACGCGACCGGGCGGGCATTCAACTCGCTCGCCGCGATCGAAGCGTCGATCGATGGGCGGACCAACCCGATGGTCAACTCGGGGGCGATCGCGACGACCAGCCTCGTTCCGGGTGCGAGCACTGAGGAGAAATGGCGTTTCATCCACGAGGGGTTGTCGCGGTTCGCGGGCCGGGAACTGACACTGAACGAGGAAGTGCATGCCTCGGCGATCGAAACGAATCATCGCAACCGTTCGATCGCGCGGCTGTTGCACAGTTTGAACGCGGTCTTTGCCGACCCGGCGGAAGCGGTCGCGTTGTACACCAAGCAATGTTCCTTGAACGTTTCGGCCCGCGACTTGGCGTTGATGGGGGCAACTTTGGCTGACGGCGGCGTCCATCCGGTCACCCAGCAGCGGGTCGTCTCGCCCGCGACTTGCCACTACACGTTGGCGGTGATGGCGACCGCGGGGCTGTACGAAACCTCCGGCGATTGGCTGTACGAAATCGGCCTGCCTGGCAAGAGCGGCATTGGGGGCGGCATCGTCACCGTTTCGCCTGGCAAGGGTGGTCTCGGCACGTTCGCCCCGCCGCTCGATGCCGCGGGCAACAGCGTCAAGGGACAGCGGGTAGCCAAGTTCTTGTCTCAACACCTCGGCATGGACCTGTTTGTGTCATTGCCCGCAACGGGACGTTGATCCGATGAGCTGGGGTGACGGGTGGCTGCTGTGACCGGCTTTATCCGCCGCCGCGACTCACCCCGGACGAGTAAAACGAGTTCCTGAAGCACGGGCCCTTTCCGGGCTCAAAACGAACGCTGGGAACGAACACTTCCGTGATGCTCAGGGGCTTTGTCCGGCTGGTGGGTTTGCACGACTGCGATCCGATCGGCGTCAGCGACGCGTTCGCGACCAACTCGATCCCTGTTCCCCGGATGGCGGTCGCGGTGGAATGCATGTGGGGCGAACGCGAAAAACTTGTTGGTCAACGCGGCACCGCACGGCGTCAACCCACCAGCTTTCAGTACAACTTTTGATCGGCTAGCCGCACTTTCGAGAGTCCCTGCCCCACTGGCAAGCGGTGCTGCCCGGTTGCCGATTGTTGCGTTCGGATTCGGGATGCGATTAGAATGCGTCCGCCCAGGCGGGGCACGCGAATGACCGTTTCTTCCCACCTAACCGACTCGCCGCCTTGACGCAGACGTGCTACTTGCTGTGGCCCTTTGCTCGGCGGCCCCGCCTGCTGGAGATTGCCGAATGAGAGTAAAGGATGGAGGTTCGTTCCGCTGGAGTGCGGCGAACGGCTGCTGTCTGTCTGGCGTGGCTGACAGCATCGTGCTGCGGCATAGGGCGGCAAAGCCTACTGACGGTGCGGGAGTTGGCCGGACGTTGTGGCGAGGTGTGCTGATCGGCCTGCTGGTCCTCGGCGGGTTCGGCTCGACGTGGGCGGACGAGGGGAACACGGCAGCGCCGCAGTCCGTGCGGTCGACCGCTGTGATCGGGTCTGCGACGACGGCCGATGCGACGACGGCCGGTGTGACGGCGGGAACGGCGGCAGAAGCGGAGCTGATTCGGGTCGGCATATACGACCATTCGACCGGCACCGCGAAAGGCCCCAAATCGCTTCGTCGGTTCCTTGTGGAGGACTCCGGGTTTCGCTGCGTCAAGTTGACCCCGGCTGACATCCGCGCCGGCAAATTGGCTGACGTCGACGTGCTGATCATGCCGGGCGGTTCCGGCAGCGGGCAGTCCCGAAATCTGGAAGCCGAGGGTCGCGAGGCGATCCGCGAATTTGTCCGTGGTGGTGGCGGTTACGTCGGGATCTGCGCCGGTTCTTATTTGGCGACCTCGCATTACGAGTGGTCGTTGCACCTGATCAACGCTCAAGTTGTCGACCGGGAGCATTGGGCACGGGGTACGGGGACGTGCAGACTGAAGTTGACCGCAGTTGGTCGCAGCGAGTTAGGCGAACCTGCGGAGGAAGTCGACGTCTATTACGGGCAGGGGCCGCTGTTAGCGCCCCACGACCGGGTCGACCTACCCGCCTACGAAACGTTAGCCGAGTACGCTTCGGAGATCGCCAAGAAAGGGGCACCGACTGGCGTGATGATCGGCACCACGGCGATCGCCCGGGCCGAGTTCGGTGCCGGCCGCGTGATCTGTTACAGCCCTCATCCTGAGGTCGCTACGGGCCCCAACCACCTGATGGCCGGCGGCGTTCGCTGGGCCGCCGGGATCGATCAACCTGCCGTGACACTTGCAAGTGAGGAGACCGACGAATGAGCCGAAATCGGATTCGATACGTTTTTGCCGTCGTAGCCTGTGGCGTGGTATTGTCGACCAACCCGAGCGTGACCGCCTGCACCACGGGGGTGATCAGCGGGAAGGCGACGATCGACGGGCGACCGCTGTTGTGGAAGAACCGCGATGCGCCGAACAAGGACAATCAAGTTGTGCATCTGACCGATGGCAAATACGCCTGCACCGCCGTGGTCAACGCCGGCCAGCGCGGATCGATCTGGATGGGGGTGAATGAGGCCGGCTTTTGCATCGAAAATTCGGTCACTTCGGACCTGAGCGAGAAGGGGGCGAAAGGGCCGGGCAACGGCGGTTTCATGATGCGTGCGTTGAAGACTTGCGCCACCGTTGAGGAATTCGAACGACTGCTTGAGGAAACGAACGGCAAGCGATCGACGAACGCGAACTTTGGTGTCATCGACGGGCAAGGGGGGGCGGCGATTTTCGAGACGTCGCCTTCGAGGTTCCTCAAGTTCGACGCGAACGATCCGGAGGTCGCGCCGCAGGGCTACGTCGTCCGATCGAACTTTTCCTACACCGGCCAACCGACGATCGATCCGACTGACGCGGAAGCGGTTGCCGGGCTTTACTCGGGCGGCCGGTTTCTTCGCGGCTGTCGGCTGGTCGACCTGGCGCTTGCGGACGGCGGGGCCTCGGTCGGGTATTTGTTGCAGCAGAACACGCGTGACTACTCGGACGCCTCCGGAAACCCGTTCACGGGGTCGGTCAACGGGGACTTCGGTCCGCTGCCGGACCGGATCGACACGACGCACACGATCAGCCGCAAAACGACCGTTTCGGCAGCGGTCTTCCATGGGGTGCGGCCGGGCGAGGACCCGCGGTTGACCACGATGTGGGTGATGTTGGGCGAACCGTCCTTCACCGTGGCCGTCCCCTGCTGGGCCGGTACCGGCGAAGTCGCTGCCGAATTGAAGGGAGACAAAAAGAGCCCGCTATGCGACGCGTCGCGAGCGCTACGGGACGCGTTCTACAACGAGCAGCCCGGGGCGGATGGCAAGCCCGAATTGATCCTCGATACTGCGGCGTTGCCAGAAATTTGGGCTCGGACGTTGCCGACCGAACGGAGCCATCTGGAAGTCACGGCGGCGGCGCTCGATACTTGGCGGGCGGACGGTTTTTCGGTCGAGCAAGCTCGGGAGCTTCATCGGCGGCTCGCTGCGGAGACGCTCGCGGAGCTGACCGAATTGGCTGAAACGCTCGTGCCTCAGCCGTTGATCGCGACCCCGTGAGGGGAGTGTCCTCGGGGGCTGGCGGCCGGGGTCATCCAATCGCGGCATCCTGAGAACCGTTTGGTGAGGTCCCTTTGAACACGCCACCACCGCCGGCAGACGGTTCGGTTGAACCGGGAGAGGGTGCCGACGGTACACGTGATGGTCGTGGCGAGACGCAGCCGATGGGCGTGGGTGGCGGACCGGTCGCTGTCGCGATCCGCTCGTTCGGTTTGGTGGTCGGCGGGCGGACGTTGCTCCGGGACGTGTCGCTGGAGATCCCCGCGGGGCAGATCACCGTCATTGTCGGTGCTAGCGGCGCGGGCAAATCGGTGCTGCTACGGGTGCTCGCGGGGTTGGTCGGGGCCCATGACGGCGTGATCCGATCGAGCGGCGAGATCCGGATCGGCGAGGCGGCGGCGAGCGGAAAGGGAAGCGAAGGCGGGCCGTTCGTTGATGGGCAACTCGCCTCGGCGTCACCGGGCGTCGGATCGGCCCGTGTCGGCGTTGTCTTTCAGAACTACGCGTTGCTGGATCAGTGGTCGGCGGAGGACAACGTCCGGTTGGCGATCGACCATCGAGCCGACCTGCGGGAACCGCCCGAGCAATCGGCCGCCGCGTGGTTGAAGGAACTCGGCGTCCCTGCCGCGACCGAGGTCGGCGTTCTCAGCGGCGGGCAAAAGCAGCGATTGGCGATCGCTCGCGCGTTGGCCGGTGCACCGGCGCTGTTGCTGTATGACGAGCCGACTAGCGGTTTGGATGGGGCTAGCGGGCGGTTGGTCGCGGAACGAATCCGGCAGACTCAGCGGACGCATCAGCGGACGTCGATCATCGTCACCCACGATTACGCGACGCTACTCCCGATCGCCGATCGGGTGTTGTTGCTCGACCCGGAGACTCAGACGCTGGCCCCGGTCGCACCTGGGTATTGGGATGATTTCTTCGGATCGCTTCTGAAGCCGGCGGGCCGGCTTGCGGACGACGGGCTCGCTGACGAAGCATGCGAGTCCGATTCGGCAGAGTCCGACTCGGCGGTCGCCGGCGGGGTTGTGCGGTCACTCAAGCGGCTAACGGGTTGGCTGAACGAGCGGTTGGCGGCGATCGGCCGGGGGGTACTTGGCGGACTGGGTGGGATCTGGATGCGCCCCGGCGAGATCCGGATCGGCTGGGTCTTGCGTTTTGCGGGCGACTACCTGCGGTCGGTCACGGGGCCGTCGGCGATCGTATATTTGGGCATTGCCGGGGGGCTGTTGGGGTTCACGGCGACTTATTTTTCGATCCAGTTTCTGCCTTATCGGATCTACACGAAGCCGTTGTTGTTAGAGGATCTGTTGGCGGCGATCGGGTTCGCGCTCTATCGGATCCTGGTCCCGGTTTTGGCCACGATCCTCGTCGCGGCCCGTTGTGGTGCGGCGGTCGCGGCGGACGTCGGCGTCAAGCGTTACGGGTCGCAAATCGAGGCGTTGCGGACGCTGGGCATCAGCCCCACGGTGTATTTGCGATTGCCGATTCTAGTCGCCTTTGTGATCGGCACGCCGCTGCTGACCGCGATCGCATTTCAGGTGGCTCGGGCGGTCAGTGTCCTCTGTTTCACCGCGATGCACCCGGAACTGGGGCCCTATTTTTGGCATCCTCATTTTCACAGCCGGATCGGCCAGGCCGGCGTGGGGCTCACCGGCGGTTGGTTTGCGGTCGGCTGGGGCGATCCGGGTTGGCGGTGGGTGCTCTTGAAGACGGTCCTGTGCGGTGTCGGGGTGGGCTGGATCAGCTATTATCGGGGCAGTCGGCCGCAGCGGTCGGCGGGTGATGTCAGCGATTCGATCACCTCCACCGTCCTTTGGGCGACGCTCTTCGTGTTGGTCGTTCACTTCGCGATCTCGCTGATCGAGTTTCGCTCCCCCTCCTGATTCCGCATTGACCATCGATGGACAAGAAAGCCAAAAAACGACACGAAGTCATCAAAAAGAAGCTGGAACAGCTTCGCCAGCAGTTGGCTGGCGCCAAGCAACAGACCGACGATCCGGACGAAATCGTTCAACTGCAGGCTGAAATCACGAAATTAGAGACCGAAATGGTCAGTTTGAAGCAAAGCTGATCGGTTTGGCACGCTAATCGCTGCTACTTGTCTGTCGGGTTGCCACCAGCCGCCGGGATTCGTCGCCGTTGGGGGCGAAATCGGTGATTTTGCCGATTTGGGCGAGTGATCCGTTGGGAGCATCGGCCCGTATTTGGCTGTGATCGTCATGATTTCAGTTGAAAACGGCTGTAGCGAAACGGAACACCTGTTGCGTTTCGCTACAGCGATAAAACCGGCCTTGGCTGGCGGCGGCCCTTGAAATCTTGCGGTTTTTTATCGCGATTTTTCAGAGCGTGAATAAACTAGCAATGTGAATCAGCCGCCAGAGAAGCTTGGCCGAGTCGGGCGGGTCCTTTTCTCGAATACCCGCTCGGGGTTTCGTTTTTGGAGAACTTTCGGATGCGATTGCGACGCGTAATTTCGACCCCAAACCTCCTGGGCCCGTTGGGGGTGCTGTGTGGCCTAGCCTCGGGCACCGTTTCGGCACAGGCCGTTGACCGGCCCGTTGTCGTCCGGCCCGTTGGGTCGGAACCGCGGGTGTCGGCCGCGGCGACCGCGGGTGACGAGTTGGCCAACCGCGTGGCGACCTTTCGGGACGCCGCCGGGCAGGACTACTTCGCCGCGTCGTTGCAACCGCCGGCGGACGATGCGGTGATGAGGCTCGTCCGCGAGGCCCCGGCGAGGCTGAGCATCGTGATCGATACCTCCGCTAGTCAGGCGGGGCCGTTTCGAGCTGAGCAAATGGCGGTGCTCCGCGGGTTGCTCGAAGGGCTGCGACCGGGCGACGAAGTTCAGCTCTTTGCTGCTGATGTCAAAACGACGCCGCTGAGTGGTCCGATCGCAGCTGGTGATGAATCGGCGCTCCGCGAGGCGGTCGACAAGTTGAGCCGTCGTTTGCCGCTCGGGAATACCGATTTGCGAGGGGCTTTGGAAGTCGCCCGCACGTCGCTGTTGGAGGCACCTTCGGATCGCACTCGCAGCGTCGTTTATCTGGGTGACGCCGCGGCGCTCGAATTGGCTCACAACCGCCAGAATTTGGAGCGGTTGGTCGACGCGTTGCGAGCCGATCGGATTTCGGTTCACAGTGTCGCGATCGGACCGACTCAAAACATCGAATTGATGGCAACGCTCGCCAACCACACCGGCGGCTTCCTCGCCGTGATTGGTCCGGAGCAAGCGGAGATTGTCAGCGAGATCGGACGTCAGATGGCCGCGACCGCGACCGTCTCGCCGATTTGGGTCGAATCGATCGAGTTGCCGGCGGGGATGACGACGATTCAAGGGAATCGCCTGCCGCCGCTGCGACTCGACCGCGACACGCTGTTGTTCGGGACCGCCGACCAAGCCTTGGAAGGTACGATCCGCGTTGTCGGACGGACTGCTGCGGGACGGGTCACGATGTCGGGCCGTGCGGCGGTCGAAATCGACCATCCCGACTTCGCTTTCCTACCTGGGTTGGTCTCGTCGGCGCGTGAAAGCGACGGTTTGTTGTTGCCGACGGCTGGCTCTGGTTTTCTCCGTCATGTTGCTCGTGTGATGCGTCAGCGGGCGGACCAATTGGCCATCGAGGGTGAAGAAGCGTTGCAGACCGGCAGTCTGCGGGGTGCGGCGGCGATCACCAAAATGGCTTTGGAGAACGACCCGACCAATGAGGCCGCTTTGGCGCTCCGCAAGCGGATCGTCGAGGGGCAACGGTTGGTAGCACAAAACGAAAACGACCCGTTCGGCGATCTGTTCGGCGATCCGGCTGACCCGGCCGCGCCGGCTGCTGAAGCGGACCCGTTCGCCGATCCGGCCGCGGCCCCGAGCCCTGCGCCGGCGGATGAACCGGGCGATGATCCCTTTGGCGATCCGGCCATGCCGGAACCGGCCCCTACGCCTGCGGATGCGCCGGGCGATGATCCTTTTGCGGATCCGGCCACGCCGGAACCGGTCCCGGCTCCGGCGCCTGCGCCGGCACGGGCTGCGCCGGCCGCTACTGCGGATTCCCCCTCCGACGACCCGTTCTCGGCTCCGGCTCCGGTACCGGCGGTGGCACCTCCGGCGGCTCGCCCCCCGGCGGCACCGTCTGTGGAGCCTCCGGCGGCTCGCCCCCCGGCGGCCCAGCCTCCGGTGCCTCGATCCGGCCAACCGCCGCGGCCGATGCCGCCGCGGGAAGTGGTCGGAGCGGATCGGTTCAGCGAGCCGTCATCGGGCATCCTCGATGCGGTTGCCGCTCGCCGAGCTGAAAACGAAGGTCGGTTGCGGGCGGAGGTCCGTGCTCAATTGATCGAAGCTCGGCGTCGTCTAGAAACCGCCCCGATCGGCGTCTCGGGCGGTCTGAAGGTGCTGATGGGACAGATCGAAAACCAACCGGACATCGACCCGCAGGTCCGTCAGGAATTGCTGGGCCAAGTCCGCTCGGCGGTTCAGGCCGCCAGTCGGCGGGAAGCGAGCGCGATCGAAGCGGAAGCGGCGGCGGCTCAGGTCGCGGCGGCTGCGACGCAGACCGAAATGTTGCTGCAAGAAGCTTTCCGTCGTGAGGATCGGTTGAAGACCCTTTCCAATCAGCTCAACGCGTTGGTCACGGAAGGTCGGACGCGGTATGCCGACCAGGAAATCACCCCTGCGATCCAGGAGATCGCTCGGATGGAAGAGCGGGCGGTCAGCTTCAACAACCAAGCTTTGCTCTGGACTCAGATGCTCAATTCCGCAACTCGGATGCGAGAGCTGCGGTTGCGTCGGCAACGGAATTACCTCGATGCCTTCGCGCTCGTCGAAGAGGCGAACATCCCGTTCGTTGACGACGTGCCGGTCCAGTATCCCGACGCGGAAACCTGGCAGCGGATGAGCCGTCGGCGGCTGGAGAAGTTCGACAAATTGGAACTGCTCGGCAGCAGCGATGCGGAACGAAGGATCTACGACGCGCTCGATACCGAAGTGAGCTATTCGTTCATCGGCGAGCCGCTCGAATCGGTCGTCAAGCGGATCGGTGACGACATGGGTTTCACTTTCGAAATCGATCGTACCGTTCCAGAAATCGCCAACGTGCAACTCGACGACCCGGTCACGATCGAGCGGGTCAACGTGTCGCTCCGTTCGTTGATCATCAGCCTGTTGCGAACGCTCGATGGCGGCGAAGACCTGACCTACGAGGTGACGGCCGAGACGCTGTACATCATGCCCCGTGAAATCGTGGAACCCAAGGCGCGGATTTATCCCGTCGGTGACCTCGGTTCGCCCATTCAACCCGGTGGCGGCGGCATGATGATGGCGGTTCCCGACGAGGTTTCGATCGGGAACAAGTCGT
>RECD01000248.1 GCA_007694185.1 Planctomycetaceae bacterium
TTTGTTTTGGTGGTGTTAGAACTGGAAGTAGACGAAGGGGCGGAAGGCGGTTGGGGCGAAGAGGGCTAGGGCTGCGATGGCTAGGATGACTAGCCAGGGCGTTGCCGGGTGTTCGGGACGCAGTTCCAAAAGATGTCGCCATCGTGATGCCCAGATCAGGTGCTCGATGGTTAGCAGCGTGAGTGCTGCAATTGGTAACGGTGGCAGCCATAGATAACCGCTTTGTGGGAGTAACAGTTGACTCCATAACGTTTTGAAGTGACCGAGGTCGGTGGTGCGAAAGAGCGTCCAGCCGGCGAGCACGATGGCGAAGGTGGTTGCGACCCGCAGGGCATGACGAACGGGGTCGGAGGGCGGGTGGTCGGACCAGCCGCGCGTCAGCCCTAAGGCTATGCCGTGCCAAATTCCCCACAGCACGAAGTTCCATGAAGCGCCATGCCACAACCCACCCAGCGCCATCGTGATCATCAGGTTGCGAAAGGTGAACCAGGATGACCCGCGACGGTTGCCGCCCAGCGGGATGTAGACGTAATCCCGCAACCAGGTCGATAGGGTGATGTGCCACCGTCGCCAAAAGTCGCGGGGTGAATGGGCGAAATAGGGATGCCGAAAGTTTTCTGGTAACTCGAAACCGAGCAACCGCGCCGAGCCGATCGCGATGTCGGTGTAGCCGGCGAAGTCGGCGTAGATCTGGCCGGCATAACCGAGTAGCGCTAGCAGAACGGTCGGCCAGGCGTAAAGTTCTGGTCCGGCCATCACGGGGTCGACTAACATCGCTAGGTTGTCGGCGATCAGAACCTTCTTGATGAAGCCGCGGAGCAGTTGCGCGAGCCCCGAATAGGCTGTCTGCGGTCGCGGCCGCAACATCCGTGAGATCTGTGGCAAGAACTCGGACGCCCGCACGATCGGGCCGGCGACGAGCTGCGGGAAGAAGGCGACGTAGATGGCGAAGTCGAGCGGGTTGCGACAGGCTGCGATCCGTCCCCGATAAACGTCGATCGTGTAGGAGAGCGTTTGGAAGGTGTAGAACGAGATCCCGACGGGCAACAGGATTTGCAGCGTCCCGGGATGCCAGCCCATCGCGTCCCACAGCGGCTGGGCTGATTCGACGAAGAAGCCGTAGTACTTGAAAAAGCCGAGCAGCCCGAGGTTCCCTGCGAGACTGAGTCCCAACAGCCCCCGCCGATGGCGCGGATCGGCGGTCGTTTGTAACGCTCGGCCGACCGAGTAATCGAGCAGCGTTGAAAAGAGGAGCAGCCCGAGGAACCGGACATCCCAGTAGGAGTAGAAGTAGTAGCTGGCGGCTAACAGCACCAGCTTGCGGACCGTCAGGAATTCGATCCGCAGATTGACCAACACGATCGCCGCGAGCAGCACGACGTATTCGAGTTGGGCGAAGTTCATGCGGATGATCCGGCACAAGCGGTAATCAAGAGTCAGTTGTCTGGACGATCGCTGGGCGAACTAGGTCCCGAATTTTCGGCGATGACGCGGTCACGGAGAGCTCCGACGATCCGGCGGGCGATCAGCGAATTGCCGGCGCGGTTGAGATGCCCAAGTCCCGGGGTGCCGTTGTGAAAGCCGCGTGTGGGCAAGCGCCATTGATCCCAAAGGGCTCGGAAGTCGGGACGCAAATCGAGCACATCGATGCCGCGAGCGGCCAAACGGGCTTGTATCGAGTCGAACCGCTCGTCGTCGGGATGGTTCGGCAACCAGCCGTTGTGGATTCGCGGGGTTGCCGGAGCGTAAACCAGCAGCAACCGGCCAGCCTGCTCGGCCGCGATCCGCTCGACCTCCGCGACCGTCGCCTCGTCGATCTCGGTGTTTCCCGCGGGCACTTGGTCAGACAACCCCAGTCCACCGACTGCGGTGTTTCTGGCCGGAGCAGTGTTCCCATTCGGGGAATCGAGCGAGGTCGGCGCTGCGGTGCCGCGAGGGCCGATGGCGAAATCGAGCGATCGCCAACCGCCGGCGGGGTCGCGGAGACGCTTGCGGGCGATTGCAACGAGAACGTCGGCGCGGAGTTGATGGGCCAACCGAACCGCACGGGACGAGGGGGCGGACCAGGTGGTGGAACGTGGCATCGTCGGGGTGCCGAGCGCCGTCAGGTCTTCGAGGTCGGTGACCACCCAGACGTGCAGTTCCGGTTTCCACAACCGATCGGCGGCGGGCATGCCGTCACGCCAATCGCGGGCATCGGTACCGGAACGTCCCATCGGCATGCAGTCGCAAGTGAACGGCAAGCCCGAATCGTACCAGGCGACTTGGTCGATCAGTTGTTGGTGGATCTTGTCGCGGTCGGCGACACAGAGCCCTTCGACTTGGGAATCGCCCCACAGCACCACACGGAAGTCGGCGCCGTTCGGTTGCCAACCAGGCAAGCCGTGCGGCCCGACGAGCGTGTCAGCTCTACCTTCGGAGCGCCAGCGGATCGTGTCTCCGGGGCGAAAGGTGACCATTTCCAGATCATCGTCGAAGTCGCGGACCAGGATCGAATCGACGAAGGGGCGGCCTGCGAAATAGACGAGCAGCGAGGCGCCGAGCAAACCGACGATCCAGCTTTTGGTCATCCGGCGCGGGTCCTCGGCAGAAACGCAGGCTCAGCCGAACCGCGGGCGGCTCGGCTTCGCGCGATCCGGCTCAATGAGTGGCGGTGCTCAATTCGACGTGGGGCTCAATTCGTGGAAGCCGATTGCAGCGTCGGCATCAACCCGTACTCGGTTAACGTCTTGATCAGCTTCGTTTCCAGCTCCGGTTCCAGCGGCGTCATCGGCAGCCGCATCTCGCCGGTGTCTCGCCCCAGCAACCGCATCACGGCCTTGATCGGGATCGGGTTGGTCGCCAGCGAGAGCATGTCGCGGCAGAGCGGGAAGAGCTTGTGGTGCAGTTTGCGGGCGGTGACGTAGTCCTCGTCGGTGGCGGCACGAACCATCGCCACGACGTCTTCGGGGACGACGTTGCCGACGACCGAAATCACCCCTTCGGCGCCGACGGACATCATCGGCAGGGTCAGCGAATCGTCACCGGAGAGGACCGTCAGGTCGGTAGCGGCGAGGATCGCGCTGCACTGATCGAGCGACCCGGTCGCTTCCTTGACCATCGTGATCCCGGGGACATCGGCGAGCCGCACGATCGTCTCGACCTCGATGTTCTTGGCCGAGCGGCCGGGGATGTTGTAGACACAGACCGGGATCGAGACCGCTTCGGCGACCGCCTTGAAGTGTTCGTACATCCCTCGTTGGGTCGGCTTGTTGTAATAGGGAGCGACCTGGAGCGTCGCGTCGGCACCTTCCCGCTCGGCTCGGCGGGTCAACCGCAAGGCTTCCGCGGTGCTGTTGCTGCCGGTTCCCGCCATCACTTTAGCCCGGCCGGCGACCAGCTGGATCACTTCGGCGATCACCCGCTCGTGTTCGTCGTGAGACAACGTCGGCGATTCGCCGGTCGTCCCGACGGGGACGAGGCAGGTCGTGCCGCCGGCAAGTTGGAACTCGATCTGTTCCGCCAACCGGGCGTAATCGACTTCACCGTCACGAAGCGGCGTGATGATGGCGACCGACAGGCCGGAAAACGATGAACCTTTTCGCTGCGACATGGCTGAATGTGAACCTGAATGAACGGCGACCGGGACGGATCCGTGGCGGTTGGCCTGGAGATTTGGGGTTAGGTCGAACCGAAGTTTAACGCGCGACGGCTTGGTCGAGAATCTGGCGCATCTGTGCCACTGCGTCCCGCATGCCGACCATCAGCGCCCGGCTGATGATCGCATGCCCGATGTTCAGTTCGGCCAATTCGGGCAGCCGGGCGACGGGATGGACGTTGACGTAATTCAACCCGTGGCCGGCGTGCAGCCGCATTCCCGATTCGACGACCTGCTTGCCGACTTCGTGCAGCCGCAACAATTCGGCGGCGCGCGCCGCATGGGCGACCGCCGGCATCGCGGCGTGGGCGTAGGGCCCGGTGTGCAATTCCACCGCTTCGACGCCCAGCTTCGCCGCCGCTTCGATCTGCACCGGGTCGGGGTCGAGGAATAGGCTGACCAAGATCCCGGCGTCACGGAGTTTGGCGACGGCTTTGGCGATTCGCCCCGAATCGTTCTGCACATCGAGCCCCCCTTCGGTCGTCACTTCCTGGCGACTTTCGGGGACCAGCAACGCCCACGTCGGACGAACCCGGCAGGCGATCTCGACGACCTCGTCCGTCGCTGCGATCTCGAAGTTCGTCTTCACCGTCACGGTGCGGACCAGCAGTTCGACATCCCGTTCCTGGATGTGACGGCGGTCTTCGCGAAGGTGAAACGTGATCCCATCGGCGCCGCCCTGTTCCGCCAACGCGGCCGCGATCACCGGGTCGGGCTCGTACGTCCGGCGAGCTTGGCGGAGGGTCGCGACATGGTCGATGTTGACGCCCAGTTCGATCATGGACGGAGTGTCCTCAGGGATGGATGGGTGCGGTGGTCAGGATCGGCCGATCGGCCGGGATCGAACCATAAGATGGAACGAAGCCCAGCCTGCTTGCTAGGGGGCGACCGCTTGCTCCGGTTCCGGCGTGTGCAGCGACGGCAAATCGGGCGGCCGCATCTCGTATTCGGTGACTGCGATGTCCTCCATCTCCTGTTCGTTCGCCGCCAGCCGCATCAACAAATAGACCGCCCCGGCCAGTCCCCAAGCGGTTGTCACGCCCAGCGCGAGCGGCAAGTAGGCGAGCGGGCCTGCTAACGAAGTCGCCATCGAATCGCTGCCGGAACCGAGTCGCACGGCGAAGCCGCCGAGGTGCGTCGCGGCGGAAGCCAACCACGATCCGAATGTCACCAGCAGCAGAACCAACAATCCCGCCGCCACCAAGTAAATCGCCAAGTGGACGAGCCGGCGGAAGGCATACTCGTAACCTCGCGACAAACAATCGATCGCGTCAGGCTGTTTCTCGATCGCCGCGGCGACAATCGCCAAGGGGACCGCGACCGTCGCCCCGACCGCCAGCAACCCGGCCAGGATCGCAAACGGCAGGGTCGCAAGCGTCGCTAGGCCATCGACCCAGCCCAACAGTGGAAAACGAGCCAGCCGACCGACGCAGCCGAGCAGCGTCATCGCCACGACCAAAACGAGAACCGCCAGCAGTGGGAGCACCGCGACCGTGACGAGCACACGAAAGCGTCGCAAGACTTCACGAGCTTGCCAGGAAAACGGTTGCGGCCTGCCAGCGACATAACAGGCTCCGGCCCGCGCGACGATCGCGGAGGGCACCAGCCACAACAGCCCGACCAGGGCGAGGCGAACCAGCCCCAGCGTGATAGCCAGTGCGGAATCGCCCGCTCCGGAGCCGGGCGGGACGTCGGCGAGAGGAGGCAAGTCGGTCCAAGGGGGCGTCGACCAGGGAAACCCGGATTGCGGACCCGGTTGTCCGATCCAAGACGTCAGCGGAATGCCGTGGCGCGACAGGTCGAGTGACAGCAGCGAGTGGTGCAAGCCGATCGTCAACCAGATCATGCCGACGCAGAGCGGCGAGCCGGCGACGCGGACGGCATCGACCAACACCAGCCCCGGGATGGCATCCCGCCACCGCCGCGCCCGCTGCAGCACGCCCGTTTCCAATCGATTTCCCTCGAACACTTCGTCCATGGGGGCTAATCCTACCGATTTGGCCGAGGGGCGGGAAGCGAGCCCGTCAGCGGGGCCGAACGCCCCGTTCCCGCCGCGGCCTACCCTCGACAGGTGACACTCAGGCCCGATAATCGGGCGCGTCTCCGGCGGTCCGCCACGGCGGAATTGCCGAACCGTCCCCGACCACCCACAAGCCCAGTTCCTTCTATCCCGAGCCGAAACCGATGGCCAAGAAAACGATCGACGATGTCACCGTTGCTGACAAAACCGTGCTGATGCGAGTCGATTTCAACGTGCCGCTGGACGACCAGTGCGAGATCACCGACGACCGCCGCATCCGGATGGCGCTACCGAGCATCAAGAGCGTGATCGATCGTGGCGGAAAGTTGATCCTGATGAGCCACTTGGGGCGACCCAAGGGCCAAGGAGACGACTCGAAGTATTCGCTCGCCCCGACCGCCAAACGGCTCGGTGAACTGCTCGGTTCCACCGTCCACTTCGCCGCCGATACGGTCGGTGAGGAAGCTCACAAGCAAGCCGCGGCGCTTTCCGCCGGCGAAGTGCTGGTGCTGGAAAACGTGCGGTTCAACGCGGGCGAACAGAAGGGCGATGCCGAGTTTGCTGGAAAGCTGGCGGCACTAGCCGACATCTATTGCAACGACGCCTTCGGCACCTGCCACCGCACGGACGCCTCGATGGTCGCTGTGCCCGAAGCGATGACCGGCAAGCCGCGCGTCGTCGGGCATTTGGTCAGCAAGGAGATCGCTTACCTGAGCGACGCGATCCGTTCGCCGGAACGCCCGTTCGTCGCGATCCTGGGCGGCGCCAAGGTCAGCGACAAGATCAACGTGATCAACAATTTGCTGGGGATCTGTGACAAGGTGATCATCGGCGGCGCGATGGCTTACACGTTTTCGCTGGCTCAAGGCGGCAAAGTCGGCGGCAGCCTCGTCGAAAAGGACAAGGTCGAATTGGCGAAGGAGCTGCTTGCCAAGGGCGGCGATAAGCTGATGCTGCCGGTCGACACCCATTGTGGTGACGCGTTCAACAGCGATTGCAACAAGCAGGTCGTCAAGGCGGGTGAAATCCCTGACGGCTGGGAAGGGTTCGACATCGGTCCCGAAACCGCCGAATTGTTCGCCAAGACGATCCTGGATGCGAAGACTGTCGTCTGGAACGGCCCGATGGGCGTGTTCGAAATGCCGCCGTTCGACGCCGGCACCCGGCGGGTGGCGGAAGCGGTCGCCGACAGCGATTCGACGAGCATCATCGGTGGCGGCGATAGTGCCGCGGCGGTCGAAATACTCGGTTTCGCCGATCGCGTTAGCCACGTCAGCACCGGAGGCGGCGCCAGCCTGTCGATGCTGGAAGGCCAATCGTTCCCCGCCGTCGATCTGCTCGACGAAGCTTAGAACGCACTTGGCATCGGCCTTGCCGAGCGAATCCGGGGTGACGTACCGCGCGCCCCTTCGCCCATTCGCGACCCCTTCGAATCGATCGGCGGAACGATTCATCCCGATTCCCCGAACGACTGTGACCAGAAGATGACGCATCCTGACCAACCTGCGAAAACCGCCGAGGACCATCGGCTGAAGAACAGCGAATCGCGGGATGAAAATTGGTTGCGATGGGGACCGTATTTGTCCGAGCGGCAGTGGGGGACGGTTCGCGAGGACTACTCGGCCGGTGGCGGCGGCGACAACCCCTGGAGCTACCTGACGCACGACCACGCCCGCAGCCGCGCGTACCGCTGGGGCGAGGACGGGTTGCTGGGGATTTCGGACCGCGAATGCCGACTCTGTTTCGGCGTCGCTCTCTGGAACGGCCGCGACCCGATCTTGAAAGAACGCCTGTTCGGGTTGACCGGCCCCGAAGGGAACCATGGGGAAGACGTAAAGGAGCTGTATTACTACCTCGATAGCACGCCGACCCACAGTTACATGCGGGCGCTTTACAAGTACCCGCAGGCGAGATTCCCTTATGAGAAATTGGCCGAAGTCAATCGCCAGCGAGACCGGCACGAACCGGAATTCGAACTGATCGATTCCGACGTGTTCGACGAGGATCGTTATTTCGACGTGCAAGCCGAATACGCCAAGGCGTCGCCCGACGACATCCTGATCCGGCTGACGGTCGACAACCGCGGCCCACAACCTGCCGTCTTGCACCTGTTGCCGCAACTCTGGTTTCGCAACAGTTGGGTTTGGCTGAGCACCGACGAAGTCTGTATAACCCGCCCGTCATTGCGGCTGGACGAAGGCGTCGTCCGCTGCCTCCATGATACGCTTGGCGAACACTTCTTCGTTTGCGACCAAGCGGGTGATGACCAATGGTCGTGGCTGTTCACCGACAACGAAACGAACCCCCAGCGGCATCCCGGCGTGCCGTCCGAGTCGAATCATTATAAGGACGCGTTTCACGAATTCGTCGTCGGCGGCAACACCCGCGCGGTCAATCCGGCACAGCGCGGCACCAAGGCGGCGGCTTACGGGTTGATGGTCATCCCCGCCGGCGGGCAGCGCGTGATGCGGTTGCGGTTGACCCGTGAGAATTGCTTGCCGGACAAGGTTCGTGATAAGGACGGCAAGCCGAAATTGAGCGTCTATCGCAAACACGCCTTCGACGACTTCGACCAGATCTTTGAGCAGCGGATCAAGGACGCGGACGAGTTCTATGACGACCGGATCGAGCCCGTTCACTCGCCGGAGCGGCGGTCACTGATCCGGCAGTCCTACGCGGGGCTGTTATGGACGAAGCAGTTCTATCACTACGTCGTCAAGACCTGGTTGCAAGGCGATCCCGCCTGGCCGGCTGAGGACGACGCGCGGCGGAACGGACGCAACTCGGATTGGAAACACCTGTTCAATCGCGACATCATCTCGATGCCCGACAAGTGGGAATACCCGTGGTACGCGGCTTGGGATAGCGCCTTCCACATGATCCCCTTCGCCCACTTGGATCTGCAATTCGCTAAGGAACAACTCGTCCTGTTCCTCCGCGAATGGTACATGCACCCCAACGGCCAGATTCCGGCTTACGAATGGCAATTGTCGGACGTCAACCCGCCGGTACACGCTTGGTCCGTTTGGCATGTTTATAAAATGTCCGGCCCGGTCGGCGGCCGCGATAAGCTGTTCTTGGCGCGTTGTTTTCATAAGCTGACCGTCAACTTCACCTGGTGGGTCAATCGCAAAGACCCGCAGGGACGCAACATCTTCGCCGGCGGCTTCCTGGGGCTCGACAACATCGGCGTTTTCGACCGCAGCAAACCGTTGCCGGGCGGCTTTTTGGAACAGGCTGACGGCACCGCCTGGATGGCGTTCTACTGTGGCGCGATGCTGCGGATCGCGCTCGAGTTGGCCGAAGACAACCCGGCTTATGGTGACATGGCCAGTAAGTTCTTCGAACACTACGTGGCGATCGCCGAAGCGATGAATTCGCTCGACGGGTCGGGGTTGTGGGACGAAGAAGACGGGTTCTATTACGACCACCTGTACGTCGACAACCGCTCGATCCCGATGCGGGTCCGCTCGATGGTCGGACTGATCCCGCTGCTGACCGGTGTGATCATCGAGGAAGCGGTGATCAACAAGTTGGACGGCTTTCGCAAACGGACCGCCTGGTTCTTGGCCAACCGCGAAACCGCCTTGTCGAAACACATGACCTACATGGAACATGTCGACCGGGAAAGCGAAACGGGGCGGTCGACACGGGCCTTCCTCGCCATCCCGTCGCAAGATCGCTTCCGCAAGCTCTTGGCGGTGATGTTGGACGAGAACGAGTTCTTGTCGCCATTCGGTATCCGTAGCCTATCGGCGGTGCATGCCGAAAAGCCGTTCGTGTTCGATTTCGGCGGCCAGCGGAACGAAGTCCAGTACGTGCCCGGGGAAAGCGACAGCGGCCTGTTCGGCGGCAACAGCAATTGGCGAGGCCCGATCTGGTTTCCGCTCAATTTCCTGCTGATCCAGGCGCTCAAGCGGTACCACACGTTCTACGGCGATTCGTTCCGCGTCGAATGCCCGACCGGGTCGGGTATCCAAATGACGCTCCGTGAAGTCGCGTTGGAACTCGAGCGACGCCTGATCTCGATTTTCGAACCGGACGAAGACGGCCGACGCCCGTCTCACGGCGACGAAGATCGCTATGCCAAAGATCCTCACTGGAAAGATTTGGTTCTGTTCTACGAATACTTCCACGCCGACACCGGCCAGGGACTCGGCGCGTCCCACCAAACCGGTTGGACGTCGCTCGTCGCCTCGATGTTGCACAGCCAAGCGCGAGCCGGCCGAGGACGAGCCGACTCGGGGGTGTGAGTGATTGAGCGACCAAGGCGTCTGCACGCCTAAGCATCGGGCGATCAATCGCGCCAGTAAAAGGATCGGCCGATCCTGAGTTGATGTGTCGCCCTCCGGGCTTTATGAGTTTATATATCTGGTTCCGGTGGCTTACGCCACCGGCAAGTATGTGTCGCCCTCCGGGCTAGCAAGGCAAGTGCTAATGCTCCGGGCT
>RECD01000233.1 GCA_007694185.1 Planctomycetaceae bacterium
ATCCTGCCGCGCGGTGACGCCCTCCTCACTCCATCCGATCGCGAAGTCTCATGCAACTCTCTCGTCGCTTCGAAATCACCTCGGCACTGCTGCGTTCCTCTCGGCCGCTGCTTGCCGTCCTGCTGTTGGTGCTGACCCCACCGCTGACATCGGCTCAAGGCCAGACCCCCGAAGTGTTGTCCTTGTGGCCCGACGGTGCCCCCTTGGCCGGTGGCAGTGGCGAAGGGGATGTGCCGCGGATCGAACTCTATCGGGTCGAATCGGCGGAGCCGACTGCCGCCATCCTGATCTTGCCCGGTGGCGGTTATCGGAATTTGGCATCGGGGCACGAAGGGGTCGAGATCGCCCAATTCTTCAATTCACACGGGATCACCGCCGCGGTTTGCTTTTATCGACATCGTGGGCTCGGCAACGGCGGCGCCGGCTACGGGCATCCTGTCCCGATGCTCGATGCGTCCCGCGGCATCCGGACGCTGCGGGCGAAAAGTCAAGAATGGAACATCGACCCGAAGCGGATCGGGATCATCGGCTTCAGCGCCGGGGGGCACTTGGCGAGCACGATCTCGACTCATTTCGACGAGGGTCAGCCCGACGCCTCGGACCCGATCGAAGCGGTTTCGTCCCGACCGGACTACTGCGTCCTCGGTTACCCGGTGATCTCGTTCGGCAAGCCCCACACGCACGGCGGCAGCCAGCGGAACCTGCTCGGCGACAACCCCGATCCGGACCTGGTCAGGTCGCTGTCGAACGAAGACGCCGTCACCGACCGGACGCCACCCACTTTTCTGTTCCACACCGCTGAGGACAAGGGCGTCCCGGCCGAGAACAGTTTGGTTTACACGTCGGCGTTGCTGCGGGCAGGTGTGCCGGCGGAACTGCACGTCTTCGAAGCGGGCCGCCACGGCGTCGGGCTGGCGGTCGGCCTGCCCGGTGCGGAAGCTTGGCCGGCGCTTTGCGCTCAGTGGCTCAAGCAGCGCGGCATCATCGCCAACTGACCCAGCGAAAACGACTGGGTGGCGTTGGCGTGGCAGCGATCTCGGCCACCACTTCCGGAAAACTGTCGCCCCCGGCCGGCCCGAAAGCGATACCGATCCAGCCGTCTCGAAGTTCGAATTGGCGGACCGACAACCCCGCCATCGCCGGCAACTGGGCGACGGCGGTCGGGATCAGCTCCAACGGCCGATTCGGCGAAAAGACCTTGTTGAAGATCGCCCGAGCCGGCAATCGTTCCCGCATCGACAACCTCGGACCGCTGATCTCCAAATGGGCGTCGCGAACCAGTCGCACGGCCATCCCATCGATCTCCGGACGGTAGGCCGCGCGGACGACCAGTCGCCTCAGATCGATCGCGCCGGGGCGATGCAACCGCACAACCCGCAGCGTGATCCAGACGAGGTCATCCTCGATCTCGACCGTCACCGGACGGGTCGGTGCGAACTGGATCGTCGTGTCCCCCGCCAGGTCATCCGCATCCAACAAGTCATCGGTAGCCGCCAAATCGACCCCGAATCGCTGGGTCAGCTCGCCCAACAGATCTTCAACGGTGCTCGCTTGGCGAGTCGGCAAGATCGACTCCAACACGTTGTTCAGCGCCGACTGATGGACCTGGAGGCTCAACAGACTGTCGGCGGGGGCTCGAGGTCGCGGCGTGAACGCCGTCAGTTGCCAATCGCCACCGATCCGATACCGAGCGACCAAGCGATTATCGGTCGTCTGCATGTCGAGCACGGTCGGTTTCAGGCCCAATGAACCGAGCGGACCGACAAAGTGGCGGCTCAACTTGTCGGCAGCCCCATCGACCTGGGAACGGATCTGGCGATCGACCTCGACACCGACACCTTCTTCGATCTGACCATGTTGGATCCGCTTGGCGATCGGCGCTAAGGACTGATAGCGATTCCAGGCGATCTCGCGGATCAGCTCACGAAGCAGTGGAACGCCATCGTAATCGGTATCGATCGCCCGCACTTTGGTCTGGGAGTCGACGTCCACCCGAGTCGTCTCGACCTCTGCCGAGCGGGCACGGATCTCGAGCGGCGTCGTCGAAACGAACCCGGCTTGCGAACCGCTACGAATCGACACCGGCCCGCTGCGGCTCGCGGTGTCCGAGATCACATCCCCGGTCGATTCCAAGTGGAGCTTCCAGGAATCGGGGCTGGGAACGAAGCGAACCGCTACCGTTGACCGGATGCGGCTGTGGCCACGAACGTCCGATCCGAGGATCCGCTGGCGGACCGGTTGAACGCGGGCATCGACCTCGGGCAACATCCGTTGCAGCCACTGATCCGAAACGGAGACGCGGACGTTCGCGTTGCGGTAATGGAGATCGATCGCCGAAGCCAACTCAGCCGCTTCGGGGGAGCTGGCGTATCGCAACGACTGGGCGGCCCGTGCGATCTCGATCGCCCCCAGATCGATCGCGTCGGCTTCCTGTCGCTCCAACTGGCTCAGCAAGGCCGCGTAGTCGACCGGCCCGACCGCCCAGGGACGCACCACCGCCGCGAGTTGTTCGATCGATACCCGTCGCAACCATTTCGACTGCTGCTCCGTCAGCCCGACCCAATCGAGCCGCGACAGGAAACGTTGGGCGGCGAGCCGCAATCGCGTTTCGTCAGGATCTCGGGAGGCGGCCGTCAGTTCATCGAGTAGTAAGAATTGAGACCAACCGCGAGCATCCGCGGAATCGGCCGCGTCCGCCAATACCCGGCCGATCCGTTGCGAAAGCTCGGCTCGGCTGCGGAGGTTTACGCCAAGTGCGTCGGTTCGGTTCGCTGGCAACTGACTGGCAAGGTCAGCTTGGGGAGCGGTATGAACCAACGTCCGGTCATCTTCGCCGACCAACATTGCCCGTCGTGCCGCTCGCCAAACCGCGACGCGGCGGCTGAGTGCATGAGCCGTCCGGAGCGCGAGCACTTGCGACTCCCGGTCGCCCATCCGTTCGGCAGCCCGCGAACCCTGACGGGCCAACTCGTCCAATCGATCTAGCAATTCGGACGATTGCGGAGACGAAATCGACGGCAATCGCTGCAACCTTTGCAAGGTTTCGGTGACTTCCAACTGCCATCGCTGCAAGGGCGACTCGTAGGCCTGACGCGGGGCCGATTCAGGCCGAACTTTCACGTCATACCCGCCTTGCGGCGGTTGCCGAGTTCCGTCGTGTGATGTCCACATCGGCAACTGGGCACGCGAGGCCAACTGCAACTCCAACCGTTGCAAGTCCGCCATCAGGCTGGGCGTGGCCGGCCAACCGCCACCCAACCCATGCCGTTTTCTGGACGCAGGGTCCGCACCGGCCGGTTGGGCGTCCGCAAGATCTCCCACGAACTGCCGCGCGCCGTCTGCGCCGAGATCGCCGACCATCCACTGGGACGAGACTGCTCGTGCCGGTTGCGGTCCGGCAAGCTTGGCCGGGATTGCCGCCGCGTCGACCGAGGGATTGGGGGCGTCGGTTGCAACTCCCGTCGACGTATTCGCGACCGTTCGGAAGTGGCTTTCTTGAGGTTCCGGCAAATCCGTCTGGTCTTCAGAGTCCCAAGCCAAACCGGCCAATTCCTCTTCGATTCGCACCACAGGGGCGCGCAGTTCGACGGTCGCGGGCGGTTCGGTCGGGAGTCGGTCAACCGATTCGGTCGGCTGCGGTGCCGATAAGCCAAACTTTGCAGATTCTTCCAACTGCCGATCCGTCGGAATGGCCTCGACAGGTCCCCAAACGATAGCTCGCGACGCGGCATCCTCGAGCAGCGTCCTGACCGGAAATGGATTCTGAGGCCCCGGATCGCCATTCCGCCGAGACTGTCGCGGCGATCGCCCAGCCGGAGGCTGCTCCGTTTGCTGGAAAATCGACAACCAGTTTGTCGCCGAAAAAACTTCGATCAGCTCCGGATCGAGACGATCCGATAGGGTTCTCGGCAGACCGGTAAACATCAGGACGCTGACCGCGATCACGCTGGCAAACGAAGCTCGGTAGAGTATTCTCGGACAGAGTCTTCGTCGCATTCTGAAGTGACCAATCTGGCGAGAAATAGGCCGAAACCGCGGGCTGATTAAGAACAGCATCGGACCGCGACGGGGGCCAGGTTGAAACCCCCTCGACGAACCGTCCCGACCCGACGCAATCCGACTGCCGACACCATTCCCCCCAGCCGCTACAGCCGACAAACCTTGCCAATCGCGTCGCAACAGAACGCCCCGCACCCGAACTCCTCACCGGGGCTTCCCGGCCATCGGCGGCCGCTGCGGGTGCTGGTGATGATTTCGTCGCTGGAAGGCGGCGGGAGCGAGCGGCAGGCGTTGTTGGTCTTGCGGCGGTTGAATCGGACGATCTTCGCACCGGAGCTGTACCTGTTGAGACGGTCGGGAAGCCTGCTGGGACAGGTCCCCGCGGATGTTCCGATCCACTGCTTCGAGGAGTCGATCGAGGCCGACGCTGCCGGTTGGCTGAGTTGGCCCGGCAAGGTTCACGGCGCTCAAGTGGCACACCTGACCCGGTTGCTTCGCGAGCGATCGATCGACGTGATCTACGATCGCACCTTCCACATGTCGCTGATCGCGGCCCCGGCTGCGGTCGGTTGCGGAGTCCCGCGGGTGGCAACGATCGTCAGCCCACCGAGCCGGGCGTTGCCCTTGAACGGGGGACGGTTTCTGGCCATCAAGCGGCGACGGTTGCGGGCGGCGTATAGCGAAGCTTCCGCGGTAATCACCGTCAGTCACCCGACAGCGGGCGATGCGGCTCGTTATTACGGTTTGCCTCGGTCGCGGTTCATCGTGATCCCCAACCCGGTCGACGCCGAGGCGATCGATACCGTCGTCGGCCGCTTTCCACGTCCTCACCGTGACAGCCGTTACACGATCGCTTGCGTCGGCCGGATGTCGGCGGAGAAAGGCCAGGAGGAACTGCTGACGGCCTTCGATCGCCTGCTTTCCCTTTACCCCGAGTTTCCTCTACCCAAGTTTTGGATGATCGGGAACGGGCCGCTCCGGGAGTCGCTGCGGCAAGCCGTCGAACGCTCGAAGTGGCAGGATCATTTTGAATTCCTGGGACACTTGGAGCACCCGGAACCGTGGATCGCGGCCGCGGATGCCCTCTGTGTACCCTCGCACTTTGAAGGCTTCCCCAACGTGATGTTGGAAGCGATGGCGTTGGGCGTGCCGGTGATCGCCCGCTCGCTCGACGTCACCCGCTCGCTCGGCCGATTGCCGACCGACCCGGCCATCCGTGGCCGGGACTACTTGGCGACCTATGTCGATTCGCCCAGCCAGCGCGGGGTGACGCTCGCCCGGAGTATCCGCCGACTGAAGCTCAACCCGACCGCAACCAGATCGCGGGTCGCGGCCGCCCTTCGGCTGGCCCGCGAAACCCTTTCGCCAACTACAATCATGCCTCGGATCGAGCAGACCCTGATCGAGGCGATCAAGGGACGTCGTTAGACTTTCACCTCCCCTACCATCGCCCGTTGCCCCCTTCATCATGTCCCCTCCGTCCGTTCCCTATCGCAAGATCTTCGTCGCCGGGCATCGCGGGATGGTCGGTTCTGCGGTGTGTCGCAGGTTGGGCGCAGAAACCGAAGTGTTGACCGCCGACCGCGAGCGGCTGGATTTGACGGACGCCAGGGCCGTCGAGCAATTTTTTGCGGAAAATCGCCCGGATGCGGTGATCTTCGCGGCCGCCAAAGTCGGTGGCATCGCGGCCAACGCTGCCTATCCGGTTCAGTTCCTTGTCGACAACGCGACGATGGCGATCAACGCCATCCGCGGGGCCTACGAACAGGGAATCGAGCGTTTTCTATTCCTCGGTAGCACCTGCATTTATCCCCGGGACTGCCCGCAGCCGATGCGTGAGGAAGCGTTGCTGAGCGGCCCCTTGGAATCGACCAACGAGGCCTACGCGATCGCGAAGATCGCGGGGCTGAAGCTCTGCCAGTACTACCGCAAACAGTATGGGGCGAAGTTCAACAGCGCCATGCCGACGAACCTTTACGGCCCCGGCGACAATTATCACCCCGAACACAGCCACGTGCTCCCTGCGCTACTGTCCCGATTCCATGATGCGGCCCGATCCGGGGCGAATTCGGTTACGATCTGGGGCACCGGGACGGCGCGGCGAGAATTCCTGCATGTCGATGATCTCGCCGACGCACTGATCCATTTGCTAGCCTGGCCGCCGGCAGGCCGGGAGCCCGCCGACTGGGTCAATGTGGGCACCGGCGAGGACTTGACGATCCTCGAATTGGCCCGCTTGATCGCCGACGTCGTCGGCTTTCGAGGCGAAATCTTGACCGACCCTGGTCGTCCGGACGGCACCCCGGTCAAACGCACCGATGTCACCCGATTGCATCAGACGGGCTGGCGACATCGGATCGCTTTGCACGACGGCTTACAGAAAACCTACGCGGCCTTTTTACGCGAGACCGACGAGGGTCGCCTGCGGAATCACCCTGATCGGCTCGCGTCCTCCTAATCCAAGCAGCCCCAGCGAATCACGATATGACCAAATCGGCATTGATCACCGGCATCACCGGTCAAGACGGCAGCTACCTCGCCGAACTGCTGCTCGACAAAGGCTACACCGTACACGGCCTGGTCCGCCGGTCGAGTTCCTTTTCGACCGGCCGGATCGATCACCTTTACCAGGACCCGCACCGCAAGCCCCATCTGCTGTTGCACTACGGCGACCTGACCGACGGCCAGGCGCTGACCAACCTGGTGCTCGAATTGCAACCGGACGAAATTTACAACCTGGGCGCCCAAAGCCATGTCCGCGTTTCGTACGACCAACCGGTCTACACGCTGCAGACAGTTGGGGTAGGGGCGTTGAACGTGCTGGAAGCCGCCCGACTGCTGAACCGCAGCAGACCGGTCAAGGTCTACCAGGCGAGCAGCAGCGAGATGTACGGCGACGTGCTGGAAACGCCCCAGCGGGAAACGACACCCTTCAACCCGCAATCGCCTTACGCTTGTGCGAAGGTCTACGCCTTCCACCAAACGGTCAACTACCGCCGCGGGTACGACCTGTTCGCCGCCAACGGGATCCTGTTCAACCACGAATCCGAACGGCGGGGGGAAACGTTCGTGACCCGGAAGATCACCCGGGCCGCCGGCCGGATCAAGGTCGGCTTGCAGGACAAATTGTACCTCGGCAACCTCGACGCTAAGCGGGATTGGGGATACGCCCGTGATTATGTCGACGCGATGTGGCGAATCCTCCAGCATGACGAGCCGGACGATTTCGTGATCGCCACCGGTCGGACCCAAAGCGTGCGTGATTTCCTCGAACTGGTGTTCGGATACCTCGACTTGGACTGGTCCAAACACGTCGAGATCGACCCCCGTTACTTCCGCCCGGCGGAAGTCGATTTGCTGCTCGGTGACGGCACCAAGGCGAGCGAACGGCTCGGCTGGACGGCCACGACCAACCTGGAGCAGTTGGCCCGGATCATGGTCGATCACGATCTCGACCTAGCCCGGCGGGAGGAGCATGCCCGGACCTTCCCCAACGAATTCGACGCCTGAACCGCGGTCGCCGGATGACAAAATGTTTGCCGCGGGGTTGGCCCGCCAGTAGAATCACCCTGGTGCCCCGGCCATCGCCGTCAGGCAGCCTCGTCGAAACCCAGTTTGCAGGGCTAGCTGAGTATGGGTCCATGGCATCCGCAGCCGGTGATCAACCGTCGTTGGATTCGAGATTCCGTCCTTCAAGATCGGCCGGTTCGGTCCGACGACAAGGCCGGTCCGGAAGTCTGCTTTGCAAATTGCGAGGCTCCTGTTCGCGGGAGGAGCAAACGTTGGTCCAAGCTGCTGGTCGGGCTACTGGCGTTCGCTTGTGTCCTGACTGACCCGACTGCGGGATTGCTTGCCAGGGTGGCGGCCGACGAACCCGAGATCCTCGACACCCCGCGGCGGCGGTTCGAGTTCGGCTCGTCCAACCGCCGGGACAACGGCGAGATGTTCAAGCTCGTCCGGCCGTTGGTCGCCGAAGTCGGAAACTCGGTTGTGCAAATCGTTTCTGACGGGACCCCCGTTTGCTTGGGTACGGTCGTCAGCGCGGACGGTTACGTGCTGACCAAACGGAGCGAATTGTCGGCAGATCCGATCCGGGTGCGGTTGCCGGATGCCCGCCTGTTGCCCGCCCGGGTGGCGGCGATCCGCCGCGAGAGCGACCTAGCCCTGCTGCAAGTCGAATCCGATCAGTTGCAGCTCCGTCCAGTAGAGTTCGCCGACGATGACAACTTGGCGATCGGCAGTTTCCTGGTCAGTGTCGGGCGCGGTGGCAATCCGATCGGTTTGGGCGCCGTCAGCGCCAAAGCCCGTACGATCAGCCACCAGGGTCGCCTCGGCATGTTCCTGCGAGACGAGCAAGGCCAAGCGACCGTCGAGCGCGTGTGGCCCCTCGGCGGCGCGGCAGAAGCGGGCGTCAAGCAGGGCGACCGCATCTTGGCGATCGACGGGCGTAGCGAACCGAATCGCAGTCGCGTGATCGAATCGTTGCGGGAGCGGTTTCCTGGCGAAATCGTCCGACTGACCATCAACCGAGAAGGGGCCACGCTCGATCTGGTCGCCCGGGTTCAGGACTTCGGTCTGATGCAAGAATCCGAGAACGATGTGAAAGTCAACGGCCCGCGGAGCGTCCGCTTGAGCGGCTTCGAGCGAGCGATGCAGCACGACACGGTGCTGAATCCCGACGAATGCGGCGGACCTTTGGTGGACACGTCCGGCCGGGTGGTCGGCATGAACATCGCCCGAGCCGGGCGGGTGGTCAGCTACGCACTGCCCGCGTCCTTGGTCAGGTCGGCGGTCGAGAGCATGTTGCTGGAAGCCCGCGACCTTTCCGCTGCCGAAAACGAGTGACCGCCGTCAAGCAACCGGCAATTACCGACCAGCGGGGCAACGTGATCCACCCTTGCGGTACCGTGAAACCGAAATTGGCCGAGACCGAACGACAAGGCATGTTCGCATCGGTCGATCCGAAACCCGCCTTGCTCATCCGTGCAAGTACGGATGCTGAGGCACGAGAATCCTCCCATCCATTGACAAAGCGAAGTCGTTGATGAAACGACAAGCGGCTTTTTGAGACCCCAAATCTCCGAAGGCGGCTGCTTTTGATTTCTCGTGAATGACGGTCGCTTGTCAGCAATTCCCGGTCAGCTTCAAGCTGGCAAACACGCTAAGTTATTGCCTGGCAAATACTTGCAGATCTTGAGTAGCTAAAGATACCGCGAGGCGCTAGCAATGTTTGACCACGTAAAACACGGCATTTTTGCGCTCACCGGGAACAGCTGGTCGCTTGTTGATTTCAACCGTCTGACCGCACGCTCATCGCAGCGAGCCAAAGTGGACACCCAATTCGCGGGTTCGCTTAAATCAAGGTCCAAAAAAGTGGTTGAACATCAGTTGCACACCGCCGTCAAAGGCTCTTGCTGAGCCACCGCCGATCGGACCGACATAGGCTGCGGTTAAGTGCGATCGCTGATTGAACTCAATCGTCGAACCGGCGACGACGTTCGTCACGCTTGAGCGACCCGCGAAGTTGCCTACGGTAAATGGTCCTGCGTTGACGACGTCGCTGCCGCCAAGGGCGATGTTCTGGTGAATCTCGACTGTTGGAATGATTCCGGTCACTCCACGTGTACCTTGACTTTTGTACAACCAGTACCCCACACCTGCGTCAACAAACAGGTTGGTCCCGTCGGTGATGGTTCCGGCTCGTTGCAGGCCGTTGCCAGCGGCATTCAGCCGAACCGTGTTGCCCGCCGTCTCGACATCGCATTGCAAGAAACCATGAACGAACAGTCTTTCCGATGGCGTGAACATGCCACCTAGGAACGGCTGCAACCGCACCGCATCGTTGGAGATGTTCATCAGTGGTGTGCCATCGGCAAACTTTGCGGTAATGTCGCTGGCCGTCGGCAACACAATTCCCATGCCCCCACTGACGGCCAATCGCGGTCCATTGTGCAGCAATA
>RECD01000123.1 GCA_007694185.1 Planctomycetaceae bacterium
TTCGGCGGGGCCGATGACTGCTGAAGTGGCGGAAGGCGTCGCTGGGTTCAACCACCGGCTAGTCGCCGGAACCCGTTGGGGACGCTCGTCCAGGGGATGGCCGCGGCGAAAATGGCGGGCCGGTGCCGAGGGCTGGGAAGGTGCCGAGGGCGATTTGGCCCGTGACCGATTAGCCGGGCGGGGCTTTCAAACGCATGGCAGTCCGAGAATTTTCGGTTCACGCGTCCCTCAGCAAAATTGCTAGCCGGTTCGGGGGCGTCAGGCGGCGTGCGGAGCGCCAGGGGCATGATGGACACGCCGGGGCCGAAGGCTAAAATGGCGACTGCCGAAGAAGGAGGCAAGATATGATCAAAATCGTGGTTCAAGGCGAAATTGCCGAGCAAATCCGTCAGTCGGAAGGACAAGTTGAGTTGGTCGATAACCAAGGGCAGCGGGTAGGCATCGTCCGCCGCTCGCCTACACAGCAAGAGATTGAGCTTGCGAGGTCCCGCATTGGAACCGAGGGCCCAAAGGTTACGGTCGAGGAATTGATCAACAAAATTGAGTCACTGTGAAATACGAAGTGGTATTGTCGCTGGAGGCGGTTGAAGACGTGTTGCGAATCACAATCACCAGCCAAGCGAAGGCTGAGGTAGTGAAAGCAGCGAAGCAGATTCAGGAGGCGTTATGCGATGACCCAGCGGGCGCGGGCGAGCACCTGAGCGAGGGACTGTACTTCATCGATCGTGAACCGCTACGTGGTTTCTACACGATCGACAAAGACGAAATGACGGTGGAGATCGTCCAGGTCAAGTTAGTGTGAATATAGTTGTCAAGCGTCGCAGAGCACGGAGATGGGCGATCCCCTGATAGAAACCCACGCAGGGCGGCAACGATTCGCAACGCACGATGCGAGAAAAATGGCGGATATTTTTGAAACTGAAGCTTTGCTTGGTGAGTCGCTATTACGACACAGTTTTCATCGAAGTACGCCACAGCCGTTGTCTGACATGCAGTTCGCCCCGAAAGAATGCCGTGAAGTCCAGGTTACCCTTGCCGTCGGTCTTGCGATGCAGGGCTGACCGGACATGCCAGAACTGCCCGCAAACTCGTCAGAATCCGCCGCGAGAAAAGCGATTAGCACCTTCTATTTGTCCGCCGCCGCCAGGCCGCCAAATAGGCCCGAACGGCTTTTTCGACTCCGAAATCGACAAAAAAGCGATAGAATGTTTTCGGAACGCCCATGATCCGGAATTCGTAACGTGTTTAGCCGCAACGCCTTGCTACTCAATCGCGACGTTTGTCCGCAACACGCTTTCCACCTCTCCGCGATTGTGGTTGCGAACGCGTTGCGTATTCCTTACTTTAAACATGGATAGCATTTTGGGAGGTGTGGCGGAGTCTTGTATGCAGAGGCATGCAGGGTGATTAACGTTCACGATAAATCCTGTCCAGCTAACCCAAATACGTTGCCTACCTTTACTGGCATGGTCTGATGCAAAACCCGAACCGTGGCCGCCCGGTCTTCAATCCATGGTGGCCTAACTCAACTGGTGGTCATCAACTTTGGATATTTGTCCTTGTTGTGATTTCGGCTATTTCTGCGATTCGGGAGTTTTCTCAGTCCGCTGGGTACAATTTCTCAACACGATTGGAGGATTCTTTTCCTGCAATGTGTGTCGCCGCAATAACGTCGTCTGTTGCGTGGTACGTCGTGCTTGTGATTATTCGCTTTTCTGCTTTCTGGTTGAATCCGTCGCTACGAACCGGATTTGACGACGACTTCTTTTCTCCGATCAAAAGTTCTGTGGGCGGCCATGCCACCGTTGGGCACAAGGTAGCGACAGGCAGTCTTCACCCCAAAAACGCCAGTGGCAGTGACGACACTCCCAAAAACAAACGCGACACCGACGGTCAAGAATCGCCTAATGCAGAAGATTCTGAAATTTCAGCTGACTTGACGCCACAGCAAATTGTCAGTGAAAAAGTGCAAATAAGCGATAAGACAAAAGCTGTGACGGTTGCGACGGGCAAATCGCAGAAAAGCAAAGCGGAAAGCGTCTCTGTGACAAAAACGAGCGACTCCGCTGCCTTGTCGTCAATTGTATTTGCGTTGCTTTTTGGCCCGTTTTTCTTGGGAGTAGTATGGATTTTGGTAGAAGCCTTCCAGCAAGACGGGCCACGCAATTCACAGCGCATAGGCGTTAATGACTTATCAGTGAATTTTTTCAATTTAAGTGACCGGTCGCCGCTCAGGATATGGTTTTACGATAGCGATCATATCAATCCAAAAATCTGTCGTTTGATCGGCATTCACGATTTTATGGCATGTTTTAACGATGAAAACGGCAATGCGTTTTCTGTTCCTCTTGGCTTGCTCGGACAAGGAGATATAGCTGAACTGCGTCGAGTTGATTCGGGGGAAAATGAATTGTTTCCCGAGGTAAATCTGCCATTTCGTATGTGGACCGATGCGTCCGGTTCTTATAAAAAGGAACTCCGAATCGTCGGTGTGCTTGGAAGCATGGTTGCTCTTGAGGATAGGAATGGCTTTGTGAAGCTGGTTCCGTTTTACGACCTGGGAGAAAACGACCTGGAGTATGTAACGATTGGATTTCCAAAAAGCAACGCAAAATCATCAATACGGAAAAGATCTGCAGGTCGCACTTGATGTCATTGCAGAAGGAAAGCGGCGCTTGCTAATTTGCGTTTCCGTTTTCAAAGCTTGTAGTGCGTTCCTTAGCTCGACGGCCAGAATTTTTCCATTCCTTAGTTGTTCGCGGTTCTTATTTGGCTGTCACTAGCCGGCGACAAAGGTGTTCCGTGGGCGACTTGTCTGGGTTTGCGGGATTTCCCGGCGCAGAGGTCCTTCGGCTTTGGTTGTCAGACGGCGGTGAAATTCCTTCAGGACGTGAATTTTTTCGGTGGGCGTGGACCCAATCGATCGTCTTCCGATTATTGATTTAGAGGGTTGTGTTTTGCAAGCGTCGCCTTATACAGTGGAATTGGACGTTGTTCGTAAGTTCCCATAAATGCGCAATTCGGTGATTTATTGCCATTTAAACACAATGAGCTCCCATCGCTGGCTGGTTGTGCTATATTGATTTTTCGAACCGCTTTGGAAGGGTTTTTGTTAACCCAAAAAATTTGGACCAAGCTGAAATGCCGGAGGCTACCGTTTCGATTCCGTTGATGGATGATGTGGGCTGCATTTCGCATGAAGACGCCCTTAATAGCTTGTTGAAAATGCGGAAAAAGCAGGAGGCATAGTGTAGTTGCGTTTCACGAACCACTTTCACCTGGCCGCGTTTTGGGATGGTCGTTCAGGGAATGGCCACGTGGAAAATGGCAAGCGGCTTCGGAGGAACCGCACCTGCAGGAGTAGGCGTCCGCTTTGGATTGAGCGATCGCGCAAACGTCCGGGCCGTTGGCGCTGACGCGCGTTCGGGGTCTCGGCCAACCAGCCCGTTGGGCTGGGCTAAGTAACTGACTGCGCCGTTGGCTCGGTGAGTAAATTGAAAGCCTGCCATCTACGAATTCGACTTGCTCGGGAATCCGGTGGCTTGAAACGGCAGGGCCTTATGAAAATGGGTGTCGGCTTTTGGACTCCTCGCGCACGCATCTCCGTGCCTCTGTGAGAGATGCTGTTGAGGAAGGGCAGGTAAAAATGGGTGGCGCCTTCTGGAGAATCCCGAAGGAAAAATGGGTGTCAATTCCGGACGGTCACTCTGTGAATCCGTATGAGAACCTGCTGGGGAAGGGCCGGGCAAAATGGTTCGTACCTTCAGGAGTGGTCCGCCGGTTCTTCATTTGCATGAATGTCGCTGGGTCGTTACCTGATTAACAATATTGTTAATTAAAGGGGCCAATCGATTTAACTGGGCTGAATAATTGCACCTGTCGGATCGTTGGTCGGTAGCATGGGCCAACTTCTTGTTGAAAATCCAGCACGGGGAGTTCTTCTCTTTGCGTCCGCCATACGATTGCCGCAACTGATCGATTTCCGAGCAAGTAAAAGTGGGTGCCAACGCCGAAAGCTTGATGTCGTCAGATTCCGAACCACGGGACAAGAGAATATCGACCAGAATTCGAGTGTGTAGAACGGCGCTTTCGACAACAGCGAACTTGATGGCAATAGGAAGAGATTGATATTCCACGTTGCCGTCCATAAGGAGTTGGCACATGCTCCGAAACATGCCCACTTCGTAGTCAAAGATGACCCATGGATCGTTCGAGGATGCGGGCGCGTTCATGAAAGATGATTTTAACGTGGCGTCGATGTTGGAGCAACGGAAAGGTTGATGGAGATCGGCATAGCGAAATGGTTCGGGCTAACGAGCAATCTTGTTTTTGAGCCAGCTACAGTCGGTTGCGGGTCGTTGCGACTCGCTCGGAGATTATTTCCAGTTTTTTATTCTGGGTCAAGCTTTGGTACTTAACTTTGCTGTCGGGCGATTGGGGTTGCAGAACTTGGATTCACCGGCGCAGCGTTTGAAAACGAGCACGACAATTTCCACGCGACGCAACGGAAGACGTAGCGATCGTCCGGTATCTGCGACCCCGTCGGGGTCGGTGGTGTATTTTTGCGGGTTAACCCCGGGTGCGCTGCGCGACCCGGGGCTAATGGCTTCAATCCCTTCGGGATATGATTAGGGGCGATGCGTCGTCTGATGAGGGGCGCTACCAGATGGCGACTCGCGACGGCGCGATTTATGGCAAGCACGTTCCGGGCGATGGCTGGCTCGTTCCGAGCGGGGGCAGAAGTCTTGTTGCAAACGACTTGCACTATCGGTGGTCGACGTGCCAATGTCGTTCTCATGCATCTCCGTGTCTTTGTGACTCCATGAGATAGCCTGCTGGGGAAGGGCCGGGGAAAATGGGTTGTGCCTTGCGGGGGGCCTGTGTCGCAGTCCGGCGGGCAGGCAGGCGTCGTACCTTCCGGAGTGGCCATGCGTTTGCGGGTGAGCGATCGCGCAATAGGCCGGGCCGTTGGCCCTGACGCGCGTTCGGGGTCTCGGCCAACCAGCCCGGTGGGCTGGGCTAGGTAAATGACTGGGCCGTTGGCCCGGAGCGTAAATTGAAACTTTGACGTCCTCAGACCCGATGCACTCGGGAATCCGGGGGAGGGTACGGGCAGAGCCATTTGAAAATGGGTGTTACCTGCCGGGCTTCTCGCTCATGCATCTCCGTGTCTCTGTGACTCCGTGAGAGTTCCTGCTGGGGAAGCAAAGGTAAGGACCGGACAATCAATAATCGGCGCAGGCTTGCGTTTTCTGCTCCCGCGATAGGCCCCAGAGTGGCGATAAATCGCGCCAGTTAAAGATTGGGCGATTCTAAAAATGCGTGGCGCCTTCCAGAGGTGCGATCTTCCGCCGACGCATTCATCTGTTTGTTCGTTGTTCTCGCAAAGGCGCGGAGAAACGGAAAAGAACTCACAGGTGATCGCGAACGTTTCGAATTCCTGCTGACGCGAAATACCGCGATCAGTTGCGATGGGCTCGTTCGCCGTTAAGCCTCCAACTGCTTGCGGACTTCAGACAAAGGAGTGCCCGGAACCCCTCTCTCAGACTCCTTGGCTTCCCTCAAATCGCGTAAATCGTCATAGTCGGCAAGGGCCTCCATGATGCTAACGAACTCCTCATACGGAAGCACAGCGAATTCCTTTTTGCCGTCGCGTTACAAAATCTTCGGGTTCACCTCGATCATCTTAGCTTCCACTCCTGTAAATATCTTTTTGATGCATTACTCTGTAAACCAACACAAGGTCAGACTTCACAATTTCGAACAGCGCACGGTGGGAACCGATTCGCAATCGGTAGTCAAAAGTATGATTGGTCAGTTATCTAACATCCCCAGCAAGATCATCACGCAACATTTCCAATGTATCCGCAATCCCAATCGAATCAGCACGCGGCAGCGACTTCAGATCCTTTACCGCATGTGGTTTCAGCTAAATTCGATATTTCACGATCCTAAACCAATATCGCTACAAGATATGCTCAGGCAAAAATGCCGATTGGGTTCGATTGCGGGGCGTCGCATCTCAGTTGAATTGTAATTGTGTCCGGTTTTTTGCCTTCGGTCAAGCTTGCGGGATTTACTTTGGTGCCTGGTGGACTGCGTCGCCGAGATGGCATCGGCTGTTAACCGCCTGGACGGCTTTCGCGGGCAATGGATGGTAACGGATTATTGGCGGTAGAATTGCGCGGACGGTCTGGATTCGTGATCTGGCTTGCTTTGCTTCGGTGTAGGGCGTTGCCCGGATGCTCGGTTTGCCCGCACGCCTGCGAGTTCGGCGTGGTTGGCGGGTGGCGCAGTGCCGGAGGTTTTCGCTGCATGCGATCACCAGGTGATCGCCGGCACTCGTTTCGGGATGTTCGTCCAGGATATGGCCGCCGGGAAAATGGAGAGCAGGTTCCAAGGGGTCGCACCGTCAGGAGCGGCCATGCTTTTGCGAGTGAGCGCTCGCGCAAACGGCCGGGCCGTTGGCCCTGACGCGCGTTCGGGATCTCGGCCAACCAGCCCGGCGGGCTGGGCTAGGTAAATGACTGGGCCGTTGGCCCGGAGAGTCAATTGCACCCCTGCCGTTTTCAGATCCGATGCGTTTGGGAAGCCGGCGGAGGGGACGGGAAGAGGTTTATGAATAGAGTGTTGGCTTCCGGGCACCTCGCACATTTATCTCCGTGTCTTTGGTATTCCGTGAGAGATCCTGCCGGGGAAGGGCCCGGGGGAAATGGGTGGCGTCTTTCGGGCGTCATCGAACCGGTTGCAGTCCGCACGTACATTGCTTTGCTATCATCTGTCCCTATGCTGCTGTTTTGGGATACCGAACTTTTGCAACACGACGGAGTCGGTCACATCCTCATTTGCTTCGATCGCTGACGCGATGGAGCGTGCGAGTCTTGGCCAGTCATCCTTCTTGATCGGCTCGTAATACTGCCATTCATGGTTTCGTGCGTCGGTCCACCCGTCCCAGAAGTTCAGCGCGATGTGGAGTGCGCGGAACCGCGAATCTCCGTCGCGAGGGAGGTTTATATCGCACTTCTCGAAGCCCGCCCCGACCTCATCCGTTCTACCCTGCTCCTGGGCGTCAGCCTCACGCCGGAGCGCGGCGAGCATGTAGGCTCGGGCTTTGTCGTAAGTCCACACGGGTCCGGGGGCTCGCATATCTTGTGTATTCGAAAGCAAGTTTCTGGCGCAGTTTGGAACCGGGTCAAGGAATGTTGTGCCGGTTATGGCCCGTTGGGGGTGGTCGGGGCTCGGTCAGATGCCGATTATTTCGGGGTTTTTGTTCGGGGGCAAGCTTTGGGGCTTGATTTGTTTGGCGAGCGGGGAAGGCTGCATGAACGTCAAGCATTATCGGCGTAACTGAGAAAATGTGTCGCCCTCCGGGCTTTGTGAGTTTTTTTCCTGGGTTCCGGTGGCTTACGCCGCCGGCAAGTATGTGTCGCCCTCCGGGCTAAGAAAGCAGGCGGTTCCGGGTTAAGAAGGCAGGCGGTTCCTGGCTAAGAAGGCAGGCGGTTTTGCTCGGGTCTTGCATTTTGTCACCGGCGGATAATGGGCTCCACAGAATGGTTTCGGAAAATTCTTGGTGAACGGCCGACGCCGGCGTTGATTTCTGCGTTCAGGTTGTACGGAATAAGACCTGCTGAAGCGCATAATCCCGGGTGCGCTGCGCGACCCGGGGTTAATGGCTTTTATCCCTTCGGGATAGGATGGATTAGATTAGGGGCGATGGTTCGCCTGGGGAGGCCCGCTGTTGCGGGCTTTGCGCTATTCCTCTTCGCTTAGCGGGTCGGTAGCGTCAGCCGGCCATTCGGAGGCGGGGGATGCTTTGGTCGCTTAGGATCCCTTGCAACCTTTCGAACTCGTCGGCGCTGGTGAAGTGGATGGTGATCTTCCCTTTGCCTTGGCTGGTTTGCCGGATTTCGACTTTGGTCCCCAGTTGATGCCGTAGGTCGTTTTGTAGGGACTCGATGTGCGGGGTGACGGTCCGCTTGTTGCGCTTGCCTCCTGGGCCCGGGGCGTCGGTGTCGTCGGCGTCTTCGTCTCGGAGTAATTCGGTGACGTGGGCTTCGACCATCCGGACACTCCAGCCTTCCGCTTGGATGCGTTTGGCTAGGGCGAGCTGTTCGTCTTCTTCGCCGATCGGCAGCAGGGCCCGGGCGTGGCCGGCGGTCAGCGTGCCTTCGTGGATGGCGTCGAGGATAGCTTGGGGGAGTTCCAGCAGGCGCATCAGGTTCGCTACGGTGCTGCGGTCCAGCCCCAGACGCTGCGCGAGGATTTCCTGCTTGCACTGGTGTTCGTCGATGTACCGCTTGAACGACAGCGCCTTTTCGACCGGGTTCAGGTCCTTGCGCTGCATGTTCTCGACGATCGCCAATTCGGCAACTAGCCGGTCGTCGGCGTCGCGGATTTCGGCGCGGACGGTCGGTCGGCCGGCGTGCATGGTGGCCCGCAACCGCCGTTCGCCGCTGATCAGTTGATACCGGCGACCGACCCGTCGGACGAGGACGGGTTGGAGCTGTTCGTGCCGTTTGAGGCTCTCGGCCAACGACGCGATCTCGGCCGGGTTGAAGTCGCGACGGGGCTGGAACGGGTTGGGATCGATCTGGTCGACCGCGATCTCGACGATCGTGGCGGGGCATTTGCCGGATGTTGCTGGCTCGTCACCGGTGGGGGCGGAGATGGCTGAGGGGACGGTCGGTGAAGCGGTCGGCGACGGGGCAGTCGGCTTGGTCGTGCCGGGCTGGTCGGTTGTGGCGTGAGCGGTCGCGTCCCGGTCGGTCGCGGCGGGGGCGCTCGGCGTGGGATCTTGTGCCGGACGCGTTGGCGCTTGCGTTACGGGGCGGGGGGCTTGTTGGGAGGCGGCTTGTTGGAGCGCGGCGGTCGCCCGCTGGGGGCTGGTCATTTCGTCATCGAGCGGCGTTCCGAGGAGGGCGGCGAGCCCTTTGCCGAGTCGACGATCTTTGCCGAGCGGTTGGGAATTAGTCACGATCCAGCACCTCCATGCAGAGTTGGGTATAGGCGAACGCGCCGCGACTTCGCGGTGCGTAATCAAAGACGGACAGGCCGTGGCTGGGGGCTTCGCAGAGACTGACGTCGCGCGGCACCACGGTATCGAAAACGATGTCGCCGAAGAACTCGCGAACTTCGCTGTCCACTTCGGCGGTCAATTCCAGGTACGGGTCGTACATGGTCAACAGGATGCCGCCGAAAGTGAGGCGGCCGTCGGTCCGCTGCATCACGCGGCGGATGACGTGGATCAGTTGCGATAACCCTTCCATCGCGAAGTACTCGCACTGGATCGGGATCAGCACCTCGGTGCTGGCGGTCAAGGCGGCTTCGGTCAGCGTCCCGAGCGTCGGGGGGCAATCGATCAGCAGGTAACGGTAGGCGGCATGGAGCGAATCGATCCGCTCGCGCACCTTGACCCGTTCCGGTCCGTCGCTCTGGGCCAGCTTGTCGACATCTTGGAACGAGCGGCTGCCGGGGAGCACATCGAGCTTGGGGATGGCCGTGGTCAGCAAGCTTTCGGAGACGGGTGTGTCGGCGATCAGCGGGTGGCGATCAGCGACCTGGCAGCCGAGCGCCCCGGTAGCGTTGCACTGGGGGTCCATGTCGATCAGCAGCGTGCGGTGACCGGCTTTGGCGATGGCGGCGGCCAGGTTGACGGCGGTGGTCGTTTTGCCGACGCCCCCTTTCTGGTTGACCACGCAGAGGATCCGTTTCAGTTCCGTTTCCGGGTTCACGTCATGACGCCGCGTGGGAGGTGGAGGCGACGACCAGGGTGTCGCAGCCGGTTTCACGGGAAACGTAAGCTTCGCGGATCAACGGGGGCAAGATGATTTTGGGGGAGAGGAGAGGAGTGGAGGGTGGAGCGGGT
>RECD01000273.1 GCA_007694185.1 Planctomycetaceae bacterium
GAAGCAGCGGATGGTTCCAGCCAGGGTGTTCGAGCCATGGCGTTCGGGGCTAGCAGGCTGGTCAGCCAGACGAGCGGTGACACGGCAGCGTCCGTCGAATCTTCGGAATGCTTTGCGAGTGCTACCACGAAGGACACAAAGAGCAAACGATTCGGATGGTGGCGGCGATGCTATTTCGATGCCGTGTCGCTGCTGCGACCGCCTCCGGAACGGCGAACTTCCGGGCAGCCGACGAGACCGACTGCGGCCCTGTTGCCCCATGCCCAAAGCGATGATATTTTTGCACGCTTACGCAAGTGTGCAATCAATGGCCAGGCGGGTGACTTCGTGAAACCTCGAGAAACGCTGCGGTGCTGTGGCCCCATCGACGAGCTGCTCGATGCGGGGCTGTTCAAGGCTTTGGGCGAGCCGACGCGGCTGCGGCTGCTGTCCTGCTTGGCCAAATGCGGTCGTCCCTGCTCGGTCACGGAACTGGCCGAATGCTGCGCGGTCGATTTCTCGGTCGTGTCGCGTCACCTGGCGGTGCTGGAGAAGGCCGGCGTTCTGACCGCGAAGAAGGAGGGCCGCGCGGTCTTCTACTCCGTGCGGTACAAGCACCTGACGGACGCCTTTCGGTCGCTCGCCAAGGCGATCGACGACTGCCGCCCCAGACGCGGCACCGCCAAAGCCTGATTCAGCCCGGTGACGGACCGGCCTTGCGACCGTGCCGCTTGAGTGGCGTACCGCTTCATCCGCATCATTCATCCGATCGAACGAAAAGAAACGTCACATGGACAAGCCGGAAAAGGCTGCGATCAGCTTCTTCGAAAAGAATTTGACGTATTGGGTCGCGATCTGCATGGTCGCAGGGGTCTTGATCGGGAAATTCGCTCCCGGCATCCCGAAGTTTCTGTCCCAATTCGAATACGCGAACGTGTCGATCCCGATCGCGTTTCTGATATGGCTGATGATTTATCCGATGATGATGAAAATCGACTTCGCGAGCGTCAAGGACGTGGGAAAGAACCCGAAAGGGCTGTTTGTCACCTGGGTCGTGAATTGGCTGATCAAGCCCTTCACCATGTTCGGGATCGCGGCGTTCTTTTTCTATGTCGTGTTTAAACCGTGGATTTCTCCCGAACTGGCGAAAGACTACTTGGCCGGTGCGGTGTTGCTGGGCGCCGCCCCCTGCACGGCGATGGTCTTCGTATGGAGCCATCTCACGCGGGGCAACGCGGCTTATACGGTCGTTCAGGTGGCGACCAACGACTTGATCATCTTGGTCGCCTTCACGCCGATCGTCGCTTTCCTGCTCGGGATCGGTGGCATCACGATCCCCTGGGTGACGCTGATCATTTCCGTCGTTCTGTTCGTCGTGATCCCCTTGGCGGGGGGAGTCCTGACGCGGTCGTTTGTCATTCGCTCGAAAGGATCAGACTATTTCCATAACGCTTTCCTTCCCAAGTTCAACAACATCACGATCGCCGGATTGCTGTTGACGCTCGTTTTGATCTTTTCGTTCCAGGGAGAAGTGATTCTCAACAACCCGTTGCACATCGTCCTGATCGCGATCCCGTTGATCATCCAGACGGTCGTGATTTTCTTCTTGGCTTACAGCGTCTGTTACCGATTGAAGTGCCCGCACGAGATCGCGGCCCCGGCGGGGATGATCGGCGCGTCGAACTTTTTCGAACTGTCCGTCGCCGTCGCGATCACCCTGTTCGGGACCGCCTCGCCGGTGGTTTTGGCGACGATCGTCGGCGTGCTCGTCGAGGTTCCCGTGATGCTGGCCCTGGTCAGCTACGCGAACAAGACTCGCGGCCGGTTTGACTTTTCGGCACCGGCCCCAGCGGTTGCTAAGCAATGAGCGGTTTGTGTCATCCAGCGATCGTGGTGCGGTTCCCATGCGGGATCGGATCGATCGTAGGTCTCGCGGGCGCCGCCTCGCGTCACGCTCGTTGGCCGGGCTTGCGTCAACGGCCATTCCGCGCGAACGAGATTGCGGGGAAACAGTTTGCCGGGGGACAAGACGGCGCCGCCTTCAAAACGGCGGTCGAGACTGAGTTGCGGTGTCGATTACGAGTTCCGCGGGGCTGAGTACGAGTACTGCGGGGCTGAGTCTGGGGGCAGGGGGGGGCGCGGCGAAGTTGGAGTGTGTTGGTTCGGGCGGAGGATTGCACCTTAGCGTTTGGCTTGCGTCGCTTCGTTGTCCCGCATGATTGAGGCCGTTCGGGCGGTGCGGAGGGCGTACCCGGGGGCGGTTGGTTGCGTGACGATTTGGCAACGTGTTCGGGTCGTAGGCTTGGCAGGAAACCGTGTCGCCGGCGGGCGGTTGGTGAGGATGATCATCGGCGTTTTTGGACTGGACAGAATCCCGGCGGGTGGTAGCCTGAGACCTCACGGTCAGTGCGGCGGGCGACGCCCGCGCGCCTCGCCCGACCCGCCTTGCGATGGGCCCCTGCGGACCACTGCCAGCGAAGACAGCGGATCCGTTCGCTTCCGGATGTCGCCGATCTCTGCCCGATCGGCGTTTCACTTTCCGGATAATCCAGCCCTCAGCCACCCGATCAACATGTCCTTTGCAGAACTCGGTTTGCCCGAGATCATCGTCAATTCCGCGACCCAATCCGGCTATACCGAAGCCACGCCGATCCAAGCCGAAGCGATCCCGATCCTGGTCGCCGGTCACGATTTGGTCGGCTGTTCCAAGACCGGCTCCGGAAAGACCGCCGCTTTCGCGATGCCGCTGTTGGCCAAGGTCGATCTGGCCAATCGCAGTCCTCAAGTCTTGGTGATGACGCCGACCCGTGAGTTGGCGGTGCAAGTCGCGACGGCGTTCGAGCGCTACGGTGCCGGCATGAAGGACTTGAGGGTGTTGGCCATATTTGGCGGCTCCGCCTACCAACCTCAATTTTCTGCACTCCGCCGCGGCGTCCACGTGATTGTCGGAACCCCCGGGCGGTTGATCGATCACATCAAACAGGAAGCGATCTCACTCGCGGGTGTGCATTCGTTGGTACTCGACGAAGCCGACGAGATGTTGCGGATGGGCTTCATCGACGACGTCAAATGGGTGCTGGAACGCATCCCGGCGGAGCGTCAGATCGCGCTCTTCTCGGCGACGATGCCGGAACCGATCCGCGAGATCGCTCGCCAAAACCTGCGTGACCCCAAATCGATCACGGTCGACTCGGCCAGCAAGGGAACGACGACGATTCGCCAACAGCACGTGGTCGTGTCGCCGAAGCACAAGGTCGAGGTGCTCTGTCGGTTGCTGGAGGTCGAGCAGACCGACGGCGTGATCGTGTTTGTCAAGACGAAGCTGGGGACGGTCGAGTTGGCCGATCGGCTGGCCGCAAGAGGATTCAACACCGCGGCGCTCAACGGCGACATCGCTCAGACCCAGCGGCAGCGGACGGTGGAAAAATTGAAGGGGGGCGAGATCGACGTTTTGGTCGCGACGGACGTTGCCGCTCGAGGCTTGGACGTGGAGCGGATCAGCCACGTGTTTAATTTTGATCTGCCGCACGACCAAGAGGCTTACGTTCACCGGATCGGCCGAACCGGGCGTGCCGGACGCGAAGGGGCCGCGATCTTGTTGGTCACGCCGAACCAACGCCGCGTCGTCCGTTCGATCGAAAAGGCGACCGGCCGACCGATCCCGTGGCGTGAGCAGCCGCCGATCGACGTGATCAATGCCGCGAGGTCCGAGCGGTTCATGGCTCGGATCAGCACCGCGATGGAGAGCCGACAGCTGACGACGCTCGCCGGTTTGGTCGAGCAGTTTGTCGCCAAGACGGGCGAAGACCCGACCCGGGTCGCGGCCGCCCTGGCCGTGATGACCGTCGGCGACCGCCGCTTCTTCGCTCGGCCGCTCGACGAAGCCTCCTTCGCCCCACCGACCGGTTCAAACGGCAAACCGAAACGGACGTCCGAGCGGGCTCCCGAGCGGACTTCCGAACGTGGCGGGGAACGTCCCGAGTTCGATCCCGTCAAACAGGCTCGCGAACCTTTTGACCCCGCCAAATTGGCTCGTGAACCCTTCGATCCGACCAAGCCTCGCAAACGGGAATCGGACCGTGGCGGAGCGGGACGCTCGGATTCGGGGAAGGTTGCCTACCGGGTTCAAGTCGGTCGCACACACGGCGTTCAAACCGGCCAGTTGGTTGGGGCGATCGCGAACCAGTCGGGGTTGAGCGGCCCGGAAATCGGCCGGGTTCGAATCTTCGATCAGTTTTCGGTCGTCGAATTGCCGGCCGGCATGCCGCCGGCGATCTTCGAAATCCTGTCAAAAACCTGGGTCGCAGGCCGCCAATTGCGGCTGTCGCAAGACGACGGTCCCAAGCAGAACCGGGGTGAGCACGGCGACTCACCGGCCGGCGAATTCGCCCCTCGGCCGGGTCGTCCTTTTAACAAGGGCTTTCAAGGCAACAAGGGGTTCCAGGGGAAGAAACGTTTCGAAGGCCAAGCGGTCCATAGCGGCCCGCCCAAGGGGAAGTTCCGCAAGCCGAAAAAGTTTGGTGGCTCGCCGCCCGCCCATGGCGGCCGCAAACCGGCTCACTGAGCCGCTGAAGATCGCCATTTTCCACCCGCCCGACGGGGGGTCCTGGGAAAAGTGTCTGGTATTTTTTGCGCGCAGATCTCGAAGGGAAAAACCGGGGCGTCGTCTTGTGTCTTTTCTGACTTGCGGCACTCCGAAATCCTACTCAATGAAATGGTAGTCGTACTCGAACGACTCAGGTCGATCGCGGACGAGTACTTCCCTGCGGGCTGAGTACGAGAACGGGAAGGAACGGCCGATCTTTTACTGACGCGGTTTATCATACCACTGGGCTCTCCCGCCGGTGCGGAAACGCAAACCCGCGTTAATGATTGATCGTCCGATCCTTAGCTCAGCTTGGCAGACCGCAATCTTAGGGCGTTGGCGATGACGGATACGCTACTGAAGCTCATTGCCGCGGCCGCGATCATGGGGCTGAGCAGCAACCCGAAGACGGGGTACAGCAGCCCCGCGGCGACGGGGATTCCCAACGCGTTGTAGACGAACGCGAAGAACAAGTTTTGGCGTATGTTTCTCATCGTTTGGCGGCTCAGCATGCCAGCGGCTGCGACGCCGCGGAGATCGCCGCCGACCAGCGTCACGCCGGCCGACTCGATCGCCACACCCGTCCCGGTCCCCATCGCGATGCCGACGTTCGCTTCGGCCAACGCCGGCGCGTCGTTGATCCCGTCACCACACATCGCGATCGTCTTACCTTCGTTTTTCAGTCGGCGAACGAAGTCGTGTTTTTCTTGAGGAGAAACGCCGGCATGGAATTCGTCGATCCCGAGTTGGCTCGCCACGGCGTTTGCCGTGGGCTGGGCGTCGCCCGTCAGCATGATGACTTTCAACCCGAGTTCATGCAGCGTTTTCAGCGCCGCCGGCGTGCTCGGCTTGATCGGATCGGTGATCGCGAGCATCGCGGCGAGTCGGTTGTCGATTGATACGAAGACGACCGTCGCGCCGCCGGCCTGATGCGAACCGGCGACCGCTCGTCCGGCGTCGACCTCGGCAACGCCTTGCTCGTCGAGCAGCTCCGCGTTGCCAATCAGCACGTCGTGATTCTCCACGCGAGCCCTGACGCCGCCGCCGGTGATGCTGTCAAAGTTCGTCGCTTCCTCCACTCGCAAACCGTCCGTCTTGGCGCGCCGCACGACCGCAATAGCCAACGGGTGTTCGCTCTGCGCTTCGACGGCCGCCGCGAGTCTTAGCACTTCGCTTTCCTGCCAGTCGCCGAACGTCTCGACCGCGGTGACTTCCGGTCGCCCTTGTGTCAAGGTTCCGGTCTTGTCGACAACGACCGTGTCGATGTTTTCCATCGTCTCCAGGACTTCGGCGTTCTTGATCAGCACACCTTCTTTCGCGCCGCGACCGACGCCCACCATCACCGACATCGGCGTCGCCAGCCCCAACGCGCAGGGGCACGCGATGATCAGCACGGCGACTGCCGCGACGAACGCATGTGCCAACCGCGGTTCGGGGCCGAACGCCGCCCAACCGATGAACGCGGCGATCGAGCAGACGATCACCGCCGGCACGAAATAGCCGGCGACCACATCGACCAATTTCTGGATCGGGGCGCGACTACGCTGGGCGTCCGCGACCATTTGCACGATCCGGTTCAGCACCGTGTCGCCGCCGACACCGACGGCTTCCATCACCAGAGCGCCGGTTTGGTTCAACGTCCCGCCGGTGATTTCGTCCCCTTCGACCTTTTGAACCGGGATCGGTTCGCCGGTCAGCATCGATTCGTCGACGCTGCTCGCACCGCTGACGACACGCCCGTCGACCGGAACCTTTTCACCGGGACGCACACGCAAACGGTCCCCTTTTTGAACCGCGTCGAGTGAAACAACTTGATCGCCTTGGGCGGTGATTCTGGTTGCGCTTTCCGGTGCGAGTTGCAGCAATTCACGGATCGCACCGCCGGTTTGCTGACGGGCGCGAAGTTCCAAGACCTGACCCAACAGCACCAAGGTGACGATGACCGCGGCGGCCTCGAAGTACAACGGCGCGACGCCGTGCTCGTAAAACGCTTCGGGGATGACACCGGGCAACACCACCACCACCAAGCTGAACAGGTAAGCGGCCAGCGTTCCCACGGTGATCAGGGAGAACATGTTCAGGTTCAAGCTGCGGAACGATTTTGCGCCGCGAATCAGCAGCGGCAGTCCGCACCAAAACACGACGGGCGTCGCGAGTGCCAGCTGCAACCAACCCAGCACCGCGTGGCCCGTGCGATCCGCGAATCGCAAACCCACCATCGGCCCCATCGCGACCACCACCAACGGGACGGACAAGGCGACACCGACCCAAAAGCGTCGCGTCATGTCGGCGTAGGGTTCGTCATCGGCAGGGGGCGCCATGTCGACGGATTTCGGTTCCAGATCCATCCCGCAGATCGGGCAATCGCCAGGACCGAGCTGCTCGATCTCGGGGTGCATCGGGCAGGTGTAGAGGGTGGACAAGTTAGCAGCAGCAGAACCGCGGTCCGTTTCAACGGACGTGTGCTCGGCCGCTGAGACGCCGTGCTCGGGATGCCTGCCCCGGCCGCCATGCTCGTCGCAGCACGAAGGTTCCGAATCAGCTCCGTCGGTCTGTCGCCGTGACCTGGTTTCGAACGCCGCTAGGACGGCGGTCGGGTCGGCATCAAATTTTGCTTGACAACTGGCGCTACAAAAGAAGTACGAATGCTCGTCGTGGTCGCTGTGGCGTGAAGCGTCGGGATCGACGGTCATCCCGCAGACCGGATCGGTGGCGGTAGCGGGTGAAGTGACCATGGTGGTGCCGAGGGTGGGCGGAGCGGGCGAAAAGGGGCGCGGTGAGCGTGATCGCGAAGCGGGAGGCGGTGTAAAGCGGGCGGGGGTGGTCGTTGCGAGGGTCGGTAGCCGCAATCGGGCATTTTACGCCTGAGGGCGTTCGGAGGGCGATTTCTCTCGGTGCTTTGGTCAATGACGGGTAGGGAGCAAGAAATTTTTGGCAACGAATTTAACGGACAGTTACACTGCGTGAATCGGTTGGCGGTTTGCGGTTGAGATCCACCGCTCATTGCTAACCTGCTCTGTTTTATGATCGGGATGAAGGCGATATTGCGATGTTCGTTCACCCCCTTTCGAATCGCTGCTGCTCGATCGTGATGTTCGGGAGGCGTAGAGTTCGGAATCGGAATCGGCGTCGCGTCGCAAGTTCCCTCGTGCGGAGCAGTTCGAGGCGGGCAAGAACGGGGATTGCCGAGTGCTTGGAACACCCGCCGGGACGAGGCGAGCGGATGACGGGCGTGACGGACCGGATGGCGGATGCGATCAGCTGGGCTCGGGGTGTCGCGATACGTGATCGATCATCCCGAATTTCAATTCGGGGCGCACCGGGCCGATCAAACCGCTGTTTACCGATTCGACGCCAAGACGGGGCTCGATTTCGGAAGGTTGAAGGAATTTGACTCGATGGCTGCCACCGAGTCGCGTGCGGGGCCTCCCAGCCTGCTGTTGAAGGATCTTCAGAGTATCCTGATTTGCGCGTCCGCTATTGAGAACGATTTGCAAAACGGTTGAAAAGGTAGGTCGCCGAGTCGCCGAGCGATCCTGCTGTGATATATTCAAATTTGGTCGCCGGTACCGCGTAATCCGAACTCGGAGAATCAGGCGCATCATGCCTGAGGCTGAAACACGCTGGATGACGAATCACTTGAAGGAATTCAAATCGACTGCACAGCCCCGTCACGAGTCGGGTTTGAAGCGGGAGTCGGCCTCCGAGCGACTGCCGGCGGACAGCCACAGTCCTGATGACGCTGTGGCAGCTGACGAAGTTTTGAACTCGGGTGCCGAGGTTGAGGTTGAACCGAGCGATTCGACCGCGCCCCCTGTTTCGACTGAGCCCCCTGCGTCGGCCGAGTCTGCTTCGCACGCTGCTAAAGATTCCGTTCAATCTCCGTTCCCCTGTCATTCCTGTGGCCGGAAGGTGTCATCGCCCGACGGCTATCTGCTCACCACGGCCGAGGTGGTCGGGAGCCATCGGTTTTGGCAGCGGTTTTACCGCCAGCGGTACGACGAATTGGGAACGCGGCTGATCTATACCTACCGCGATTTCAGCCGCGACGAGTCGATCAGAGAACTTTACGTCGATCCGATCGCGGCGCGGGAAAAGCCCTGGCTGGTCTGCGGCGAATGCGTGCGGATGTTTTCCATCAGTCGCAAACGGGCGCAAGGTCATGCGAAGTTGTGGTGGGAGAGCGACCAGACGTTTTTGCCCCCGGGCAACGGCGCGGCAGCGGCCACGGCGATCAACTTGCGAGGCCCGTGGTACGGCCGGATCGGGCCGGACCTTCGTGGTTGGACGTGGGGCTTGGTGATCATCGCCTGCGTCGCGACGGTCGTCATGGCCTTGATATCGATTCCCATCCGAAACCATTTCACGCAGGTACCGCGATTGCCGCTGGTCCCGACGACACCGGAAGGATCGACGCCGACAGGAGACGCACCGGCTCCCGCAGCCGACGACTCCGATTTGCCAACTTCAGAACCGACACCGGCCGGGTTGGCACCTGGCGAGTTGACACCGAGCGATGAAAGGTTGGTCCCGGATGGCAGCGATCCGACCGCCGCGGAAACGTTTCTACCGGACGTGGCTCCCTTGTACGACCCGTCACGGGCCGCGCCGGCGGTTGTGCCGATGCGAGCCGACGAAGGGGTGCCTGAGATAGCTTCCGAGCCGCCTTCCGCACCGGTGGTCGCCGCGACGCCCGAGGAAGCATCTGGTCAGGCCTTCGAGCAACCTGACCAGCCACCGGCTGCGCCGCCGGAGGAGGATGTGCCTGCGAAGTCAGATGAGAACGCCGGCACGCGGCCTGCACTTCGAAACTGGACGGATCTTCAGGGACGCACCATCAAGGCGCGGTTGATCCGCGTCTCCAACGGCCGCGTGACGCTCGAGCGGGTTGACGGCAAAACCGCCGAGATCGACGTGGAATCGCTCAGCGAGGCGGACCAGGAATACGTTTCGAGCCAAGACGGAAAGATCGATCCTGCGGCCGACGTCGATGACGATTAATCTGACGCCAACGATGTTGATGGTACTGAAACCTACCCAGGCGACGCGCATCCGTGACACCGCCGATGCGGCAGGCTCGCTTGATCAATGAATCGCTTGAGCGGTCGGAATGCCATTCGTCGACCACCGCTGGGAAGACCGGCACAGGTCGCGTCGCCGTCGCCACTGCGCTTTGGTTCGCCCTGCCGGCCTGCACCCTTGCGGTCGGTGATCTCGGCACCCTTCTCGCTGCCGATCCGCCGGGCT
>RECD01000176.1 GCA_007694185.1 Planctomycetaceae bacterium
CTGAGTCGCTCTTGACGGGCTTGGGGTGGTGTTGTTACACCCTTTCTTGGGTCGCGTGTCGAGGCCGATGGCCGTCCGATCGGCTCGCCGGACCCGATCCAGATCCATCCCCCCGCCAAGGAAGGCCGGTCATGTCTGCTCCCGTCAATTCGGTTCCTCTGTTGGATGTCGGTCGTGCCAACGGCCCCTTGCGTGAGGAGTTTTTGGAGGCCCTGGGCCGGGTGATCGACAGCGGACGGTTCTTCTTCGGCCCGGATGTGGAGGAATTGGAACGCGAGGTCGCCGGGTACAGCCAAGCGGCTCATGGCGTCGGCTGTGCCTCCGGCAGCGACGCGCTGTTGCTGGCACTGATGGCGCTGTCGATCGGCCCCGGTGACGAGGTGATCGTCCCGAGCTTCACGTTCTTCGCTTCGGTCAGTTGCATCACGCGACTGGGGGCGACGCCGGTCTTCGTCGACATCCGTCCGGACACCTTCAACGTTGACGTCGACGCTTTGGAATCGGCGATCAGCCCCAAAACGAAAGCGATCATCCCGGTCCATCTGTTCGGCCAGTGTGCCGAGATCGATCGGATCTGCCAAATCGGTGGCGAACACGATATCCCGGTCATCGAGGACGCGGCTCAGGCGATCGGGGCCGCTTACCACAGCCGACCGGCGGGGAGCTGGGGCACGGTCGGCTGCTTCAGCTTCTATCCGACCAAAAACCTCGGCGGCATGGGTGACGGCGGGATGATGACGACCGGCGATCCCGCGATGGCCGATCGCTTGCGGTTACTGGCGTCCCACGGGATGCGGCCGCGTTACCATCACCAACTGGTCGGCATCAACAGCCGGCTCGATTCGTTCCAGGCCGCCGTGCTGCGGATCAAAATGAAACACCTGGCGGCCGGCGTGGAAGCTCGGCAGCGCAACGCGTCTCGCTACGCGAGGATGTTCTCCGATGCCGGCTTGGTCGCGGGCGATTTGATCACGCTGCCCCATCGCGACCCGGCGGCGTTCCACGTTTGGAACCAATACACGATCCGTGTGGCCGGTGGTCGACGGGATGAACTGAAGGCTCACCTCGCCGAACAAAGTGTGGGGTCGGAGATTTACTACCCAATTCCGATGCACCAGCAAAAATGCTTTGACAACTTCCGGGTCGCCGGCTCGGGGTTGGCGCAGACAGAAGCAGCCGCCGCCGAAGTTTTGAATTTGCCGATCTACCCGGAATTGCGGGTTGATGAGCAATCCCGCGTGGTCGAAGCGATCGGGCAGTACTTTGCCCGGGCGAACCGGGTCGCGGCCTAAATCGGCACGCCAAATCGGGATCACCGGTCGACTTGCCCGCCACGTCCCGGCGGGCGAGACTGAGGGGGAGTTGCCTGCGAGCCTATCGTGGGTTGCACCTTCTGGCGGTTCCTTTCCGATTCCCAGGCTCTGCTTCGCGTGACCTCGACCGCCATCCATCCCTCCTCCCCTGCTTCACCTCCCGGGGAGGCTCCTGCCGTTTGGACTCAGGGTCTGGGAAAGCGATATGGCAACTTCGACGCGTTGAACGATCTGACGCTGGAGATCGCGCGGGGCGAAGTCTTCGGGCTACTCGGGCCCAACGGCGCTGGGAAAACCACTTTTCTCCGCACTTTGTTGGGTTACCTGCGGAGGACTTCCGGCAGTGCTGAGGTGCTGGGGATCGACCCGGAAGTCGACCCGGTGGGAGTCCGCCGGTTCGTCTCGTACCTGCCCGGCGACGCGCGGCTGCCGCGGCAGTTGCGTGGGCACGCCGTGCTGCGATTCTTCGCCGATATCCGTCCGGACGGCGACTTAGAAAACGCGTTGGCGATCGCGGATCGGCTGGAACTCGATCTCCGCCGCCACGTCGGTTTCATGTCGACGGGGATGCGTCAAAAGCTGGCCATCGCCGCCGTGATCGGAACGCGATCTCAAGTGCTCATTCTCGACGAGCCGACCGCCAATCTCGACCCGACGATCCGGTCGCGAGTTTTGGAACTGGTGTTGGAAACCAAACGCGAAGGCCGCACGGTGATTTTTTCGTCTCACGTGTTGTCGGAAATCGAAGAGGTGTGTGACCGGGTCGCGCTGCTGCGGCAGGGCCGCTTGGCACTTCACCAGAAGCTGGCCGAGCTGCGTGCTCGCCATCGCATCCTGGCGACCCGGATGTCTACGACACCGGGCGCGGCCGCATCGTTGCCAGCGGTTCCGCCGGAACTGGCGGAATCGATTTCACAGGTCGCATTCGACGGTCCCGAGTTGATGATCGAGACGGTCGGCGATTTGGCGCCGGTGCTGGGTTGGCTCGCATCGCTCGATCTGACAAAGGTTCGGGCCGAGACCTTCGGGTTGCGGGCGGTCTACGATTCGGTCCACCATCACGAGGCGGTGTCGGTTTGATCGATCGAGTCTTGGTCCGCACTTATCTGGTGCAATCGCTGCTGCTGTGGGCCGCCTGCGCTACCACCCTGTTCGCCTTCGCCTGGGTGCGGGTGTGGGTCAGCAGCCTGATCGACATGGGACAATTTCGCACCATCGTCGAGCAATTTCGCGATTTCGAGCGTTTCGCGCCGATCGGGTTCGACGCCCTGTTCACCCATACCGGGCGGATCGGGATGACGTTTGACGAGCCGATCGTGATCCTTTGTACGGTGGTTTGGGCGATCGCCCGCGGTTCGGACGTCGTCAGTGGCGAGCTCGGTCGGGGAACGCTCGAGATGCTGCTCGCGCAGCCGATTTCCCGGACCAAATTGCTGCTTTCGCATGCTGCGGTCGCCACGGCCGGCTTGGCATCGATCGTGCTTGCGCTCTGGGCGGGGATGGCGATCGGGGTGGCCAGAACGGAGGTCACCGAAACGGTCCCGCCGCCTTCGTTGCGGATCCCCTTCACGGCGTTCGAACTCCCGTTGACCATGGCGGGGCCGACTCAGGAGTCGTTCCCGATGAGCAGCGTGGTCAATCCCTACGATTTCGCCGCCGGCGTCTTTTCGTTGTTCGCGTTGGGATTTTTCGTGCTCGGTTTGTCGACGCTGTTGAGTTGTCTGGACCGGTACCGGTGGCGGACGATCGGTTTGGTATTGTCGATCTACATTTTTCAGCTAGTCATTTATGGGCTGGGGAAGGCCGCCGACCGACTGTCGTGGCTGCAGGGCTGGTCGTTCTTCAATTGGTACCGGCCGCAGAAACAGATCGCCGAAGTCGCTGGCGGGGGGTGGGCGGCGCCCTGGCGTTGGACGGGCCCGGACGCCGATTCCTGGTTCGGTCCGGGTGTCTACCCGTGGCTACTGATCGGGGGTGGGCTGCTGTTTTATCTGTTGGGAATCATCGCGTTTCGTCGTCGCGACCTCCCGGCCCCCTTGTAAGCCGCGCTCGTTGTGGAAAATCGCGCCGATTTTTATACTTGGCTGCGGCGGCTCGACGCGGTCCCTTCGTCCTGTCGTCCCGACAGCCGCCGTTTTTTCGCAATCCGGGCACCACGAGCCCACACGCACGAGCCCGCATGACCCGATCGGCCGGTAAACCCACTCACCTTGACGCCAAACTGCCCCTGTACCTCGGCGTCGACGTCGGCGGCACCGGGATCAAGATCGGGTTGGTCGACGACCAGGGTCAGACGCTCGACCACGAAGCGATCGAAACCCGTGAAACCGACGGGCCGGTCGCGGCGATGCGACAGGTGGCGGACGTTTATCGTCGGTTCCTCGCACGCACGGGGCTCGACAGCCGCGACGTACTCGCCTGCGGGCTCGGGGCCCCGGGGCCGATGGACGTCGAAACGGGGTTGCTCGTCGCCCCGCCACAATTGCCGAGTTGGTCGGATTTTCCCTTGCGGGACTGCTTGGCCGAGTGCCTCGGTTTGCCGGTAGCGTTCTTGAACGACGCCAACGCGGCGGCTTTCGGGGAGCATTGGTTGGGGGGCGGCCAGGCCGCCAGGTCGATGGTGCTGTTGACCCTTGGGACTGGGGTCGGTGGCGGGATTTTGGCTGACGGCCGGCTCGTCCACGGGACCAACAGTTTCGGCGGCGAGTTCGGCCATTTGATCGTCAACCCGGCCGCCGACGCGCGGCTTTGCGCATGGGGCGGGGGTCGCGGCCAGTTGGAAGCCTACGCGTCGGCGGCGGCGGTCACGCTGCGCACCCGGCAACGCTTGCAGGATGGTGCCGTCAGCGCCTTGCGGCGGCTCACGGAAACCGTGACCCCGCTGGACGTCTACCACGCGGCGCAGGATGGTGACGGCTTGGCGCTGGAACTGATCGATGAGGCGGCCGACTGGCTGAGCATTGGCGTGACCACGATCGTGCATGTGCTCGACCCCGGGGTGGTCGTGATCGGCGGGGCGATGACGTTCGGTGGCGAAGGTTGCCCGATCGGCCAACGGTTTTTGAAGGGAGTCACGCAGGGGTTCCGCGAACGGACGTTCGAAAACGTTTTCGCGGGTACCCACATCGGCTTTGCACGGCTCGGGGCCGATGCGGGTTACTTGGGCGCGGCAGGTTACGCCCGCCAACAGAGTCGGACTGCGGCCGGGGCCTGAAACGCGGCGAACGGATGGTGGGGCCCGATCGGCAATCCGCCGACGCGCGGCCAGCTCGAGGATGATTTTGATTATGACTGAACACATTCGCAACTTCTGCATCATCGCACACATCGATCACGGCAAGAGCACGCTGGCCGATCGGTTGCTGGAATACACCGGCACCGTCCAAAAGCGGCAGATGAAGGAGCAGTTGCTCGATGACCTGGATCTGGAGCGTCAACGTGGGATCACGATCAAGGCGCGTGCGGTGTCGATGCGTCTGCAGCTCGACGGCCAGGCGTACGAGCTGAACCTGATCGACACCCCGGGCCACGTCGACTTCCATTACGAGGTCTCGCGATCACTCGCCTGCTGTGAAGGTGCGCTGCTGTTGGTCGACGCGTTTCAGGGCGTGGAGGCCCAAACGGTCGCCAACGCCTACGCTGCGATGGAACACGATTTGAAAATCATCCCGGTGATCAACAAGATCGACTTGGCTTACGCCCGCCCGGAAGAGGTGGCGGAGGAGATGCACCAGACGCTCGGGATCGACCCTGACGATTGCGTCAAGGTGAGTGCCAAGACGGGGGTGGGTGTCGATGAACTGGTCCGGTCGATCGTCCGTCTCGTCCCGGCGCCCGGAGGGGACGCGAAGGGGCCGTTGCAAGCGATGGTCTTCGACTCCAGTTACGACGACTACCGCGGCGCGATCACCTACATCCGGATGATGAACGGCACGGTCCGGAAAGGTCAAAAGATCCGGTTTCTGCGCGCCGGTAGCCAGCACGAGATCATCGAACTGGGTCAATTCGTGCCCGGTCGTAAGCCCTGCGACGAACTGAAGGTCGGCCAGGTCGGCTACCTGATCTGCAACATCAAGTCGTTGGGCGACGTTCACATCGGGGACACGATCAGCACCACCGGGAACGACGCCGCGGAGCCGTTGCCCGGCTACGACCGCCCGAAGCGGATGGTTTACTGCGGGCTGTTTCCGAGCGACGGGCAGGATTTTTCGGAGCTTCGAGAAGCCTTGGAACGCTTGGCGATCAACGACCCGAGTTTCGAATTCGAGCCCGAAACCAGCGACGCGTTGGGCTTCGGATTCCGCTGCGGTTTCCTCGGCTTGCTGCACATGGAAATCGTGCAGCAACGGCTGGAACAGGAATCGGACGTCGACTTGGTGCAGACCGCGCCGAATGTGACGTATGAGATTATCACCAAACGGGGTGACACGCTCACCATCCACAAACCGCAAGACGTTCCCGACTCGGGCGACATCGAAGAGTTCCGTCAACCGATCGTCCGTTGCAACATCGTCGTGCCGATCGAGTACATCGGCGCGATCATGAAGTTGGCACAGGAGCGGCGGGGAATTCAACGGAGTCAGGAATACATCGGGACCCAGCGGGCGATGCTGACCTACGACATCCCGCTGGCCGAAGTGATCTACGACTTGCACGATAAGATCAAGAGCGCCACGCGTGGCTACGGAACCCTCGATTACGAGATGGTCGGCTACGAAGCGGCCGACCTTTGCCGGCTCGATATCCTGGTCAACGGCAACCGCGTCGATGCACTCAGCGTCGTTTGCAACAAGGCGGATGCCGACCGCCGGGGACGGGCCGTCGCCAAAAAGCTCAAGGCCGAGATCGAACGGCACATGTTCGAGGTGGCGGTCCAGGCAGCCATCGGCAGCCGCGTCATCGCCCGGGAAACCGTCCCCGCGATGCGGAAGAACGTGACCGCGAAGTGCTACGGGGGTGACATCACCCGAAAGCGGAAGCTGCTGCAAAAGCAGAAAGAAGGGAAGAAGCGGATGAAAGCGGTCGGCAACGTCGAGATCAGCCAAAAGGCGTTCATGGCGGTCCTCAGCGGCGGCGAGCCGGAGCAATGATCCGCTATCCCAGATCGGCGTAACTCCGCACCGTTTCGCTCGGCGACCTCCCGGCGGCGAGGAGGTCGAGCAGCCCGTTCGGGGCCATCAACGCCGGCTCACCCTCGCCGGCCCGAATCGCTTGCTCCAAAACCTGGCTACCGAGCGAATCGAAGAACCGAAAAAAACCGCCTCGAAATCCCAGCCCACCCCGCATGGCCAACTCGATGTGCTCGAGCGAATCGACCACCCGGTCGGAAAGCAGTGCGGCCGCCTCGATCCACATCGGGATCGCCAACGACTGACGGAGCTGCTCCGGGTCCCACGTCCGGGTCTCACGCGTGTATCGACGGATCACCTCTTGGGCATCGGGATGAAGCCGGTCGGTGACCAATGCCGTTTCGGCCGCCGACAGCCCGTGAAAAAAACCGCCTCCGGCGGCAGCCCCCAGTCGCTTCGCCTTGAGCATGCCTGGCAAGATCGGCGCCGGGTCGATCCGCTTGGGAAACGCACGCCAGAACACCCGCCCCGTATCGAATGCGGTACGCATCCCGATGCGATCGACCAATTCCAGCGGCGACATCGGCATGCCGAACTCACGAGCGGCCCGATCCAGCTCGTCTGCGGAAGCGCCGCGTCCCAACAGCAACATCGCCTGATTCAAATAGGGGGCCAACAGCCGGTTGACGACGAACCCGGGTCTGTCTTTCGTTACCAAGACCTCCTTACCTAGGCTGGCGGCAAATTCCCGACATCGCTTCAGCGTCTCCGGTGACGTCGATTCGCAGGGGATCATCTCGATCAGCGGCCGTTCCGTCACCGGCATGAAGAAGTGCATGCCCAACGCGTTCGTCGGGTTCCCGAGCGACGCGAAAATCTCGGCGACCTTCAGATTGGACGTGTTCGTCGCGAGAACCGTTTCGGGGCCCCATGCCGCCGAAGCGGCAAGAAAAAACGCCCGCTTCAGTTCGAGTTGCTCGGGGATGGACTCGATCACGACCGCCGGTCGCTCCCAACCGTCGGCCACGACGGGCCCCGGGCCGTGTATCGCGATCGCGTTCAATCCCGGCAGCGGGCAGCCGATCGGGCGGACCGTCAGCCGCGGGTCCGGCGTCAGAACGGATTCGGCCGCCAGGCGTAGCGATGCCGGGTCAGTGTCCGCCAGCATCACCGGCCAATCGTGCGCGACACAATCCGCCAAAATCGCTCGGCCGACGACGCCGGCACCAACCAAGGCCACCGGGCCGCGCATTACGTTGGCAAAAGAATCGGTCGGTTCGGCTGGGGCGGGTTTCGAAGTCATCGCGATATGGTAAACCACACTCCGCCAGCTTCCGCCACCCCCGGACACGGGAAAGGGAGTTGGCAAGCGTCGGCGCCGACGTGATCGTCGAGCCGCTACCCAAGGACGGGTCGATCGCCATTTTTTCCGTTCAAGGAGCCTTTTTGATGCCGGAATCCGTTGCCCGTCGCCCGCGCGGCCTGTCGGGAAATCCACTCCCCTTGGGTGGTCCAAAGCCGAGCCGAGTTAACCGAGGGGTTTGGCGATACCGTTCACGGCTGGTCGGATTGTGGCTGTGCGGGTGTTTGGGTTTGGCTTGGGCTGGCGGCTGTTCATCGACCGCCACGCCCCCCACGGCCACGGAAGCCATCAAACCGGGCCCGGTGACGGTCGTGATCGAGTTGGGTAGCGAACAGAAGAGCCATCAATTCGACGAGGTTCAGCCGGGAACCACGATCGCCGAATTGATGGCACAGATCGAGGACCCACCCGTTCGGCTTACCGGATCGGGCTCGATGGCGTTCGTCGAGTCGATCGGCGAACTGGGGACCGACCGCGGTCTGGGCTGGACGTTCCGGGTCAACGGCGAGTGGGCCGATCGCGGTATCGGCGCTTTTCCGCTGGAACCGCCTGCCGAGATCCGTTGGACGCATGGGGCGTTTGAATCTTCGGCGCCGTAGCGAACGACGAACCGGCGCCCGAGGCTCGGTCTCCGACGTTAGAATGCCGGGAATTAAAACGACGCCCGATCGGCAGGTGGGATGAACCACGGCCATCGGCTTGGCAGGACCCAGGAGGCAGCAGATGAGCGAAGTGAGCGAGACCCAGGGTGGTGCAAAGCCGCTTTGGCAACCGATCGGCAAGTCGGAGCGACGGGTCTTGGGCGTGCTGGTCGAGAAGGCGAAGACGACCCCGGAAAACTATCCCCTCAGCCTGGCGTCGCTCATCGCCGGTTCGAACCAAAAATCGAACCGGGCGCCGCAAATGCAATTGGACGAGGACGATGTCGTCGCGGCACTCGATCGGTTGCGAGCGCTCGGCGCGGTCCGCGAGGTGCAGGGGAGCGGCCGGGTGAATAAGTTTCGGCATGCGGCTTACGAGTGGTTAGACGTCGACGCGGCGGGGGCTGCGGTGATGGCCGAATTGCTGTTACGCGGCCCGCAGACGGCCGGAGAACTGCGAGCCCGAGCGTCGCGGATGCACGACTTCCCCGACTTGGGTAGCCTTGGCGAGACCTTGGATCACTTGCAATCGCAGGGGTTGGTCCAAGCGTTGACGCCGGCGGGCCGGGGGCAGACCTTCGCGCACGCCCTCTACCCTGCGGATGAACAGCAGTACCTGGCCCAAAAAGTTCGGTCTGAAACCGGTGACGAAACCGCGGCTGCAAGCGAACCTAGGTCAGCAGCGATTCCGCCTTCCTGGCAACAGCGGATCGAGCAACTCGAAGAGGAATTGGCAGAAGTGAAGCGTCGACTCGATGAACTGACTCAGGTTTAAGCGAGCGGGTAGGAAAGTCCTCCGCTCGTTCGTCACGCGACCGTTCGAGACCGACCGCCCGAGAATGTCGGGCAGCTATCGCCGGGAGCGTCGGTCCGCTAAGTTGCGCTAAGTCTGCGTGAGCAGATTTTCGTTCCCATCGCTCGCAGGGTCTTGAGGCATGTCGACCGCAAAGAACGTGTTGGGTACCGCATTGCAACCGTGCGGCACCGACCCGATGACGGGTTTCTATCGCGACGGTTGCTGTCACACGGGCGCATCCGATGCCGGATTACATGTCGTCTGTGCGGTCATGACCGATCCTTTCTTGAAATTCAGCCTGAGCCGGGGCAACGACCTGATCACGGCCAACGCCGCCTATCAATTTCCGGGGCTCCAGGCGGGCGACCGCTGGTGCCTTTGTGCCGCTCGCTGGAAAGAAGCCTACGACGCCGGGGAAGCCCCGCCGGTCGTCCTCGAAGCGACTCACATCTCGGCGCTGGAGTTCGCCAGCATCGAGGAATTGCGGGAATACGCGTCGCAGGATTGACTCCAACGGCCCCTGCCGTTCACTCGTAGTCCCACTTGGTGATCCACGGGTCATCCATTTGACGCTGGAACCGTTTCAGCGTTTCCTGGTATTCACGCAACAGATCGGCGTGCCCGGGGCTGTCCGCCAAGTTGGTCGTTTCCTCGGGATCGTTCCGAACGTCGTACAGTTCGAACCTCGGCCGATGGATGTACTGCCCGACGGTCTTGCGGCCGTAGGGGGCGTCATGTCCGAGGCGATACTGGGCTTGCCAACTCGAGGCCGCCCACAAGTCGGAAGCGAACGGGTAGGGCAAGCCGTGGGCGATGTTCCAAATCAGCTTGTAGGAATCGTCCCGCACCACCCGCATCGGGTAATACATCTGGATCTCATGAAACGTGTGGGAAGCAAAAACCGTCTCCCAATGCTTCGCTTGAGGGTCGCTGAGCGTGGGTAGCCAGGACTTGCCGTGATAGGAGTCGAACGGCTTGCCCCCATCCCGGTTGTCGTTCGGGGTGAAATCGCCACGACGGCGGGGAGTCGCCTGCGGATCGGCAAAGACGGTCGGGCCGTTCGTGTCCGGGTCGAGTCCGCCGGCGTAGTCGATCAGCGTCGGGGTGATGTCGATGTGGCTGATCAACGCCTCCGAAGCGAAGCCCCGTCGCGACTGGTAAGGGTCACGAACCACCATCGGGACCTTCAATCCGCCTTCGTAGACCGTCGTCTTGCCCCCGGAAAAAGCCATGCCGTGGTCGGAAGTGAAAACGATTAGTGTTTTCTCGAAGAGGTCGGCTTCCTGCAGGATCTCGACCAACCGAGCGACACCGGCATCGATGCGCGAGCAGGACTGGTAGTACTGCGCCAATTCCTCTCGGGTCTCGGGCGTATCCGGCAAGAACGGAGGAATCGGCACTTCGGAGGGATCATAAAAAACCTCCTCGACACCCGCATGACTGCCCCGCCGCGGGCGGTTGCCAAACAGGTCGGGCTTCAACTCCCGCTGCGATGTCTCATCCGTTCCGCCACCCCGATGCGGGTCGGCGGTGGCGAAGTACAGCAAGAACGGCTTGTCGTCGGTGGCAGTCAGAAACTCGCGGGCGGACTCCGCCATCTCCACCGCGTTGCGACCGTTGCCCCGCAAGTAGGTGTCGAAGTGGTACACCGGTTCGGGCCCGACGTGATACTTGCCGATGTGCCCCGTCCGGTAGCCGAGTTCTCGCATCACGTTCGGCAAGCTCAGCCGACCGACCCCGTCGAATGTCAAAAATTTGTGGAAATGATGTTGATGGCCGTACTGACCGTTGCGGTGGTTGTGCAACCCGCTCAGCACAACACTCCGACTAGCGCTGCACGATGCGGTCGTCGCGAAGGCGTTGCGAAACAACACTCCGTCGGCAGCGATCCGGTCGATGGCCGGCGTCTTGGCGATCGGGTCTCCGTAGCAGCCCAGCGTCGGGCTCTCGTCGTCCGTGATGATGAACAGAATGTTTCGTTCGGCCGATCGGCCAACCGCGGCCGACAGCCCGTCGGCGACCGCGACCAACAGCAGACACAGGAGGAGGCGCGACATGGCGAGCTCATGGGAATGTGGGGATTCTGGTGCGATTCGGCAAGCGATTGAGCCTACCGCAGGCATAGCGTCTTGCGGCGCGGCGCAAGTTGGGGCTCATCAGTATAAGCCCACGGCGGCACAGGGCGAAGATTTCTGCGGGCGGGGAAGTTCGGTTGTAGCGATTGGGCTGAGGATGCCGAAAAGAGAATCGGAGCGCCACCGCACCGCGTGACCGAGATCCGCAACGGTTCCGAGAACGTCCCCCGGATGGCCTGTGAATCAAGCTTTCCGTCCAACCACCTTGAGCTACGATGAATCACCCCGCAACGGCCGATTTGAATCGCCCTTTCCCGGGCGTGCCCGTCCGTGACCGCTATTTGCCGATCGGTCCGATTGAGGATGCGAAGCGGCGAATCGCGCGGATGATCGATCGCGGCGAATCGCTCGCCGTCGTGATGGGACCGCCGGGCACGGGGAAAACGCTGTTGGGCCAGAAACTGCTTCTGGAGCACCAGCGGACGCATCGCGGTGTGTTGCTGGGGCAGGTCCGGTTGGGCAGCCGTGCCGGGATGATTCGCCAGGTGTTGTCGCAACTGGAACGTCCCATTCGCGGCGCCGACGAGGATTCGCTCCATCTGGAATTGGTCGAATCGCTGACGACGAGGGCCGGCGGTTTCCTGCCGTTGCTGTTGGTGATCGACGAGGCCCAGACGCTGACCTGCGAGTTGCTGGAAGAGGTCCGGATGTTGACCAACTTGACCGGTGATGGGCGGGCTTTGATCCAAGTCGTGTTGCTGGGTGCGCCGGGCTTGGAAGAAACGCTCACCGACCCGCACTTGGAGTCATTCGTCCAACGGATCTCGGCTCGCTGCTACTTGCACCCGCTGACCGAAAGCGAAACGGGCCGTTACATCCGCGAATCGCTCGCGCCGTTCGGCCGGGAAGCGACGGAAGGATCGATTCGCGCGGCACACTCCGCCTGTGCGGGGATCCCCCGGCTGATCAATCATCTGATGGACCGGGCGGTCGAGATCGCCTGTCAACGGCAACTCGCCGAAGTGGATGATGCGAGTGTGCAAATGGCTTGGTCGGATCTGCAACAACTCCCCAGCCCAGTCCAGGACGCCGAATTGCAGCGGCCAGCCGCCACCGAAATCGAGTTCGGAGAATTGGACGAGTCGTCTGACAGGTCCCCGGGACCGATCGGATCGTCTGCGACCGCGGAGGCGAATACGAACCTGCGCGAGGTTTTGCCCGGCGACCAGGAATTGGAATCGATCCTCCGATTCGCGTCGATCGATTGTTTTTCCCCGGCGGTTGAGACGCCCGCATGGCCCGGCTTCGACCTCCCTGCCGAACAGGCTCCCTCGGCATCGTCCCCCGCAGGAACGGCTCCCTCCGTCACGGCCCCTGCGGCGACGGCACCCTCGGATGAAGCGCTGTTCGGTGAGGACTTCGAGTCGGATACCGCGATCGAATTGCACGCTGTCGAGACATCGGCCCGAGAATTCGCCGCCCAGGATGAACTGGAGGAGGCGGTCGAGGAGTTGCGACTGCATGAGCAGGTGAGGCGGCTGAGCCGGACGGCGGTCGCTGCGCTGCGAGGCGAAATCGAACCGAGGGATTTCGAGGTTTCGTCGACGGATCAACCCGACGATCGGGACCTGCTGGTCATCGAAGAGGATGTGATCACGCTGGTGGAAGAGCCGCATGCGGGGCCGTTAGCCTCGGGTGGCATGCGCAAACCTCCTCGCGAGGTCGACCAACGCTACCAAGATCTCTTTTCACGGCTGCGTCGACAAAGGTAGAAAGGCCTCGTGATGAATCGCAGCGATGAATCTCCGGAATCCGCCACGCTCGAACCTTTGGTTCGGGCGGTTTGCGAATTGGAAAGCCAGCGGGGGGTTACTCCGGTGCTGGTAGTCGACCCGAGATTGGTTTTGGCGGATGAGTTTTACGTAACTCTCTGCCGGCTGCTGGCCAACCGAACGGGACGATCGATCCGGCTGGAAGCCCTTCCGGGACACCGCTTCGCCAGCAACGGACGGGGTAGCGGATGGCTTTCGCACCCCTGGGTGCCCGCGCCGTTGGCATCACCGATCCTGGCCCCACTGCGAAGACGCGCCCTTCGCCGTGTCGCGGCTCGACTGCCGGGCGAAGCTCGACTCGAACCGACGCTGGCCGTGGCCAGACCGGCCGGAATGCTGCGTGAATTGGTGGTAGGATTGGCGGGGCCTCAGGACGAATTGCCGCGTTTCGCGCAAGAAATCCTGCTCGGGGCCGATCCCCCGCTCCTCCCTGCCCGTTGAAGGCGCTTGCCCGTGTTTCCTGACACGCCCGACCGAATCGGATCCGAATCGGCCAAGAATTCGTCGAACGCCGACGCGGCGTCCAAATCCGTGGGTGGCCGCGTCTTGGTCGCCGTTTGCACGCTCAACGAGATGGCCAACCTGCCCGAATTGGTCACGCGGATTTTCCAGGCCCTGCCGACAGCCGAACTGCTCGTTGTCGATGACGACTCTCCCGACCAAACCGGGCAGTGGGCGCAAACGCAGTCCGAAACCGACCCGCGAATTCGCGTGGTGATTCGCAGAAACGAACGCGGATTGGGCAGCGCGATCCGGAAGGCCTTGGAATACGCGGTCGAGCAGGATTATGAGTACGTGCTCAATCTGGATGCCGATCTCAGCCACGCGCCCGAGGCATTGCCGGAACTGCTAAAGCTCGCCAGGTCTGCCCAGCGCCCCGATGTCGTCGTGGGCTCTCGCTATTGCCAGGGGGGCGAGGTCCATGGCTGGTCACTGCGCCGCAAACTGATGAGTCGGATGGTCAACCGCTTTGCCGTTAGCGTGCTGCGGTTGCCAGTCTCCGATTGCAGCGGCTCGCTCCGTTGCTATCGTGTCGCCGCGATCCGCAAGATCGATCCCTCCTCGCTCCAAAGCAACGGCTACGCGATTCTGGAAGAAATCTTACTGAAGCTGATGGCCACCGGTGCCACGATGGCGGAAGTACCGATCGTCTTCACGGATCGAAAACGGGGGGAGAGCAAGCTGACATGGAATGAGGCCTCGGCCGCCGCAAAGCAACTGATCCGAATGGCCCGTCAGCGCGGCTGAGCCCTGTTGTTCCAATCCCAAGTGAGAACGCGAGAGCCATCACGAGGGTTCGCGACCGGGTGCATCCTGCACCCGGCCCGTGAGCGGCTCGAAACCGGTTCATCCGAGGATGAAGGTCCCCAGCCGGGGCGCATCAGCCCGTGGCCGCAAGCTGATTCCACCCACGTCTCACGCAAGGCGAACTCGCGGAAGACGACCTGAAAGGATCGACACGTCAAAGCATACCCGCAAGCTCGCCATAAACCAGGGCTTGACAAAGATCGTTCGGTTAATTTTCCGAAGCGAATCATCCAAATTTTCCTAAACGGTTATCTGGGAAAGATTTAGCGGATCTGAATGCTAGCATTTGCCCAGGCCGAAGCGGCCCGAAGTGCCGTCCAGCTGAGTCCGAGAACCACCCATTCGGGTGGTCGACTCACTCGCCGTTTTGGAGCGATCGATAAAGCTGCTCGTATTGCTCGATCATCCGGCGGGGGCTGTGATGGAGGCTTGCCTGTTGTCGATTCAGGCCGCCCAACCGGCCGGCCAGGATCGGATCCCGCCAGATCTCCGTAACCAGCGTTTCAAAGGCGGCGACATCCCCCGCCGGACAGCTTTGTTGCGAAGTCGCGTCGCCCAGCAGTTCCCGGACCCCTTCGACCAGCGAAACCGCGACCGGTTTGGCGGCGGCCATCGCTTCGAGCACGACGTTGGGCATCCCTTCATAGCGACTGGGCAGGACCAACAGCCGACAGCCCTTGATCCAAGCGATCGCATCGGGTCGCCAGCCGAGCAGTCGCACGCGGTCTCGGCCGACGCGACCCGCGATCGCATCCCACTCGGCTCGTTGAGGGCCCTCTCCGACCAGACAGCACCGCATTTCCGAAAATCGCTCCAGCAGCGTCTCCAAGGCTCGCGCCAACACGTCGGTTCCCTTTTGCGGGTGCAACCGTCCGACGAACAGCATCACCTGCGCGTCGGCGGGCCAACCCAGCTCGGTCCAATCGGCCGGGGCGGTGGCGTCGACCGCCGCCAGATCGATCGAATTGGGGATCACCTTCGTCAGGGGCAACTGAGAGCCGAATTCGGTCTCCGCGAATCGGCGAACGGAGTCACTGACGCAAACGACAGCATCCATCCGGCGAACCGCCCGGAGTTCGGCAAAACGTCGCCAACGGGAGCGTTCGGCGACACGGATGCCGCCGACGAGCCGAGGGACTGCGGATCTCGCCGCCGCAAACGCCCCCAGCGTGTTGGCGTGAAACAGCATCGTCTGAACGACGTCGGGACGACCTTGCTGAAACCATCGCCGCAGCCAACGCTGGGCTCGCCAAGCATCTCGGTAACGATCGCAGTTCGCGGATGCCACCGGGATCTCTCGGTCAATCAGCGCCTGCACCAAGCCCGCTTGGGGCCGTTGGGGTAGCGAAGCGATCGAGGCGACTCGGACCGCATGCCCGTTGGCAGCCAAACCGCCAGCCAGTTGAGCAAGGCAGCGTTCGGCACCGCCGACAAACAGTTCGGTGATCACCAGGTCGATCCGCATCGGCAATTCCGCCACCGCTCACGAGGAAAGCATTCGATGTTAGACTGTCGCCTCGCGTTTCCCCAACACCCCCCGGAAAATCCGCCGAGATGCCCCCCGTTTTCGAAACATCCTCCGAACTCAGCGTCCCTCGCACGGCCCGTTTTTCCGTTGTCGGCCGACTTGGCCTGTTTTGGATCGAGGGGAACTGACGATGGCTACTCGACGCCGAGCGCGTGAGATCGTTCTCCAACTGCTCTATGAGGCCGACCTGAATCCCCACCGGGATCGGGATTCGGCTCGAACCTTCATCCGCTCTCGGATGCAGGGCCGCAAGGGCTTGACCGAGTTCGCGGACGGATTGCTGCAAGGGACGTTGGCCCGTCGCAGCGAACTCGACACCCGGATCGCGGCGCTCGCTACAAATTGGGCACTCTCACGGATGGCCGTCACCGACCGCAACGTGCTGCGGTTGGGGGCCTTCGAAATCCTGCATGGTGGCACCCCGGGACGAGTTGCGGTCAACGAAGCGGTGGTGCTGGCACGGCGGTATGGCGACCGAAATAGTCCCAGGTTCGTCAACGGTGTGCTCGATCGGCTGATGCGTGATCACGCTTCCGCCAACCAGGCTTGACAAGTTTCAACCGGTGTTGAGTCCCGTCTGCAGTCCATCGTTGGCGTAGATGCAGCGACCACCATCCACCGGCAGATCGACACCGGTGATGAAGTCGTTCTCGCAGAGGAACTGGACAGCGTGCGCGATCTGCTCGGGGGTGCCGATCCGTTTCAGCAGCAGGCCGGCGGCGATCCGCCGGCGGTCTTCCGAGCTGACGCCATCACCCATCAGGACCGGGCCTGGTCGGATGCAGTTGACCCGAACGCGGGGATTGCGATGTGCCAATTCGACCGCCAGCGACCGGGTCATCGCTTCGATCGCCCCCTTGCTGGGAAAGTAGGCGGCATGATCGAGATAGGGTCGTACCGTCGCCCAATCGCCCATTTGGACGATCGCGCCGCCCGTCGGTTGCGCGACCATCCGCAACCCGGCTGCACGGGCCGCGATGAAGGAACCGATCGTGTTGATCTCCAGATATCGCCGAACCTCCTCCGCGGTGACCTGCTCCAACGGGGTCGGGTACCAAATCGCGGCCGAGTTGACGAGGATATCGATCCGGCCGAACGTTTGAACGACCCGGTCGACCATCGCCTCGGCCGCACCATCAGCGGCCAAGTCGGCGATGACCGCGATCGCCTCGGCGCAGCCATCCGCTCGCAAACCCTCGACTGTTCGCTCGGCAGCCTCCATGCTGGAGTGGGCATGGATTGCCAAGCGACACCCCAGCGATGCCAGGTGCAGCGCGATCGAACGCCCCACCCTCGGGGCACCACTCCCGGTGACCAAGGCGACCGGGGATTCACACCCGAACGTCGACCGCAAACTCGGTATCGACAACTCAGCAACTCCTTGGCAGAAACGGTTTCAAGATGGTCCCGGAAGGATCAGTTGTCAGGATCGGCGGGATCGGCTTGCAAGCTCGCCAGGTAGGCGACCAAGTCCCGCAATTCACGCGGCGTGACCAATTGCACCAAGTCATCCGGCATCGCCGACTTGCCACGTTGCCGGGCCAAAATCGATTCCGTTTCGATCGAGATCACCTTGCCATCGGGTTGGATCAGCCGGACCGAGGAGTCGTCTTGCTGCTGGACGATGCCGGTGAAGACCTGTCCCGCATCATCTGCGATCACGACCGTTTCAAAGCCCTCGGCGATCGCGGCGTCGGGCAAGCAAATCGATTCCAACAGGTAACGCCGATCTCGCAACTTGCCTACCGATGACAGATCGGGACCGACCTCGCCACCGTCCGAACCGACCCGATGGCATCGCACGCACGACAGCTGTGTGCGGACGAAGACGTCCGCACCCACCCGCGGGTCTCCCCCGTGGAGTGACAACCACCAGTGGCCGAGAGGGTTTTCTCGCTCGAGTTCCAGTTGAAATTCCCGCAGGCTTTCGGCCCACGGTTGCTGGTCACGGTTGCCGGCGGCCTCGATCAGGTTCAGTGCGGTGTCGGCCGGAAAGTCGCCCGCCAAGTAAGCATCCATCCCCTGCCGGATCAGGTCGTCGATTCGCGGCGAACGGAGGCGAGCGGCGAGATCCCAGGCGATTTGCCGTTCGCCCAACACCTCGCTGGTCGTCCCCTTGGCGATCAATTCCAAGCTCTGCTGGGGCGCGACCTCAGCCAAGGTTTCCATCGCCGCGATCCGCAGTCGGGTCTGCGACGAATCGGTCAATTCGGATGCCGCCCGAGCCGCTTTTTCCGGGGCGATGCGGGCCAATGAACGGAGCGCCTCGGCGCGGATCTCCGGCCGCTGATTCTTGTCGTCAACGCGATTTTCCAATACGGGAGCGACTTCCGCGATCCCGAATCGGGCGGCAACCGAAACGGCCAACTCCCGAACCTCATCGGCGTTCTTGAGAATGGTTGGCAGCGCTTCGGCAAGCGCCGCTTTGGCAGCCCCCGCCGGCCGTTCGGGGAGCGGACGATGGTCGTTCAACACCCGATCCCGAGGGTCCGGCCGTCCCCAATCCCGCAGCATCGCGATCGCTTCCATCCGATGCGTCGCCGAAGCCGTGGGGTGCGCAGCGAAGTCGGCCAATGCGGCTGCCGACTCCGCCGTTCCCAAACGATAATTGGCATTCAGCACCCGCCGCATCAAGGCGTCGTCCTCGGTCGGCATACGGATCAAGTCCGCCAACGCTTCCTGACCGTAGGGCAACGGTTCATCGTGAATCGCTCGCGCCGCTTCGACCTTGACCAACGGGTCGGTATCGTCAAGGAATTCGGTAATCTCCGCAGCCGCGAGACGTCGCAGGGCGACCACCGCAGCTCGCCGCACGGGGCTGGCCGGGTGATGACGGAGACTCGCCAGTTGCTTCGGTTCGGCGATCGCGGCGAGGGCAACGATCCCGGCGTGACGCAGGATCGGGTCTCGGTCGTCGTTTTCGCTCAGCATGTCGACGACCGCTTCCCAGCCGGCATGCCCCTCTCGAGCCGTTCCCAAGTCAGCCAACCCGAGTGCGGCATGCAATCGGACTCGTGACGAATCGTCATCGAGCAGGGCGACCAAACGGTCACGAGCCGATTCGATCCGCCGTTGACCGACGGCCGCCGCCGCCGCTGAGCGCAACACCTCATCCGGGTCTTCGAGCAACAGCAGGAGCGCCGCTCGAGCCGATTCCTCGACGACAGGTCGGTTGGGGAGTTCGCCCGCGACAATCGCCAATCGGACCGCTTGATCGATCCCCCAAATCCCATGAAGCCTGGCCAATCGGCCCCGCTCGGGATCGGTTGCGACTCGGACCAATCGCTGCAATTCGCCTCGTCGGGCCAATTCCCACTGCGACTCGTTGCGAACTCGGCGGTCCACATGCCCGAGCGATCGGGCCAATTCATCGGCATCGACGTCACCCCAAGGCCGCTTCAGCAGGTCCGCCACCTCCGCCGCCTGTTCGGCATCGAAATCGGGACCGGTGAACCGATAGATTCGGCCTTTGCCCACCCCATCCCAACCCTCCACCCAATCGCTCACCCAAATCGCCCCGTCCGGGCCGAAAGCGACATCGGTCGCGAGCACTCCCCAGATCGGCTCGGCATGCTCAGTCAGCCGGTAAAACGCGCCGTCCGCCTTCAGACGAAACGAACGGATGCCGCTGTTGGAGGGTGTTCCACGGAAGTCACAAACCAAAAATTGACCTCGCAACGACGCGTCGCCGCCGGTGCCGGGGTCGAATGCGAGTCCGGAGGGGCCATCCCCGAGGTTGGCGATCGGCGGGACGATGAACGCGGGTTGCTTCGGGTGATACGGGTGCCAGATCTGTTCTCGGTTGAAGGGGCCGCGGTCCGGTAGGTACTGATAGTGCATCCGCCACCCGGAGTCGCCGCCGCGGACGAGCATCGTGATCCGCACCCGATCGCCGCTGTCGCTGTTGTTGTCGACGGTGAACAGATCACCCAGATCGTTGAAAGCCAGCTCTTGGGGATTTCGAAGCCCCGTCGCGAAGACCTCCAGCCCACTGCCATCGAGTTCGCAGCGAAAAACCGAGCCGCTGACCGGATTGGCCAGCACCCTGCCGCGCGCGGTGGTGACGTGGTGTCCGCGGTCGCCCAGGCTGAAGTAGAGTCGGCCATCGGGACCGATGATCGGGCCGTGCAAATCATGACCTCGAAACGCGACACGGACGCCGTAACCATCCGACAAGGCGATCCGTCGATCCGCCCGACCATCCCCCGTGTCATCGATCAGCTTCCAGAGCTTCGGGATGCAGGTAAAGAACAACTCGTTGCCTCGAACGAGAATCCCCGCGCCGGTGCCCTCCTCCAACCGGTTGAAACTGTCGGCGACGACGATCGCCTCGTCTGCTCGTCCGTCCCCGGTGGTGTCCCGCAAACGCCGGACACGATCGTCGTGCAGCGTGAATTCGACCGCCTTTTCCCCCAGCAGCCGCTTGTGATAGTCGATCCGTTGTTGCACGGTTTGAGATGCCAGGTCCGCGAGCAACCAGGTTTCATCGTGACCGCGATTGTCGGTGACGCCGCGGTTTTGACGGAAAGTTTCGCAGACGTACAGGTTGCCGTGCGGGTCGATGTCGAAGGCGACGACGTTGGCGACCAGCGGGTCGGCAGCGAACAGGTGTCGTTGCCAACCGTCCGGCAGACGGATGCTGTCGAGTGACCGGATCGCCTCGTCCGCTGCGTCCGCGACTTCATCATGATCGGTCGATCGCACCGGGGTCGGTTCGGCTGACCACGACCGCAATTCTCCCAACGGGCAGACCGCCAGGGCGGACGCGAGTAAAATCGCAAACATGCGAGCAAGATGGGGCGCTGCGGAGGTCATACAGAGCAGTGGAAGCTGGGCGAGTGGGCCGGAAAAGAACGTCTCGGACGAATTCAGCTTAGCCATTTCGTCAACTCATCGCCAGAAAAGGGAAAAGTTGAAACGCACTTCGCCACTCCGGGTCGGCTCCCCGTTTTCTGCGGGATCGACGGATCCTCCAGACATTAACCGGCCATCTGCGGTGGAAGGCCGACCGGCGGTCGATGCCGAGGTGACCATCGACAACGTCCGATCGGTGGACGGCACCACCCCACAACCTATCTCGGACGACGTCCGACCCCCGATCCTCCCGGCCTCGCAGGCGGCGATGACCGCGGCCACGATTTTGGTCGCATTCTCGATCGCCTCGTCGGTTTACTTCCCCGTCGGCGGGGTGGCGATCAGCGTCTTGGGGATCGCGATGTCGCTGGCGAGTTGGACACCCCAGCGTCCGTGGCTGGCGATCGGGCTACTCGGGATTCACGGTCTGCTGTTCATCGCCTGTTACCTGCGTACGATCTGACCGAAGGCGTCCGGTCGCGTCGTTCGAAGCCTGGCAATCAACTGAGGATCTCGGTAACCACGCGGCCATGCACGTCAGTCAGTCGATAATCGCGGCCGCCGTAGTGGAAAGTCAACTTTTCGTGATCCAACCCGAGCAAATGCAGGATCGTGGCGTGCAGGTCATGCACATGCACTTTGTTCTCGACCGCGCGGAACCCGAACTCATCCGTTTCGCCAAAGGTCATGCCACCCCGGACGCCGCCACCGGCCATCCACATCGTGAAGCCGTGATGGTTGTGGTCGCGGCCGTCTCCGTTTTCGGTTGTCGGTGTGCGGCCGAACTCACCTCCCCAAACGACGAGGGTGTCTTCGAGCAAGCCACGTTGTTTCAGGTCAGTCAACAAAGCGGCCGTCGGTTGATCGATCGAGTCGCAAAGTTTCTTGACCGATTCGTTGTGCTTCGAATGGGTATCCCAAGGCTGGCCGTTTCCGTAGTAGACCTGGACGAACCGCACACCTCGCTCGACCAAACGCCGCGCCAACAGGCAACCGTTGGCGTAGTGCCCTTCGCCGTAGGCTTCCCGGGTCTCCGCGGATTCCCGGTTCAGGTCAAACGCTTCGTGCGCTTCCGTCTGCATCCGAAAAGCGGTTTCCATGGAAGCCATCCTCGCATCCAGCGCCGGATCGCCGCCGCGGGCATCTCGGTGCAAGGCGTTGATTTGCTGCATCAGGTCGAGTTGCCGCCGCTGAGTTTCCGGGTCCCGGGCCTCGTTTCGCAGGTAGGGGATCAACTTACTCGGGTCCAGATCGGAGTGATTGACGTAGGTCCCTTGGTAGGCGGCGGGGAGAAAGGCACTGCTCCACAAAACCGAAAAACGCACCGGTCGCCCCGGGCAGAGGACGATGTAACCGGGCAGATTCTGGTTTTCCGATCCCAACCCGTAAAGAAACCAGGACCCCATGCTCGGCCGGGTCGGCAGGATCGTGCCGTTGTTCATTTGCAACAGCGCCGGCCCATGGTTCGGGTTGTCGGCGTGCAGCGACCGAAGGACGCAAATGTCGTCGACATGCTTGGCTAAGTTTGGCAACAGGTCGCTGACGGGTACCCCGTTTTCGCCGGCTGGGGTGAACTTAGCTGTCGACGGTAGCAGCCCGCCCGTCGGCCGCTCGGTCCTCAAATTCGCCCCTTCGGGCCGCTGACCGGCATACTTCTCGAGCGCCGGCTTGGGATCAAACAGGTCGCCTTGGAACGGTCCCCCGTTCATGAACAGATGGATGACACGCTTGACCCGCGGGGCGAAATGGGTCGCCCCGTCCGCTCCTCCCCCGGCCGCCAGACTCGAATCGGCTGCCATCGCTTGGGCGGCGCCGAGCAATCCGAGCCCACCGCCGATCGATTTCAACAGGTCGCGGCGGGGAACGATCGATCCCGGGATATTGTGCAAATTCATGATCGCGAGCGAAGCCTCCGGGATTACCAAGGGGATCACGTTCCCGGCAACCGAGTTATATCGATCAACCGCCGGTGAAAGGATCGAGTTCAATCGACAAACAAAAACTCGTTGCTGGCCAGCAACGCGTGAGTGTACAGTTCCCAAGCTTTCGGCGGCGATTCGGCCGAGCCTGCCGAGTCATCAGCGACGGCAGCGGCCAAATATTCCAGGGCGACCGCGATCTCCGCCTCGGTCGCGGGTCTGCCGAAGAGCAAGCCATGAGCCGCCCGGATCCGCTCAACCGGTTCATCGGGGATCTCCCGCCACAGCCGCACCGCGAGTTCCCTTGAGAGTTCCACCAACAGCGGGCTGTTGAGCAGGTACAGCCCCTGCAATGGCGTGGTCGTGTCGGCCCGCTGAGCGCTGTGCAGATTCGGGTCGGGGAAGTCATGCAACTGCAGCATCTTGGAAACTTCCCTGCGGTGAACGGTCACATAGACCGTTCGGCGTCGGTTGCTCGCGTCTTCTCCCGGCAACGCTTTGCCGCCGAGACTCAGATCGATCGTCCCGGCGACGGCCAACATCGCATCCCGCCAGGGCTCGATCTCCAACCGTCGCCGATTCATCCGCCACAGCCAACGATTCTCGGGGTCGACCGAATGTTTGGCCGGGTCGATTTCGCTGGACTGGCGATAGCCGGCCGAGTGCAGGATCTCGCGATGCAGCCACTTGAGGGACCAGCCGTTTTCCACGAAGCGTGCCGCCAGATCTTCGAGCAGTTCCGGATGGGTGGGCCGCGAACCGAGCAGGCCGAAATTGCTCGGGGTATCGACCAACCCCCGACCGAAGTGAGTCTGCCAGACCCGATTCACGATCACCCGGGCGGTCAACGGCCCGGCTTGATCGACGATCGCCTCGGCCAATTCAAGCCGCCCACTACGATCCTGAAACGGTTGCGGAGGGTCATCGGAAAGCACCGTCAAAAAGCGTCGAGGAATGACGGGTCCCGGTCGATTGGGATTGCCGCGAACGAACAGGTTCAGGTCCTGCGGTTCGGGCCGATACTCCAACTTCGTACCCGATTGCGGATCGTCCCCGGCTAACACGACATGCAGCGACTCGTCGACCACGACATTCGCCATCGGGGTGTCAAAATCGGGCGTGAACCGGGACAGTTCGTCGATCTCCATCTCCAAACAACCGATTTCTTCCGTCGGAACCGGCTTTTGTTTTTTGAGCGTCTTCACCCGCTCGGTCAGTTCCGCGACCCGGGCTTTGGCCTTGGCGACCGGCGCATAACGCTCTTCCGATATCGTCGGTCGGAGCGTCATTCGGGTGCTGGCGAAAACGCCGGCCAGGCCGTGGTAGTCCTCGTGGCTGATCGGGTCGAATTTGTGATCGTGGCAGCGGGCACAGGCCACCGTCAGGCCGAGGAAAGTTCGCGTCACCGCATCGACCCGCTCCTCCCACTCATCCGCCACGATCACCTTGATGATCTCCGGCGGCAGCTGCAGTTCCTTGAAATAGGTCGGACTGAGCCCGAGAAAACCGAGCGCCGGAAGGTCCTCCGGTCCCGTTTCTTCCATCTGATCGGTAGCCAACTGCCGACGAACGAATTGGTCATACGGCATGTCCTCGTTGAACGCCCGGACTACCCAATCCCGATAGAGGTGGGACTGATCGGTCGAATCCAGCCAAGATTCGGTCGTGTCGGTATAGCGAGCCAGGTCGAGCCACATCCTGCCCCAGCGTTCGCCGTAGTGCGGAGAACTCAACAATCGCTCGACCAACCGGGCGTAGGCGTCGGGTGAATCGTCCGCAACGAAATCGTCGATCTGTTCCCGGGTCGGCGGCAGACCGACCAGATCGAACGACAACCGGCGGATCAGCGTCGCCCGATCGGCAGGCGGTGACGGTTCCAAATTTTGCTCTCGCAGTGCCGCCAACACGAACGAGTCCACCCGCCCCTGCCCCCAAGCCGAGGCGACCCCGGGATCGGTAGCGGGCGGGAGGTCGGTTGCGGTGGGCGGCAATTCGGGTCGAGCGAGCGGTTGGAAAGCCCAGTGCCTGCGACCCGCATCGAAATCGATCGCATGATCGGCCGCCAGCGGCGCGACGTCACCGACCGGAAAGGGTGCCCCTTGGCGAACCCATTGCGTCAACAACTCGATTTCCGCTTCCGGCAACTTCCCTTCGGGCGGCATGTCGTAACCCCCGCCTCCATACCGGATCGCCTCGATCAGCAGGCTTTCTTCGGGCTCACCCGGCACAACCGCTGGCCCCGAATCGCCGCCACTGAGCAGCAGCGATCGGCTATCGACCCGCAGCGACCCCTGCACGATCGTCGCCTCCTCGGAGTGACAGGAAAAACAGCGACGATGCAGCAACGGCCGGATCCGCTTTTCGAAATGCTCGATTTCGGCCAGGGTCGGCATCGATCCGAGTTCGGTCGCGGCCGGTTCGTCGCCCCGCAGTTCGCCTGACCGACCGATCACCCAGCTGACAAAGGCCAACGCTAGCCCATGAACGACGAGAGAACGAGCAAGCGACGGCATGGCGGAACACTCGGTGGGCGGGCAGGCGAGGATTTGGCGAGTTCTCGCATTTTCGTACCGATCTTCCGCCGATGCAACTCGAGATGGCGAATTGGCGGCTCTGCGGCCGAGAATCTCGCCTCACGTCGGTGGAATCGGCAAAATCGCAAAATCCCCTGCCGTCCCCTCGTTCGGCATCCGTTCGGAGGTAAGATTCACGCCCATGACGAAACACATCTTTGTAACGGGTGGGGTGGTCAGTTCCTTGGGGAAGGGATTGACCAGTGCCTCGATGGGCATGTTGCTGGAAAGCCGTGGCCTGCGGGTGCGGATGCAGAAGCTGGACCCCTATATCAACGTCGACCCTGGAACGATGAGCCCGTACCAGCACGGCGAGGTCTACGTGCTGGACGATGGCAGCGAGACCGATCTGGATCTCGGCCATTACGAGCGGTTCACATCGGGGCCGCTCACGAGAGATTCCAACTACACCACGGGCCAGATCTACCTGTCGGTGATCGAAAAGGAACGCAAGGGACAATTCCTGGGCAAGACGGTCCAGGTCATCCCTCACATCACGAACGAGATCAAGTCGGTCATTCGCCGGATGGGTGGGCCGGATGTGGACGTGGTGATCACCGAGATCGGTGGCACGGTCGGCGACATCGAGAGCCTGCCATTTTTGGAAGCGATCCGGCAATTCGCCATCGACATCGGCCGTGAAAATTGCCTGTACATGCACCTGACCTTGGTGCCGTATCTGAAGGCCGCTGACGAGTTGAAGACCAAGCCGACCCAGCATTCGGTCGGCGACCTTCGCGAAATCGGTATCCAACCGGACATTCTGGTCTGCCGGTGTGAACGGAGCATCAGCCGTGAAGACCGCGAAAAAATCGCGCTATTCTGCAACCTCCCGGTCAGCTCGGTGATCGAGGAAAAGGACAAGGATTTCTCAATCTACGAGGTCCCGCTGTCGCTGGTCGACAACGGGCTGGATCAACTGATCGTCGATCACTTGAAGCTAACGACCGCCAAACCGCTCGACATCACCCCCTGGACCGACCTGCTCCACCGACTCCGCAATCCCCGTCACGAAATCTCGATCGCCGTCGTCGGCAAATACGCCGAACACAAGGACGCCTACAAATCGATTTATGAAGCGATCGATCATGCGGGCATCCATCACAACACCCAAATTCGGGTGGGCCGTGTCCAATCCTCCGACATCGAACGCGAGGGGGTCGAACGCCTATTGGCCGGCTACCAGGGGATTTTGGTCCCCGGCGGCTTCGGCGAACGCGGGATCGAGGGCAAAGTCCAGGCGATCCGGTTCGCCCGCGAGCGGGGCATCCCGTTCTTCGGCATCTGCCTGGGGATGCAGTGTGCCGTGATCGACTATGGCCGCGAAGTGGTCGGTTTATCGGGCGCCCATTCGACCGAATTCGACAAGAACGCGCCCCACCCCGTGATCTGCTTGTTGGACGAACAACGGAACGTCACCGATGTCGGCGGCACGATGCGTCTGGGCAGCCAACCGACGAGTTTGGTTGCGGGAAGTCGCGCCGCGGAAGCCTACGCCGGCCACGATATCGAAGAACGCCACCGCCATCGTTACGAATTCAACAACGCCTATCGACAAGCGTTTGTCGATGCCGGGATGTGGTTCTCCGGTACCAGTCCCGACGGGCAATTGGTCGAGGTGATCGAATTGCCGAACCACCCGTGGTTTTTGGCCGTGCAGTATCACCCCGAGTTCAAGAGCAAACCGCTGCAAGCTCACCCGTTGTTTTCCGGTTTCGTCGGGGCGGCCATCGACCGACACCTGCAGCGGACCGAATCCGATCGTTGACCGCAGTGAGCCCGCCGGGCTCTCCTTCCCGTTCGTCCGAGGGAAATGCGGGTTACCACCCTAGAAGCCGAGAGGACCACGATGACCGAAAGTCCCGAAAACGAGCCGAAGATCTTCGTTGACGAGGATTGGAAATCCCAGGTCGAGCGAGAAAAGCAGGCCCCCGCCGAGCCCGCGGCGGCGGAGGTCGCGTCGACCGAGCCGGTTGCGACCGAACCGATTCCTACCGAGGAAACTCAGGCCGGACCGGCCACCGCCCCGCCGCCGGCCGGATTCGAAACCCTGGTCTCGATGCTGTTCACCCAAGCGCTGGCCGCCTTGGGTCAAATCCCGGGACCGGATGGCAAACCGGGCGAAATCAACAAGTCCGTGGCGAAGTACTTCATCGACACCCTCGACATGCTGAGTGAAAAAACCGCAGGAAACCTGACCCCGGAAGAGTCGCAACTCCTCTCGGAAACGTTGCACGGCATGCGGATGGCATACGTCTCGATCAAGGCACCGGTAAAATGAAGTTTGACCCCACCCCGCTCCGATTGGTCCGTCAGGCCCCAACCTGCCTGGTCGGACTGCTGTTATTGCTGTTGACGCCCTTCAACCCGGTATCGGGCCAGATGATCACCGCCCACCGTGGCGCGTCTTATGACGCTCCCGAAAACACGCTCGCCGCCTTTCAGCTCGCTTGGGAGCAAGGGGCCGACGCGGTCGAGGGCGATTTTTACCTGACCGCCGATTCCCAAATTGTCTGCATCCACGACGCCGACACCTTGCGGACTACCGGCGTCAAGGAAGTGGTCGCAACAACCGATCTGGACCGGCTTCGGGAACTCGATGCGGGCAGTTGGAAAAGCCCCAAGTTCAGCGGCGAGAAAATTCCGACCTTCGCCGAGGTGATGGAATCGATTCCGGCTGGCAAACGGTTCTACATCGAACTGAAGACCGGCCCGGAGATCGTCCCCGTCTTAGCGACGGAACTCGAGCGACTTCAGCCCGACCGGCGCCTGCTGACGATCATCGCTTTCGACGCTCGGACCGTCGCGGCCTGCAAAAAGCGCTTTCCCGACATCAAGGTCCACTGGTTGACCGGATTCAAACAGGCCGATGGAAATGGCGTTTGGAATCCGACCGCTCAGCAAATTGCTGAGACGGTTCGCAGCAGCGGCGCCGATGGCGTCGGCCTGCGGGGCGATCGAAAAGTGGTCGATCGGGAGTTCATCACCCGGATGACGGAACTGGGTGTGCCCGAGTTTCATGTCTGGACGATCGATTCCCCAGCGGACGCCCGTCATTTTCGAGAGTTAGGGGCGATGGGCATCACGACCAATCGGCCTGCTTTTCTACGAGAATCGTTATCGGGTGACTGAGGCTCGATCGATCGGCTTCCCTCGGAGCCTTTCTCTCCTGATTAGAATTTTATATTTCTTCTTCGTCTTAATCAGCGGCCGAAAGCTGTTGATGGATCGCTTCCGATCAAAGCAAGTCGTTGCCTCGCTTGGTTTTATGCAGCCAGAATCGGCGGGGAAATCCCGTTGAGCGACGGTCGAGCGGCGGTTGTTGAATCGTTGATGGGGAGACTCGGTATCGACACCGGGCGATCGATTGGCAGGTTCGCGCGTCGGTAGCGCCACGGCCGTCGACCGCCCCCGCACGGCTTATCCACCGAAATGGCGGGGGTCTGGACAAGTCGCCGGCTCTGGACGATATTTCCGCTTCGACATCTCCCTTGACGTTCGCACCGGGTCGTTGCTGATGCCGGAAGTCGGCAGGAAGCTGGAGATATCGGCAGATTCCTTTCTGCAAATTGTCGGGCCGGAGTGGCGGAATGGCAGACGCGCTGGATTCAAAATCCAGTAGCCGCAAGGCTGTGTGGGTTCAAGTCCCACCTCCGGTATTCATTGCTGATTAGGAGAATCGGCCGCTTTTCTTTTGCTGGCAACGCGGCCTGTTGGCTTTGACCCGGGCACGCGGTGACCGACTGGCACGATTTTGCGATCGGATCGACCTTGCCTCAGTGGCAGCGGATCGACGAATCTCCCCGGGTCGAGTGGCTTGGCAGGTCGACGGCTAGGTTTCCGATTTGCCCGGCGAAGCGGGCTTGGCTTCGGCCGGTCCGAGGGCCTTTGGCTGGCCGGGTAGGCATGGCCTGTTCCGACGCAACTGGGCCAGGCACAGCAGAGAATCGCGTGATGACCCAAATCGACCGCTACATCCTGTTTTTGTTCGCCCGCACGATCCTGATCTGTTTTTCCAGCATCGGGGGCGTCTTCGTGGTCTTTCACGCTTTCAACAATTTGGATGAGCTGTATCGCTTGGCGGCCGATTCGGAGTCCATGCCGCTGGCGCTGATTTCGTATTACGGCCCCTACATGCTGATGCTGTTTGACTGGACAGCGGCGATCATCGCGTTGATGGCGATGCTGTTCACGGTCGGCTGGCTCCGTCGGACCGGCGAACTCACTTCCCTGCTGGCGGCCGGCATCCGACACGGCCGGATCTTGCGACCGATGCTGGCGCTGGTGGCTGCTGTCATCTTATTACAAGCCTATTGTCGAGAACGGCTGATCCCCGGTCATCGTGAGATCCTGACGAATAAGCCGGGCGACTACCGATCGGAAAAGGTCCAATCGATGTTGCCCGCCTTCGACAAGTCGAACGGCATCCTCATCGAGGGCGAGGGTTTGCGATCGGCGGAGTCGAGCATCGATCAGCCGAGTTTTCGGTTGTACGCTGAGTTCGGGGCGTTTGGGGATGTGATCGACGGTGAGTCGGCGACTTGGATGCCCGCGGATGGCCAACGGCCGGCGGGTTATTTGGTCACTGCGGTTTTACGTCCGGCTAACATCGACCGATTGGCATCCGGTCGGTTGGGAGGGAAACCGGTGTTATTGACAGCACACGACACCGATTGGCTGGAACCGGGACAATGCTTCGTCGTCACCACGTTGGACATCGAAGTTCTGCGTGACAATCCCCGGTCGACCCGGATGGCAGGCATTCCGGAATTGGTCCGTCGGATCCGCAACAATTCGGTACACAGCAGCAAGGACTTGCACACCCTGGTGCATGACCGGTTGCTACGTCCGCCGCTCGATTTCTGTTTGGTGCTGCTCGGTTTGCCGCTCGTGATCAATCGGGGCGACCGCCGGTTGTTCAGCGTGATCGGACAGACGATCGGCATCGTACTGGTCTTTTTCGCGCTCAAAACGACCTCGGCGGCGATGGCCGGGAACGGCTATCTGTTGTCCCCGGCGATGGCCGCTTGGACCCCGTTGCTGTTGCTGGGGCCCTGGGCGTTTGTCCGCTGGCGGGAAGCCGAGACGCAGTGAGTCCGGCAGAAATCGCGGTCATCATCCCGACGCTCAATGAGGCCGCCGGCATCGCGGAGACGATCGTGTCCGCCGCGGGGGCCGGTCAGGTGATCGTTTCGGATGGTGAGAGCGTCGACGACACGGTGGCGATCGCGAAATCGATGGACGGGGTGAGCGTAGTCCTTGGAACGCGGGGTCGAGGAACGCAGTTAGCGCGGGGTGCGGCGGTCGCCGAGTTGCCCGTATTGCTGTTCCTGCATGCCGATTGTCGGCTGGGGGCCACGGCATTGGAGCAGGTCGCTCGCCACTTCCGCTCCGGGTCCGACCGCGGCTGGGGCGCGATGCGTCAGCAGATCGAATCGGACCGGTGGCGATATCGGTGGTTGGAGTGGGGAAACGGTTGGCGGGTTCGGTACCGCGGACTACCCTTCGGTGATCAAGCGATGTTCGTTCGGCGAGACTGGTATCATCAGGCAGGTGGGTTTGAGTCGATCCCGCTGATGGAAGACCTCCGTTTGTCTCAGCGACTGAGGCGTCGATCCCGACCGGCGCTGCTTGATGGCCCGGTGCGGGTGGATAGCCGGCGATGGCGGCGTACCGGTGTCGTGCGTCAAACGTTGATCAATTGGTGCTTGCAAGCCGGTCACGCGGTCGGGGTTTCGCCGGCGACTTTGGCAGACCGATATCGTTGAGGTTTACCTGGTGAGTGAATTGACCGATCCCGAATCTTCGCACGATCCGGGGATTGGGCAGACAGGGAATGAAACACGCGGTTTCGATTCCCAATTCTCGGACTCCTTTGCGTCGGCCGGTTTTGACACGGGCGGCTTTTCGAAGGTACCGGGAGACTCAGCAGGTCATCTGACGGGTGAACTTCCTTCCCGGGTCGGCGACTACCGCATCGATCGGCTGATCGGCAGCGGCGGCATGGGCCGAGTCTATCTGGCAGAGCACGCGACGATGCTGCGAACCGTGGCGTTGAAGACCTTGCCGATGGAGCGGATGCGTCAACCGAGCGCCGTCGACCGATTTTATGCCGAGATCCGGGTGGCCGCCCGGTTGCTGCACCCCAACATCGTCACCGCATTCGACGCGGGTTTTGCCGGCGGCGTTCACTACTTGGCGATGGAGTTCGTCAACGGCTGTACCCTGTCGGCGTTGGTAGGCGAACGGGGTCCCTTGGCGATCGGTGACGCGGTCTCGGCGATCCGCGATGCGGCCCGCGGGTTGGCACATGCGCATGCGGCCGGCATCGTGCATCGGGACGTCAAGCCGAGCAACCTGATGCGGGCACAGGACGGGACGGTCAAATTGCTCGACCTGGGATTGGCATCCGTCGCGGCCGGCCGGCCGGAATCCGGCAAATCGTCCGATGTCGGCCGCTTGATCGGGACGATCGCGTTCATGTCGCCTGAACAGCTCGAAAACCCCGATGCGGTTGACGCCCGCAGTGACATCTATTCGCTCGGTGCGACGTTCTACTTTTTGTTGACCGGCCGACCACCCTACGGCGGTGAGTTTTTGGACCAGGTGCGTGGTCATCGTCACGATCCGCTGCCAGAACTGTTCGCGGTCCGTCCGGATGCCGACTTGCGGCTGGAACATGTCTTGCACCGGATGATGGCGAAGAAGCCGCAGGATCGGTATGCCTCGTTGATCGAGGTGATCGCGGATCTGGCGGTTCACGATGAGAAAGAGTCGATCCCGGCCTGGATCAGCGGTTTGGGGTTGAAGTCGGGAATGGTCGATTCCGCCACCCTCCAAGCGTCCTCGACCCGTGGTGAAGTACCGCAAGTGATGGCGATCGATTTCGGGATGTTTTTCGCCACGGCTGCCGTGGCCGACCCATCCGGCAAGGTCGAATTGTTGCTGGCCGGGGGGCCTGGGAAGGCGGCTTGCCGGATCGCGATCGCGGACGGAACGCCGCCGCTGTTCGCGGATGCCGCCCAGACCCGTCGTGCAGAGCGGCCGGGGACGGTGATGCACTGCCTACCGCTGTTCGTGGCGCAGACCCGGTTGGAACACGTGATCGCCGGTCGCCGTTGTCCGGCGGAGGTGTTGATGGGTTTGCAACTGCGGCAAATCCTGCACACCTGTTGGAACCGGCGTTCTCTGCCCCGGGCGATGGCGATCACGGTCCCTTCGTGTTACGACCAACTGCATCGTCAGGCAATTCTGCAGGCGGCGTCGATCGCCGGTTTTCGATCGGTGCGTTTGGTCGATCGACCGCTGGCCGCCTTGCACTCGTGGCAACTCGATCATGACCGTCCGTCTCAACCGGGGGACGCCGCGGTACTGAACCGCGACGACGCCGAGCGGCCCCAAGTGGTCATCTCGGTCTCGGGGTCAGCGACCGAGGTCGTGATCGTTCGCCGCCGTGGGCCTCGTCCCCAACAATTGGCGGCGATCGGGCAATGGCATTACGGGATGTTGCAATGGCAGCAAAAGCTGGTTGACCTCGGCGCGGCGGTCTGTCGGGAGCGGTTCGGGATCGATCCGCTGACGTCGATCGACATGGCTTCGTCGTTGCAACTGGCCTGTGAACAGGCCTTGCCCCGGTTGATCGATGCCGCAGTGATCACCATCCGGCTGGTGGCCGGCGGCCGCCGGATCGAGTTCGAGCTCGGTCGGGAACAGTGGTTGGAAGCTTGCGAACCGCTGTTTGTCGAATTGCTCGACATGATCAGCACCGCTTTCGAGACGGCCAACGTATCGCCGGAGCGGGTGCGGCACGTCTTGCTGCTCGGCTTGCCGACCCGCTTCGATATCATTCGTCAGCGTTTAAAGGAACGGCTCAACCCGCAGGTCACGTGGGTGCCGATCAGTCGGGGCGACATCGCCCGTGGCGCGGCGGCATGTGTGGCGGGCGAATTGCCGGGGCGGGGAGAGTTGCCCCTGCCACCGCAAGCGGCAACTTGTCATGACTTGGGTCTGTTGGTGATCGATTCCCAAGGACGTCGACGGATCCGTCCGGTGATCCCCCGGGGGACGTTGATTCCGGCCAGGACGACCCGCCGTATCGCTTCCGGTGGGCTTCGCAAGCAGACGCTGATGTTGGTCGAATCATCGAGCTGGCGTGAAACCGCCTGGCGGTCGTTGGGGGCCCATGGGATCGCCACCGAACCGGATGGGGCGAAGCTCGAGTTGATGTTCGAGGTTGACATCGACGGTCGGCTGATCGTCCGTGGCCGAAACCCACAGACGGGTTCGATCGAGCGGTTGCCACCACGTCCTCAACCGACCTTTGACGAGGAAGAACTGATCCAATGGGGGGAATGGGTTGCGGAGTTGTTGCCAGCACCCAAACGTTCTTCCGGGTCGTCCCGATAGCCACCGGCGGTCGACGCGGTTTGCTTTTTCGAGGCGGCTTAGAGATTGGCGGTCTCGTCACGCCCTGACAGGTCCCGGGACTCCTCGGGCTTTGACAAGTCCTCGGTATCGCGGAGTCGGCTGTCGGCTTCGACAAATCGGGCATCCCCTACGGAGCCGGTCGGATAGGGTGGGGGCTCATCCGGCAACCGGGCCACGATCACGGTGATGTTGTCGTCGCCGCCTGATTCGTTGGCCAGACGAATGAACTCTTGACAAGCCAGTTCGCACGATTCGTTGGCGGCCAAGATGCTGACGATCTGTTCGCTATTCAAAAAGCGATGCAAGCCATCCGAACAGAGCAGAATTCGGTCGCCGGGCTGGAGTTTCAGTTGCCGTACCTCGGCCGTGAGTTCGTCTTGGCTTTTGCCACCCAGGACGTTCCACAAGACGTTGCTCCACCGGCTCATCGCCTCGTCTTGAGGTTTCATGCCGCCCGCTTCGACCAGCCGCCGCGCCAGGGTGTGGTCGGTCGTCAACTGTTCGACTTCGCCGTCGCGGATCAGGTAACAGCGGCTGTCGCCGGCGTGCAAGACGTACAGGTTGGGCCAGACCAGGTAGGTCATCGTCAGCGTGGTTCCCATCCCGGAAACGGCTTCGTCGCGACGGCCCTCGGATTGGATTTCTCGGTGGGTGTCTCGCAGCAAGTCTTGCAAGCTGGTGACGAATTCGATCTCCGCTTCACGAGAAAAACGGAAGAACCAATGGACGTTGTTGAGCAGCCGTTCGATCAGGTAATGGATAGCCAGGTGACTGGCCCGCTCGCCACCCGCGTGTCCGCCCATGCCGTCCGCGACCAACATCAGGGAGCCGCGAACCCCGCCGAACAACCGGGAACTCGGTTCGATCTCCAGGTTATTCGCGCCGACTACCATCGACTTGGACAGCCGAGCGATGAAGAACGCGTCTTGATTGGAGGGGCGCTTCAAGCCCCGGTCCGTGGCGCCGAAGCAGTGTTGATCGTCCATCATATCCGTTCGAGCCCAACCCGAATGCGATCAGCGATCCCGACCGACGCCGTCGGTCGGCGGGTCAAGTGCTCGTTATCATAAGCGGCAAGCGAGATGGCTGGTGCAAGTCGCTCGAAAAAAACGATTCCTCGGCAGGGACCTTCCCTCACGAGGTAGTTTTGGCCGAATGCCTGGTGCGGGTTTCCACCCGCAGCGGTCGGTGGCGTTCGGTTGACAACATCGCGGCCCGCGGCTCGGTTATCTTGGCGACTCCCCCGAGAATCGTCCGCCCCATCCCCGCTCGCCGATCGATCTCATCACCCGACCATGCTCGCCAGTCTCAAAACCTTCACGTTGCTGGGTATCGAAGCGATGCCGGTCGAGGTCGAGGTGGACCTATCGCCGGCGGCGATGCCCAAAACGACCTTGGTCGGGCTCCCCGAAGCGGCGGTAAAGGAAAGCACGCATCGGGTCGAGCGGGCGATCGTCAACAGCGGATTCATCCGCCCACAGGATCGGGTGGTGATCAACCTAGCCCCGGGTGATTTGCCGAAGCAAGCGCCGTCGTTCGATCTGCCGGTGGCGTTGGGCGTGTTGGCCGGGAGTGGTCAGCTCATTTCCGATCGACTGGACCAATACGCGGTGGTCGGCGAGTTGGCTTTGGAGGGTCATGCCCGGCCGATCAAGGGGGCGCTGTCGATGGCGATCGCGACGGCCCGCCAAGCCGGACTGAAAGGGTTGATCGTACCGTCGGACAATGCCCAAGAGGCCGCTATCGTTGAAGAGATCGAAGTGATCCCCGTCTCGGGTCTGGCTCAAGCGGTCGCATTTTTAGCCGGTCAGATCGACATCCCCTCCTACCCCAGCCGGTTGGACCAATGGTTCGAACAATACAGCGCGTACGATGTCGACTTCGGTGACGTGCGGGGGCAGGAGATGGCCAAGCGGGCCATCATGTTGGCCGCAGCAGGCAGCCACAACCTGATCATGATCGGCCCACCGGGCAGTGGCAAAACGATGTTGGCTAAGCGGATGCCGACGGTGCTGCCGCAACTGACGCCTGGTGAATCGATCGAAACGACTCGGATTTACAGCGCACTGGGTCAATTGCCCCCTGGCCAACCGCTGATGGCCCGACGCCCTTTTCGCAGCCCGCACCACACGATCAGCGACGCCGGATTGGTCGGCGGCGGCAGTCCGCCGACACCCGGCGAAATCTCCAAGTCCCACAACGGCATCCTGTTTTTGGATGAACTGCCGGAGTTCAATCGCAAGACACTCGAGGTGATGCGTCAACCGATGGAAGACGGAGTGGTGACGATTTCACGGGCGCTCCGCAGTTCGACCTTTCCGGCCGACTTCATGTTGGTAGCGGCGGCCAACCCTTGTCCGTGTGGCTACCGGAGCGATCCCCGCAGGAGTTGCAATTGCACCCCCCCGCAGGTCGAACGCTACATGTCCAAGATATCCGGG
>RECD01000204.1 GCA_007694185.1 Planctomycetaceae bacterium
CGACGCGTCGGAGATCCCCGTGAGATTGTCGAGGTTCAACGATTCGAGGTCATCACGGCCGCGCAAGGCCTCCAGTCCGTCATCGTCGACGAGGGTCAACCACAGATTCAGACGGCGCAAAGAGCGAATCCGAGCGACATGGGCAAGCCCCGAATTGCGGAAATCGGTTTCGCTCAGGTCCAACTCGACCACACCCGCCATCGCTTCGAAAGCCGCAACATCGGCACCCTTCACGCCGGTACCGCGAAGGCCGAGTTTTTCCAGACGCGGCAACGTCGCCAACACGCCAACGGCCCCATCGGTAACGGGGGTCGCGTACAAGTTCAACTCGCGCAGGTTGGGCAGCGACTTCAGAGCCGACAGGCCGGCGTCGGTCACCGCCGTTTGCTGCAACAACAACGCGGCGAGTTGTTGCAGCCCGCTGAGTTCCGTAAGCACTTCGTCGGTGACCGCCGGGCCGCTGAGCCGCAGGTTTCGCAAACGGGTCATTTGACCGACCGAGCGTAGCGCGCCCTCGCTCAATCGTGGGCAGTCGACGAGGTCCAGAAATTCCAGTTCACGAAGTTCGGCAAGAATTGCGAGGCCTTTATCATCGATGTCCGAACCGGCCAACCGCAGACGTTTCACGGCGCCATCGGCGACGACGGATCGCAACCGCTCGGTGGAGATTTCGGTGCCCCGCAAGTCGGCGTCGGCTGAGGCCGCGGAGCGGTTCGGCGCCCCCGCCGTGACCGAATCGGTAGAGAGTTCAAGCTGAGGTTCGACCGGTTCACCGCGGCAACCGGCCAGCGATCCGAGGAGCGACAGCGACAACAGGCAAACGGTCGCGAGTGACGCACAAGGCCGATCGCACCCAGAGACGCGATCACGCCTAGGTCCGTGGAAACGAAGCCGACAATCGGCATCAGCAGGCGGCGGAGAAGAGACGGGCATCGATAATCCTGAAGAATGAGACGACTCAATCAATCTAACCCCGCTCGGCGTTCTGATCTGAGGTTAAATTCCACGGTGATCGATTACTCATCGCTCCGCAACGAATGACGGCTGGTGCCAGCCAAGAATGGCACATTCGTTTTCGTGTCGGCTGAGGGCCTGCGCAGAACCCGTCTATCTGCACATCGGCTCTTTTCCAGAAAATAACGAGGCCGGACGAATGATCTTGCAGTGAAGCCCCTCTCGGCATCACGTTACCGAAACCCTCCCCGGTCTTTGGCTGCAAACCGGTGAGATCAGGGAGGGTCTTGTCTGGACATCTTCCAACAATCCCGCTTCGCGTGGCAACTTCAGTTTTTCCCGCGCGATTGCCGGGTTTCTCGTTTCGCCGGGACTGCCCTTTGTGGACGTCTCGCGCGACAGACGAACGCCAACGTCATTGCCAAGTACAACGACTGGCTCGGTCGGACCTGCACGACCCCGATCGTGCTCTGGGCATTCATGAACCAGGTGTTCCGCGACGGCAAAGAGACGCCTTGCCAAACCGCCGTTGCTCGCATCAGCAGTTACCGGACCGGGCAGGGCCTCAGCGACATCAACCCAGCACCCGCAACTATTGCGAGGCACAACGCAAGTTTTCCGAAGCGGCTCTTCATGAACTCACGACCGACATCGCCACGGGTGCAACCGGTTGGCCGACTCGCTGCTCAGGCGGAAAGTGCGAGCCCCGTCATGAAGTTGGTTCGGGTGTCGCCGTAACGTTCCTGCAACCGCTGCTTTCGGTATTGGCGCTGATACGAATCCCAGTGATCACTTGCCAAGACGCTGCGAAGGTCCAGGATCGATTGAGCCCCGGCGATCGTCCAACGCATCCCGCTTCGCCCCAGACGATCCTGCACCAGGTGCCGGCACGCACCCTCGATTACCCCGGTCGCAATGGGCAGCCCCCGAGCCAAGTATTCGTCGTACCGCATGCGGGGAAGTTGACTCTCAAGGTAGTTGCAAGCCGTGACGCAAACGGTTGAGCAATTCCACGTTTTTGCCGGCTCGCACGACAAACTTGAAGCCGTGGCCGATGATCTGATTCCAGAACTGAAATCCGGTGCAGTACGCGTCCATGATCAATCGGGAGCCCGGCGGCAAATCCTTCAGCATGTCCAGCAGCATGCCCCGTTCGGAGTCGGCCGATCCACCAAGATTCCAAAACATGGGCAGGCCCGTGGTCAGGTGGAGGCACACCGAGGCCGCAATCTGCGTGGTTTTGGCTTTGGCACGATCGGCAGCCTTTTTGAGTCTTGGCGTCAAACCACCTCGACCCGCAGCGAACGGCGGTTGCCCTTCAGCAGGTCATCGATGTCGGCGAAGACCAAATCGTGGCCGGCTCCGGAATGCAGGCTGTTGGTCGCCTCTTCGTCCGTCGCGACCGACAACAGCTCCAATACCTGGTCGACACGGTCGCCGAACGAAGCGTTGCCGTTCCAAGCCGCTAGCAGATCGAACAACCCGTCGTTGTCGTCGTCCCGATCGGTCGATCCGCCGACCAACAGGTCACCGCCGCGGCCCGCTCGGATGGTGTTCGACCCGCCGCCGCCGATCAGCACGTTGCGACCCGCTCCACCCCGGATGTCGTCGTTGCCAACGCCGCCGACGACCACCGCCGGGCCGCCGGCCAGGTGGAACCGGTTGTCACCCGAAGCGCTACGGACCAGCAGCGGCGTGTTGACGTTGCCCGCCGTGGTGAAGTGGTCGTCACCGCCGAGCAGGTCGACGATGATCCGATCGAAATCCGCCAAGGCGAACGTCCGATGATTGCCGCCGAGGAAGTGATCGGCATGCACCCGCAGGTGGCCATTGCCTTGCGCATTCAGGTGCACCCGGTCGTCACCCTCGGTGCCGATCACCCAAAGCACACCCTGATGGATTGCCGCGCCGGAAACCACGGCGGTGGTATTCGCGGTCGCCGATCCGCCAAAGGCATCGGAAACATTCGCCACGACGTCGAACATGCCAGCCGTCGTGTAGCTGTGTGATGCGGTGAAGTTCCGATCGACCACCTGCGAAGAATCCAGGATCATGATCGGCGATCCGTCGCCCCAATCGATCGTCACGGTGTGCGTGTCGTCGACGTCGGCATCAAAAAAACTTCCGACAACCGTGACCAACGTTCCTTCCTGGGCCGGTGAGTGAGCCGTCGCGTCGGTCGAGATCGCGGTGATGGCCGGCGGGTGGTTGGATTGCCGGACCTCGATCGTGATCGTCTGTTCCGCCGATTCGCCGTGAGTGTCGGTGGCGATCAAGGTGTAGCGGATGATGAGCGATTCGCCCAGCGTCAGATGGTGAAAATCGACGGCACCCGAGTCGAACCGCCACTCCGCCCCACCCGACGTTTCGCCGACGCCGATAACCGGCAGGGGGTTGACGGTCATCATGGCCAGCAGGTCGTCGTCGGACAGGTCGCCTCGCGGGCCGGCCGTCGTCACGCCTCCGACCGAGGCAACCACCTCGTCAGAAACGTCGACATCGCGAACCGTCACGCGGCCGTCCGCGACACGTCCCGCGTTTGTCTGTTCGAAGGTCGCGTTTGCCGAATCGCCCGGTTGCAGCAAAATCTGCGGCGGATCGTTGACGCCAGCAACGGTTACGGTGATGGTCGCCACGTTGCTGGACGCGCCGTGCCGGTCGGTGGCGACAAACGCGACTTCGAATTGCCTCGTTTCTCCGAGCCCCAAATCCTGAAAGCCGCTGCCGGGGTCGAACGTGAAGGTGCCGTCCCCGTTCACCAACATGTCCCCTTCCGGGATGTCCGACAAAATCGTGTACCACAATGAGGTCGGGTCATCGTCGCTGTCGATATCGTCAGCCAGCACGCCGGTGGTCACCGGCGGCCCATCCTCCACAACCGCGATGGTCGCATCCTGGGCTTCCGGCGGATCGTTGGTACCGGTGACGGTGATCGTCAGCGTCTGCGTTTGGTCGCCGACATCGAAAGTCAGCACCACGTCACGCGTTTCTCCGAGTGCCAATTCTCGAAATTCGGCGTCCGGTTCGAACGCCACATCGAACTGAGGACTTTGAACCTGAAGGCTTCCCTCTCCCGCCACCGAAATCGAATGGTCGGGCAAGAACAACTCGGCTCCGGCGGTCGCCGACAATCCGCCGGCGCCGGACGTCGAGACGGTCGGTTCGCCAGAGGTTCCCGGTGCGACGAACAGATTCGATCCGGCAACCAGTTCCACATCTCCGTCACCGGCTAGGCTCCGCACCGGCGCGTTGATGGTCAAGTCATCGCCGCCTTCCGGCGACGGGCTGGCCACCAGCCGAATCCGGCCACCGCCGATGTCGACGACGGGACGGTCGATGGTCAGCGGGCTGTTGGCGGTCAACGTCATGCCACCGCCATTGGTGGTGATGCCGACCAGATCTCCAACTTCGCCGATCGTCAACGCCCCGTTGTTGGTATAGACAAACGGGTTCCCTGCGCCGGTGACCCGACCCGCCAATACCTGCACGGTCGACCCGTTGTCGAGGATCACGGGGCCGACCGCTTCGACCGCCAAATTGGCCACCGAGATCGATCCGGTCTCGCCATCCTCGATCGCCCCGCCGCTGACCAGGTGAAGCGTCGTGGGAACGGTCAACACGATGGGGGAAGTGATGTCGATCGAACCCGAGGTGGCATCGCCGACCCGGATGGTTCCCGCCACAATCCGGTTCAACTTTTCGTCGGACAGCCCCAGCGCATCGGCGCCACCCTCTCCGCCGATGTCGATGCCGATCGCGCCGGCATCCGCGTGCGGCTTCAGTGTCACCATGTTGCCACCAGCATCAACAGCGGCATCGGCGGTGATCTGCATGCTGTTGCCGACGAGTGCCAGGTTCGCCGAACCGCCGGCATCGACGGCCACGGCGTTCGGGTTGAGCAATCGGAGAGCGACGCTGCTCGCCCCGGTGCCCGCGATCCCCGTGACTCGGATGTCGCCGTCGACCGCCGAGATTCGTCCGGCTGATTCGAGCGTCAGCACTCCGTGGTTGCGGTCACTCACCGGACCGGCCCCGCCCCCGAATCCGGTGATTCGGATTCCTGCCGCGTCGGCGCCGACTCCCGTCGACGCAACCACCGCATTGGTCGCGATTTCGACACCGAAGTGATCCGACTCCGACCCCGAGCCCCCTTGTCCGACGATCTCGATGTCGCCATCGACCGAGGTGACCTGAGTTTCCGAATTGGCCAGCCTCACACCGCGGCTACCCCAGGTACTGCCGCCGCCGGTGCCCAGCAGCGTGATCGTCGCGGCATCAGCCCCGGTCCCCGTCGAGGAGATCACGGCCGCATCGGTGACTTGAATGCCGTGATTGTTATTGGTGGCCCCGGCGCCTTGACCGATGACTCGGATGTCGCCGTCGACCGAAGTGATCCGTGCCCCAGCGTGAACGAACACGCCATGGTTGACAGCCGCACCCTGCCCGCCGGTTCCCTGGACCGTGATCGTCGCGGCCGAACTGCCGGTCCCCGTCGACGAAATGACCGCGCCGAGTGCGACCTGAACTCCATCGTTGTCGTTGCTCGACCCGTCGCCCCCCTGTCCGGTGATCCGAATGTCGCCATCGACCGCGGTGACCCGCGTGCCGGCGTCCGTAATCCGAACCCCGTGATTGCTCCACGTGCCGTTGCCGCCCATGCCTTCGATCGTGATCGTCGCAGCATCCGTTCCGATACCCGTCGAGACGACCGCCGCTCCGGTGACCATGATCACACCAATCTCGCCGTGCTCCGATCCGACGCCTCCTTGCCCGGTAATGCGGATATCGCCGTTGACCGACGTCACCTTGGTTCCCGCATTCATCATCAGCACCCCGCGATGGCCCCGCGTACCGCTGCCGCCGGTACCTTCGATCGTGATCGTTGCCGCTGAGCCGCTCGTTCCTGACGACGAAATGACCGCGCCCTGTGCGATATGCACCCCCTCGATATTGTTTTCGGTGCCGTTGCCGCCCTGGCCGGTGATCAGGATATCGCCATCGATGGAGCTGACTTCGGTTCCGGCATCCGTAATCGCCACCCCGTGAGGCCCCCAAGTGCCTTCACCGCCGCTGCCGTCGATCGTGATCGTTGCCGCGTCGGGGCCTGTTCCCGTCGAGGCGACGACCGCACCGAACAGGATTCGCACGCCAACCGCCCCGGCCTCCGAACTGTCAGCTCCTTGGCCGCTGATCCGGATGTCACCGTCGATCGACATCACTTGGGTACCGGCATGTTCCATCCGCACCCCGCGATTCCAAGACGCGCCGCCCCCGCCGGTGCCGTCGATCGTGATGGTCGCCGCCGAGCCGCCCGTTCCTGAAGACGAAATCACCGCAGCCTGCGTGACATTCACTCCTTCGTTGCTGTTTCCTGACCCGTCGCCACCCTGGCCAGTGATCAGGATGTCACCGTCGATCGAATGGATTTCGGTTCCGGCATCCGCGATCCGCACACCGTGGAGGGACGAAGTGCCTCCGCCACCGGTGCCGTCGATCGTGATCGTCGCCGCGTCGGCACCGGTCCCTGTCGAGTCGATGAGCGCCGACAGCGAGATTTCCACGCCGAAGTTATCACCCTGCGACCCGTCGCCCCCGTGGCCAGCCAGCAGGATGTCACCGCGGAACGAACTGACCGTCGTCCCCGAATCGGCGATCCGCACCCCACGGCTGCCCCACGTACCGCTGCCGCCGGTACCCAGGATCGAAATGGTCGCCGCGTTGGCCCCCTGCCCGGTCGATGTGACGACCGCCGCGGCGGTGATCTGCAGGCCGTGATTGGTGCTGGTCGTCCCATTTCCCCGGCCGTCGATCAGGATATCGCCATCGACCGAGGTGACCTGGACCCCGGCGCCCTGGAGGACGATCCCGTGATTGATCGCCCCCCCGTGCCCCCCGGTGCCGTCGATCGTGATCGGTCCGGCATGCGAGCCGCTGGCGGTCGAGCTCACGGTCGATCCGTTTCGCATCCGGACACCGATGTTGCCGTTGCCGGTGTCGCCACCGCGGCCGGCAACGGAGATTGCCCCCGTGCCTGCGGTCACCAACGTCGCCCCGATGAGGTCGACACCGACGAAGTTCCCTGCCGTCGGTTCCGCCGACCGGTTGGCCGACAAGGCCAAGTCACCGTCGGCCACTTCAAGCCGCGCTCCGTCACCGATCAAGATCTCACGAGACGTCTCGATGCGGATCGCCCCCTCTCCGCTGGTGAGCAATTCCGCACCGTCATTGATGAGCACGGTGTCGTCGGAAAACACCCCCAGCGAATGTCCTTCGTCGAAATGAATCGAGTTTCCAATGGCTAGTCGACCGAAGGCGTCGGACTCGGAACCCAGCGACAGTGAGGCGCGGAAGCCCGACTCCAGCAGGTTGACGACATGAAGCATTTCATGATCGCCGGCCGGCAACAGGGTCAGACTGGCGCCCGGATTGGTGAACTCGGTGAACCCGGCGTTACCATCACCGACGTCAAATACGGCGCTCGTATTCGGCGTCGGTCCGGTCGGGTCAATTCCCACGCCGTCATTGTTGAGCATTGGGTGCGCGGCGTCCTGCGGCACTTGAATGACCACGTCCGAGGCCTCGCCCAGCAGGCTGATCGGCCGCACCGCCGCGTACTGAATCGTGCCCAGCGAAGCCAAGTCGATCTGGCCGGCATGGGCGCCGCTGCGAGTCATCACCAAATCGGAAACCTCGGCCGGCGAATCGAGTTGGTAACCTTGCAGTCGCAGGTAATTGGTCTGTTGAGCGGCATCGCCGGCCGCGAACGACAAACCTCCTGTTGGCAGCGGGTTGCCGCCGGAGAAGTCGATCGTCAAGGAATCGTCACCGCCAGCCGTGTCGACTTGTATGGCCCCGCTGATCGCCAGCAGGTCGACCTGCACCGTATGGTCGTCAAACTGCGACGTGCCCGGCCCCGCCTGGATGCGGTTCGTCGCATCATGAATCACCAACAGTCCTTGCTGGCGGTAAACCAGCAACGCGTCATCCTTGCCGTCATCATCGGTGTCGGAAATCAAAAGATTGCCCGATCCGTCGATCTCGACCAAGGTCGATGGCGGTTCCATGATCGCCACGAACGGTGATAAGAAATCTTGGTAACCGCTGACCAACATTCCGCCCGCTTGTGAACCGAACAGGGGAGATGCGGGTATCGAACCGCCACCCATTCCGAACGCGTTGACCCCGAACTGGACCAACTCTCCCGAATCGATCTCGCCGTTTCCGTTCGCGTCGACCCACAAGAATGCGGGCCCCCCCGAGTCGCCTGGTCCGATGGTCACCTCGATGTCGTTGCCTAAGGTCAGGCCGTCGTTGAGCGTGTCCGTGGCCGACGTCGGGCCGTCGAAATCGAACAGGTAGACTTCTTTTGTCCCCGAGCCTTCATCGTCGAGCCAATAGGTATTGGTCACGTTCTGGCCGGTGCGTTTGACGGTAAAGCTCGAACTGCCGGGTTCGAATCCGTTGACCCCGTCACCGGTCGTCCCGTAGCCGGCCAAAACGATCTGCTCGGCAGAGTCAAACGCTTCGAAGTGCAGCGGATAGACCGGCACTCCCGTGGGTACGGATTGGTTCAACGTCAACACGGCAATGTCGTCGTTGATCGAGGCACCGCCTGGCGCCAACACGTTGTTAAAACCGTGCCAATCGGGGTGAACGTCGATCGCGGCGATACCCCAACGAATCTGTGCGAAGTCGCCGTCATGATTGAAGATGACGTTGACTTCGTCAGGACCGTAATCCGCGACGCCGTTGCCGGTCTGGCTGCCATCAGCCCGTTCACCACCGGCCACGTCCACGCAGTGCGCGGCGGTTAGGATATGAAACGGCGTGATGACCGAACCGGTACACAGCCCGCTGCCTTGCTCCTCGTTGTTCAGATTGATGCTCACGACACCGGCGAATGCCGAGCCAGCCAGGTTCGGGTCGATCCGACTGTCCGGTGTTACGCCCGGCGTACCGCCCGGGTCGCCGACGACAATCAGCGGTTCCGCCTGCTCGAAGCCGCCCGAAAATCGTTCCATTGGCAGGTCGGCAACCCAGGCGGGAGGAAGGCGATGCTCGGGACGCCGGGCCACCTCCGGCAAGTCGACGTGCGGCGGCGGACCGGGCGGAAAGCTCGGCGGGCCGATCCCCAATTCGGCAGCCAACAGGTAGCGATCTTCCAATCGCTCGACCCTGGGACGACGTTGACGTCCCCGTCCCCCTCGCACTGGTGATCGCCCTGATGGGCGCACTGGCGATCGTTCCCAATCGCTGCTCCCCGCCATTCCGCCCGTGAGAGCCAACCGACCGCCGCGATCACCATGCGAGCCCATCGTTCTATCCTTTTCAAAAATCGATCGTCCACGCCCCTCGCGCACTCGCTCGGGCCGCCGTGTCAAAACGCGTCAACATCCGTCTTTTGCCGGACAACGCCAGTTTGCTGAGCGGCAAGGCGCTAGCCGCCGGTCCTTCCTGCTGATTTCAAACCGTTTACCGGCGGCTAGCGCCTTGCCGCTCACGTGGTCAAACACCGTGTGATTGACCGTAAATTGGTTCAAGCCTGCCGCTGTCCCCTAAGTAAAAATTTCTACCGGGATGTTTCCTGGCGACGTGCCTAAACGGGTCGTTATGAGTTTTTGGTGATAGTCAA
>RECD01000126.1 GCA_007694185.1 Planctomycetaceae bacterium
GACGCGACGGCTGACGAACCGGCTGACGAACCGGTCTGCGAAACCCGTGACGAAGCGAATGACAGCACTGCCCATGAAGACTTGCGTGAGACAGTTGACGAAGAAATTGCGCCCGAATCAGTCGCCTGCCCAGCCGACTGCCCCGCCGCGGTGATCGAATCGGCCGACTTTCCGACTCCGATCGAGGAACCGCCGTCCGCCATTTTCACCGAACCACATGGCGATGCTGAGCCGCAACCCGTTCCCGGCGATCAACCCGTTCGCGATGTTCAACTCGTTCCCGATGTTCAACCCGTTCCGACTGTCGTCGGCGAAATCGGCGGCATCGCTGCCGAGACGGCCCCCGCGGAAGCGTCGTCCCCCGCGGAAGAGCCGCCCCTTGCGCCGGTTCCGCCCGCGGACTTGCCTCCGGAACTGCGGAGCTTCGAGACTTTTTGCCAACACCATTGGCTGAACCCACGGACCGGCCAATGCGAATCAGCCCCCTGGCTACAGGACGACTTCTTCGCCGACGTCCAGGCGGCGATCGAAGCGGCGAAGCAGTCCGCGATCAACCCCGGCGGGTACGATTTGGGACGCTGGTATTTGCTCGCCCAAGCCGTGCCGCCGAACGTGGGCCACGCGGTTCATCCGGATACGCTGCGGGGCATCGCCGCCGTGTTGTTCGAACCCTTGAAGAACTCGGTCGGCCGCGACCCCGAACGGCCTAACCGGTTGGCATCCGAGACGGCCGTCGACGAGTTGCGATTGGGGCTGACCCTCGAGGCGGTTCGTCCCACCGCCGACGCGTCGCTGTACGGTGAAGAACTCGATCGGGCGATCCGACTGGCCCAGTTTCATGGGCCGCTGCACGACGTCGTGGCCGGCCTGTTCACGCACCGTTCCAGCGAATCGGGCGACCTGGTGGCGAGGCTGCGAACCGCGGTGCGACGCATGCCTCAACCGCCCAAGGACCGCGAGGCCGAGTGCTTGGCGTTCCGGCAAAAGGTGCAGGAAGAGGTGAAGCGGATCACGTTGAATGCCGGGTCGGGCGAGGTCGGCAAGTTCCCGCATTGCGGTCGGGCTTGGTCGGCCTTCATGAGCCGTTGCGTGCTCAATTGGGTATCGGCGCTCTATCCCGATCAACCGCAGTGGGACCCGGACGCGATCCAACCGCTGATCGACGGCCTGACGAATCAGCACAAGAAAATCGCGGACTCCTCGGATGCCCGCAAGGGTTCACGTAAACAGATGGACCGAACCGTCGCACGGCTGGTCGAACTGCTGACGGAAACCAACAAGGCGATGCGGGATCTCACCCGCCGGGACGATGAGAAGGCCGCGATTCAAGATAAATTGATCGACGACGTGCGGCGGTTGCTGGAGCTGGCCGAGCCGACGAACCCGGTCGAGCGGTTGGCGCACCTGCTGTTGAAACGCGTCTTTTCAAGCGAACCCAAGCCGCTCGATCGACACCCGCTGACGCTCCCGGCCCCCTTTTTCGCAGCCCACCCGGCGCTGCTTGACATGCTGGATGAACCGATCCGCCCGATCGAACCGCCCCGCCCGATCGAACCGCCCCGCGCGGACCAGCTCGTCGGCGATCCCCGCGTGATCGCGGCCAACCTGCTCTGTCCCAAACCGGCGGCCAACGGCCAGACGCGGATCGACTGGTTGGCGCTGGAATCGCGGGCTCGCGACGACCAACGCTACGATCGGGTGATGAGGCTACATGGCGACCTGCCCGCGTCTGACCAAGTCGCATCGGCCCAGGAACGCAACCGCCTGTTGGTCGCCAAACACAAATCGATCGAACGTCTCTGCCAGACCTGGCGGCGACTCGAAAGGCTGACCCTGCCACAGCACAAGCAGGTCAAGGAGATCATCGACGACGCCAAGGCGGCGGAGATCGAGTGGGAGAACCAATCGCTGTTCAGCAACTGGTTGGATCAAGTGGTCTCGGTTTGCGAAGGCTACGTCGCCTCCGCCACGCCGGGCGCCGCGGGAACTGCCGCCGGAGATTCCCGCGCGTTCTTCGGTGAGAATTTGACGCTATTGGAAACGGCCTGGCGAGAAACGGCTTGGCGGAGCGAAGCGGCCCAGCGGTTCACGGTCCCCAAAAAGGTGTTGATCGACCAATCGGACCAATCGCCGCTGATGGAGCGTTGGCTGGCGGACGTCAGCGACCGCAAGACTCGCCATCACGTCCTGTCGGGGCTGCGGACCGAGTTCACCAGATGGGTTTTTGGTCCGGACCTGTTTGGCGACGCGGACAAGGGGCAGTCGAAAGGGCAGGCTTGGTTCGCGATCGAGACGGCGACCCTCCGCAAACAATTGTCCCGTTTTCAACCGACCTACCTGCCGCAACTCCATTCGGCAAAACGGCTGGTCGTCGTGACCATCCCCGAATCGCCGACCGAACGGAGCTACCCCAACCGCGTCGTCGAAACGATCGCCGAACATGGCGAAAACGCGATCGTCGTCGCCCTCTGCCCTGGCATGCCGTCCGATGTCCGCGAACAGGTACGTCGCGAATTGCACAAGTCGTCGCTGTTCGCCGCCACGGTCGACGATCTCGACCTGGGACGTCTCCTGAATCCGGGCGATCGCCAACCGAACCTGATCATCGGGTTGCTCGAAATCGTCTTGGAACAGCAGCCCTGGAGGGCTCGCAACCCCTTCTCGGTGCCCGAAGGGAGCGAGATGCGACTGGAGATGTATGTCGGACGTCGTGACGAGGCGGAACAGCTCGCCACGACCGCCGCCAAGACACGCATGTTCTCCGGCCGCAAACTCGGCAAGACCGCCCTGTTGCAGTTCATCCGCCAGACCTGGGATGGCCGCGAACTCCCCAGCGGCCGAAAGTTGCGGGTGGTTTACGTCAGCATCGTCGGGGTCACGACCGAAGCGTTGTTTGCCCGGAAGGTCCTCAGCCAATTGCGTGGCGATTTCGGCACCGTGGAGATTCCCGAAACGGTCGACGAACCGGCCGAACTGCTGCATGTCCTCCGCTCGTTGCTCAGCCGCCATGTCGACATCGACTTGCTGTTCGTCTTGGACGAAGCGGACGAGTTCGTGTTGTCACAAATCCGCGAATACGATGCCCGCAAAGAGGCCAGCCTGAGTTTCCAATTGCGGGAACCGCTGACGGTCAACGGGATCGAAGGGACGCGGGTTCGTTACGTGTTCACCGGCTACCGTGCGACCGCGACCCGAGAAGGCGTTTGGTACAACTGGGGCGACGTGCTTGAACTTTCCCAACTCGCCCCCGACGAGGCCGCGGAGCTGGTCGCACGGCCGTTGGCACGGATGGGTATCGACGCCACCGAACACGCGGCGGAGATCGCCTTTCGCTGCGGCTACCAACCGGCGGTACTGCTCAAGTTCGGCGAACGGCTGGTGGAACGGTTGGCCGATGACGGCTTTCGTGAACTGGCGAGCGTCAACCACGAGCTGGTTCAGGACACCTTCGAAGACACGCAGGTCCAGTCCGAAATCCAAGGCGTCGTCCGGGCCAACTTTCAAGGCAACCCGTTCGGGGCCGCCGTTTTCTGCGTGCTGCTGAACGAATCGGCGCGGGCCGCCTTGGGTCAATGGCTGACGGGGCTGGAGGAAGTCGTCGAAGCAGAATTCGCCCCGTTCCTCACCTCGCAGGACCCGGAATTTTCGCTGTCCAGCAACGTGTCGAGCCAGTTGCGTGACATGCACATGCGGAAACTGATCTGTCGCCGGCTCGTCAACGGACGGGCCGAATACCAGTTGCGATTTCGACATCACCTGGCGACGCTGTTGTCGGAATTGGATTTCCGGACCGAGATCGCCACCAACCTGCGGGCTTGGCGGAAATCGGGCAGCGGCCCCGGTGAACTCGCCGCTTCGGAGGGCCGCAGCGCCATCCATCGCGCCGACATGGCGAACCTCCGCGACATGTTGCACCCGGAATTTGCCGAAGACTCACCCGCCACGCTCGTGATCGGTTCGATGTGGCCGGACTCCTTGGTCCAAGAACCGGGCGGCATCCCCGACCGGTTGGGGTTGTTGCTCCAAGTCGGGGACGCCTCCGACTATACCCCGGAATCAGCGGTGCGGTGTTGGCGAGACGCGACGGACGCCAGCCTGCAACAGGTTTTGTTGAACCCGCCCGCAGAGCGACCCGCGATCCTGCTCGGCGGGATCGCGCTGCTGCGAGCGGCGATCGAACAGCGGAATCGCGACAGCCAATCGGTCGAGCCCTTCGGGCCTCATCGGATGACCGATGGCCAGGTGCGGTGGTGGTTCCAGCGAAATTTGGGGATCGAATTCGCGAGCGAGCAGGTTTACGACGAAGTCTACGACCGCACGGGCGGCATCCCGTTTTTGGTCGGCGAATTTCAGTCGGCACTGCTGCCCAGCGGACCGCCGCCCGGAGGCCTGAACGCCAGCAACGAATCGGTGACCGAGGCCTTCGCCACGCTCGCTGCTCGCCTGGACGACCCGGACTTCGCCCGGCGGTTGGGCGATCAACTGACCGAGCGAGAACGTGACCTGCTCCGCATGGCCCACGTGGTCGCCGTGGGAGTCGGCGAGGAGGATTTTTCGATCGGCGAGTTTTTGGCAGGGTACTGGACGTCAGAAAATTTCGGGCAACACTGGTCCGAGTTGTACCCGGGGCAAGCGTTGCCCGACCCGTTTCTGTCACGACCCGAAGACCCGGTCGCGATCGAAACGCTGCTTCTGTCCGGTTGGTTGCCGTCCGCCGGCCCGACCGGAGACTTGATGGCCCGAATTCGGGGGCTGGCAGTCGGCGACCTCGTCGTGCGTTTGTTGGTCAATTTTAGGTGACCCATGCGCGTCTTCGTTCGCATAGCAAATGTCCGTCTGCCGTGGCAATTCAAGGATAGCGATCGGCTGGGCGATTGGATCGATTCGCGTCCGTGGATCAGCCGATCGCCCGTCACGGTCGTCCGCGTCGCCGATCCGAATTTTATCGATCCGTTCGTCGTGGCGATCGAAGACGCCGTGTTGGCCGCTGACCGACGGGCGACCGATGCCCGCACCGTCATCCTCGATCCAGCCGAAGTGGCGACGGGCGGCTTCGAGGCGGCCGCGGCGAGACATTTCGAGATCCCTACCGAACGCCCCCCACTCGACCTGGCGACGCTGATCGGTCGCGAAACGGCCGCGCGGCCGATCATCTGGTTAATCCCCCCGCTGCCGACGGACCGTCCCGCGCTGATCGACGAGACCGAACGGTTTGTCGATCTGGTTACCAAAGTGGTGCCAACGGCCAGGCTCTGCGTGCTGTTCGTCGACACCCCCCAATCGCCCCTGTCCGGCCGCTGCTACGACCTGACGTCGGGCGGCCCTAAGTCCGATACCGATCTGCTCGGCATCCCCAACAACCAGCTCTGGCAACACTACCTGCATCGCCGGATCGCGTGGGAATCGGGCGGTCGACTCTCCCGCGCCGATTCATTGGCTCGTCAGGTCGAATTCGCGCGACTCCAACCCGGCAACGACGCCGCTTTGGAGAAGGAGTTCACGCAGGAAGCGATCTCGACCTTCTCCGAATTGCCTCGCGAAAAACGCGACCCGCTGCTCAAGACGGTCGAGGAATTCGTCGACGGCAAGCCGTTGTCGGACCGTGTCCGTCCCGATCTGTTTTGGGACCCGGCCCACCTGAGGGTCACCACCCCGGTCCCCTGGGTCGCTCGCGCCATGTTGCAACTCAATCCGAGGCGGCCGTTCTCCGAATTCCTGCGCGGCTGTTTGCTCTGCATCCCGCTAGCCCAATCGCTGCTCACCGCTTGCTTCCTGATCGAAAACCAAGTCCGTGGCCGCATCCGTTTGCCCAACGACGCCCCCCCAGGCGCGCCGTTCGAAGAAGCGTGGCAACAGTTCGTCGGCGGCGCCTCGTTCACTTCCAGCCTCTATCCGGCCTCCGGCCCGTCGGTCCCGGCCAGCCCTTGGGCCTTCGCCAGCTTGGGTGAGATCCTGTGCCAAGACGAAGGGAGCCTCACCGGCAACGATTGGCGCCAAGAAGTCCGGCTGCTCCGCAATCACCTCGCCCACGGCCACTACGCGGGATGGGAAACTCTGCAATTGACGCGGCAACTGATCAGCCGCCTCGCGTCGTAGCTGCCGTTCGGGTGCCGTTCGGGCCTGTTCGCCGCAGTCATCCGCTCGGACCAATCCGGCCCGACAGGCGAAACACGATCGAGCGTCCAACTGCTAAAACATCGGCAGACTGATCCTGCCCACCTGGAGAAACCGCCCGATGTCGGATGCCCGCCCCGCCGCCCCCGCCGCCCCCGCCGCCACGCACACGCTCGAAGAACTCCGCCGCTGCCTCTCCGTGCCGTTGCTCTGCGATTCGCTCGACGCTCACGGATTTCCCCATCAATCGCCCCGCCTGCCGATCCGGCCGCTGGTGCAGAACGGCGCGTTGCTGTTGGGCCGCGCCAAAACGACCCTGTGGGCCGACATGGCACATGAAGACCCCGAACCGTATCAGTTGGAATTGGCCGCGATCGATTCCTGCAAACCGGACGAAATCATCCTCTGCGCCGCCGGCGGCTCGTTCCGCTCCGGCATCTGGGGCGAACTGCTGACGTCCGCCGCGACGAACGTCGGTTGCGTCGGCGTGATCGTCGACGGCGCGGTCCGCGACTTGTCCCGGATCCGTGACATGGGATTCCCCGTCTTCGCGCGTGGCTGCAACCCGTACGACAGCCGCAATCGCCAACGGGTGATCGATTACGACGTGCCGATCGAATGGGATAGCGTCCGCATCGAACCGGGCGATCTGGTCGCGGCGGATGAAGACGGCATCGTGATCGTGCCGCAACGAGTCGAACGGGAAGTCGTCGCGGCCGCCGTCGCCAAAGTTCACGCCGAAAACCAAGTCCGTGACGCGATCCGCGGCGGCATGTCAGCGACCGAAGCCTTCGCGACCTTCGGCGTGCTCTGAATCGGCGAGCCTTCCGATACCCTTGATCCCCCTTAGCGGGAAGATTCTTTCCCCTTGGCGCTTGACTTGTCACGCGATCGCCGGAGAATGAAACTGCACCAATCTTTTCAGCTCGTTGTCTTCTCGGTTGACCGCTATCACTCGACCACGATCTACTTTCACGTTTCGCCGCCCAATCGGCGGTCGTGCATGTATCCACCCGGCAGGATCGCGACCGCGGCCAAAAGCCAACACCCCGGCGGCGTGAACCTGGCCAAAGCGGATGGCTCGGTCGGCTTCCAATCGGAAAGCATCGACCTGTTCATCTGGCGCGCCCTCGGTACGCGAAGCGGTGGGGAACCGATTGGGAGCGCCGAATGAACCGTCACGTCCACCCACAACCGACCGCCGGCAAAAGCCTCTGTTCGGTTTCCCTTGTCGTGTTGATCGCATGGGCGGCGAGTGCCGGGTGCGGTAACGGCGGTCGCGTTCCGCCATCCGACGTCGCGGCCGCCGAAGCGTTGGTGCAGGAATCGTTCACAGCCTGGCAAGCCGGCAGCCCAGTGCGTGAACTGGCGAACGGCCGACCGCCCGTCTACGTCGCGGACGACTGGTGGCATGCCGGTTTCGAACTCGACGATTTTCAAATCGAAGGGAACGGCGAACTCGTCGGCACCAACGTCCGCGTCACCGTCACCCTCAACGGGACCCACCCAAAATTGGGCAAGCAACGCATCACCCAACCGTTCCTCGTGACGACAATCCCGGCTCTGACGATCGCTCGTGAAGATCGTTAAACCAGCTCCCTGCTGTCCAACGCGGCTACTTCTCAGATCTCTTCATCACCCTATTTCGAAAACAACTCAATGCACACTCAAGACTTCACCGGGTTCCTCGCCCGTTCGACTCACCTACTGACCGCGGCCCTGTTGTTGCCGCTAGCCCTCGATTGCCAACCCGCCGCGGCTCAGCCCGCCGTGGCTCAACCACCTGCTTCAAGCCAACCCTCGGAAACGCATCTCGGCGACGTTCCGGCCAACCGCCAAGCGATGCTCACGGCCCTGGAAGCACTGAAAGGGCGGACGTCACGTTTGCCTCTGCCGGCTGCTGACCAAAGTCCGAACACGGACGGTCGAGAGGTCGTCAACAACCGCCTGATCCGCGAACACTACCTCAGCGACTTCGCCGCCGGTCGCCGCGTTTCATCACTCGGACCGCCGATCTCCGACGACGAGTACCGATTCTCAACCCAGCTCTTTTGGATCGTCTCGCGGCTCAACGATTGCCACTACTGCTTGGGGCACCAAGAGAGCAAATTGCGGCGAGCCGGGTTGGAGGAACCATGGTTGCTGGCGCTCGATACCGACTGGGATGCCTTCCCCGAACCGCAGCGAGCCGCGTTCGAATTCACTCGCCGACTCAGCCTTGCGCCTCACCAAATCGGTGACGCCGATATCGAACGTTTGCGAGCCCACTTCACGGACGACGAAGTGCTGCGGATGGTCTTACAGATCGGTCGTTATCACGCGATGAACCGCTGGACCGATGCCACTGGCATCCCCCAAGAAACCTACCGCGATTTCGCGTCCGAACTGCCACCGGCATCACTCGCGCTCAAGTCACAAGTAGCCGTCGGCACCTACCCACGCCGCGACCCGCCAAGCGATTTCGATTCCTGGCGCAAACGGCTCGAACAGGCCCGAAACCGGACCGCCCGCCTGAGGCCATCAGCGGCAGCCGGCCCCGACCGCCCAAAAACTCGGGCGGAACGAGTTCGCCAGCCGACCACCGCCCTAGTCGATTTACCGGAAGAATCCCCGCGGTTGCCGCATGAACAACTCCTCGCGGCGATCCCCGAGGCAGGACCCTGGGTCGTGCAACAAATCCGCGACACGTTCCAACTCGGCGAGCTCGATCGCGTGTTGAAAGACAAGCTGGCAATGGCAGCAGCCATTCAAGACGACGCCGTCTACATGCAGCTGCTGCTGCTCGACCGGCTGCGTTCCGCCGGGCTGACGGACCAACAAATCTTCGCTTTGGGAACCAGTGGAACCGAAGGGACCGATTCACCGGCGGATCGAGCGGCACTCGCCTTCGCGATCCGGTCAACCGTCAACCCGATCGCGATCGAAGACGCGGACATCAGCCAGCTATTAGCCCATTTCACGCCCCAGCAGACAGCAGAAGTCATTCACCTAGTCGGCACAGCGGCAATGCTCAACCGACTCACCGAAGCCGTAGGCATAGGCCCCAACGACACCTTCCAGGACTGATCCCACGAGCGTCACAACCAACAATCCAGAACGACACATCCAGCAACCCAATTCCGCCGCTCCCGCCCCCCGCCTCCTTATGCCGAAGGCATTACAGCGATAAGTCCCGGGTCGCGGAGCGCACCCGGGGGATAAACGCAAAAAAATCGCCCTCGACCCCGAAGAGGGCGCAGACCAACACCCTCCGGAAGGTGCCACCCACCCTCCGGAAGGTGCCACCCATTTAACACCCTCCGGAAGGTGCCACCCATTTTGCAC
>RECD01000191.1 GCA_007694185.1 Planctomycetaceae bacterium
GATCACCTGGACGACGGGCGGATGAAACGGGTGAATAGGTATCAGCGATCCGAGTCCTTCCGTTCGGACGACCGCCGGAGAACAAAATACCCGATCGCGGAAACGATCGAAATCGATCCTCGATGCGTCGTCTCTCTCTTTCGCGACGGAAACCGCAGATCGAACGGCGGGATCGTGCCCGAAATCCCGATGTTGCGGGCGATTGACACCGCACTGCGGCGGCTTCGCGGTCTCCGTTCACCCAGCAGGTTGGTGGTGAGGCAAACGGCTCTCGCCGACCAACCGGCGTGGTGAATTCCGCTATTCGATGGTATAGTTCGTGGCGAGTCGGGTGAACCCGGTTCTCCCCCCACCCTCAGCTTGCACCTCACCCGAAGTTCGCCCGGCTTGTGGCGGACGGAACACCAAAGACCCAGGAATCGCGTTCACGATGGCAACCGATGCCCCCAAGCTCAGCCCGGTCGAATCGATCAAGCAGGCCAGCGAACACCTTCGAGGCACGATCGGCCAAGAGTTGCAGGACCCGGTCGATCACTTCGACAAAGACAACATTCAACTGCTGAAGTTCCACGGGACCTACCAACAGGACGATCGCGACTCCCGCGGCGGCGGTAGCGGCAAGACCTACTCGATGATGCTCCGCTGCCGAATTCCCGGCGGGATCTTGTCGAGCGACCAGTTCATCGCACACCTCGATCTGTGCGACACGCTGGGCAACGCGACGATGAAGTTGACCACGCGTCAAACGATCCAGTTGCACGGGATCCTGAAGAGCGACCTGAAGGCGACGATCGCCCGGATCAACCAGATCGGGCTGTCGACACTGGCGGCTTGCGGCGACGTGAATCGCAACGTGATGTGCTGCCCTGCTAAGCGGAACGATCCGGTGCGCAAGCAGATGCAGCAACTCTGCTACGACATCGCGATCGCCCTGGCGCCCCAAACGAAGGCTTATCACGAGCTTTGGATGACCGACGAATCGGGCGAAAAGACGCTCGTCGGCGGCGCCCGCGAAAGCGACGTGGTCGAACCGCTGTACGGGGCGACTTACCTGCCACGCAAATTCAAGATGGCGGTGGGGCTCCCCGAAGACAACTGCGTCGACTTGTACACGAACGACATCGGCCTGTTGACGATCCATCGCGACGGCGAGGTGCTCGGGTACAACGTGATCGTCGGCGGCGGGATGGGGACCACCCCCAGCGCCCAAAAGACGCATCCGTTGCTGGCTCAGCGGATGGCGTTCGTCACGCCCGACCAGGTGATCGACGTCTGCAAGGCGATCCTGATGGTCCAACGCGATCACGGCAACCGCGAAGACCGCAAGGTGGCGCGGATGAAGTACTTGGTCGAGAACTGGGGGATCGAAAAATTCCGCAGCATGGTCGAGGAGTACTACGGATCGCCGCTGGCCGATTGCACCCCCGATGACGTTCACGGCTTCGATGACCACATCGGTTGGCAAGACCAAGGCGACGGGCTGTGGTCGTACGGGCTGAATGTCGAAAACGGGCGGCTGTATGACAACGATCAACGCCAACTGAAGGCGGGCTTGCGAGCCGTCTGCGCCCGGTTCAACTCCGAAATCCGGCTGACGTCGCACCAGAGCATGATCTTTTGCGACATCCGTCCGGAGGATCGTGACGAGTTGTTGCAAATCCTCCGTGATCACCAAGTGCCGTTGTCGGAAGACTTCAGCGAGATCCGGCGTTGGTCGATGGCTTGCGTCGCGCTGCCGACGTGTGGCTTGGCGATCACCGAAAGCGAACGGGCCCTCCCCGGGATCATCGATGACCTCGAAGGGCCGATCGCGAAACTCGGCTTGCAACGCGACCAGTTCACCTTGCGGATGACCGGTTGCCCGAACGGTTGTGCCCGTCCCTACAACAGCGACCTGGCGATTGTCGGCAAGGCGAAAGGGAAATACACGCTGTTCGTCGGCGGCGCGCTGCTGGGCAACCGCCTGAATTACATCTACAAAGATCTGGTCCCGCACGAAACGATCGCCCAAGAGATCATCGGCGTGCTCGCCGCCTACAAGGCGAACCGCGTTGATGGCGAAACGCTCGGCGGGTTCTGCGATCGCGTCGGACGCGACCAATTGGAAGCGCTCGCGGACGCCGCACCGAAACCCTGATCTCGCACTCTCCGTCACGGCGACCTTGCGATTGGCGGATCGGTCGGGCACCCGGCCGATCCGCCGCGATCTGACCGAACGAACGAAAACCCTTTTCCAGCATCCTTCCCGGCATCACGGCCCGGCCGAATCGTACGACCCGGCCGAACGACGCCTCCAAAACGAAATCTTGACCATGAAACTCGCCAAGTTCGTTGCGTCCCAAACCGATTCGTCCGATATCCCCGGCGTCGGCATCGTGGGCGAACAAGCCCTGACGCCGATCGACCTGTCAGCGGGCGGCTTCTCCTGCTTGGCGGATTTACTCTTCTCAGCCGACCCGGTCGCCGCGGCCGGATCGTTGCCCAAAGGCGACCCGATCCTGCTGAACGACGTCCGCTGGTTGCCGCCGATCGACCAACAAGAAGTCTGGGCGGCGGGCGTGACTTACAAACGGAGTCAGACGGCGCGGATGGAGGAATCGGAAGCCGCCGCGTCGTGCTACGACCGCGTCTACACCGCCGACCGTCCCGAGATCTTTTTCAAGGCTAACCCGGGCCGGGTCCGCGGTCACGGGCAGCCGCTGCGGATTCGCCGCGACAGCCATTGGAACGTTCCCGAACCGGAAATCACCTTGGTGATCACCCCGAAGATGAAGATCGTCGGGTTGTGCGTCGGCAACGACATGAGCTCCCGTGACATCGAAGGTGACAACCCGCTCTACTTGCCTCAAGCCAAGTGTTACGACGCTTGCGCAGGGCTGGGGCCCTGGATCGCCCTGCTCGATCCGCTGCCGCCGCCCGACCAAATCGCCGTCGACTTGAAAATCGTCCGCGGCGATGCGACCGTCTTCAGTGGCCAAACGAGCGGCGCCGAAATGGCCCGCGGATTCGAAGACCTGGTGAGTTGGCTGGGACGCGAAAACCTGTTCCCCCAGGGCGCGTTCCTGATGACCGGAACCGGGATCGTCCCCGACAGCGACTTCACACTGGAACCGGGCGATGTCGTCCACATCCGTATCGACCCCGTCGGAACGCTGACGAACACGATCGTTCGCGCGAGCGGCCCGCTGGTCTGACCGAAACATCCAGGCGAAGCGTCCGAGCGAAACGGCGGCACGCCCGCGCAGCCAGTTCCCTGACCCCGACGCGACACCCGCGGAATCCGCCGCGATGCGATTCGAACGCTCCCGTGACCTGCAATCTCGCGCGGCACGGGTGATCCCCAGCGGTTCGCATTGCCACGCCAAGGGAGCGTCGGAATACCCGCAAGCCTCGCCCGGTTTCATCGTTCGTGGCTCAGGCTGCCACGTCTGGGATTTGGACGGGAACGAGTTCATCGAGTTCGCTTCGGGGAATCGCTCGGTAACACTCGGGCATGCCTTCCCCGCTGTGCTGAACGCGGTCAAAGGTGAACTCGATCAGGGTGTCAATTTCTCACGACCGACGCCGATCGAAACGGCCGCCGCAGAAGCCTTGCTCGAGCTCGTCCCCGCTTCGGACATGGTCAAGTTTTGCAAGAACGGCTCGGACGCGACGACCGCTGCGCTGCGATTGGCCCGCGCCGCCACCGGCCGTGATCACATCGCCTATTGCCGCGACCAACCTTTCTTTTCCAGCGACGATTGGTTCATCGCGACCACGCCGATGTCCGCCGGAATTCCCCGCTCGGTCGCAGAACTGACCCTTCCTTTCGGTTACAACCGACCGGCGGAGTTGGCCCGTCTGTTCGCCGAGCTCCCCGATCGAATCGCCGCGGTGATTTTGGAACCGGCTCGCCAGGAGGAACCCCAAGACGATTTTCTTGGACAAGTCCGTCGGCTCTGCGACGCCCACGGCGCCGTGATGATCCTCGACGAAATGATCACCGGGTTCCGCTGGGATCTCGGCGGCGGGCAAGCTGTCTACGGCGTCCGGCCGGACCTCTCCTGCTGGGGTAAAGGCTTAGCGAACGGCTTCTCCGTCTCCGCCCTCTCCGGCATCCGCTCCCTGATGGAACTCGGCGGCCCACCGGACGGCGTGCCGGAAGTCTTCCTGTTGTCGACAACGCACGGGGCCGAACCGCACTCGCTGGCCGCCGCGATCGCGACGATCGATTGCTACCGCGAACAACCGGTGATCGAAACGCTTTACGCCCGCGGCCGCAGGCTGCGTGAAGGCTGCCAAGCCGCCATCCGTCAACTCGGGATCGAATCGGCATTCCAACTGGTCGGCCGGGACTGTTGTCTGAACTACGTCACCCGCGATTCGGCGGGTCAGCCCTCGGCGGGATTTCGTGCCCTGTTCTTGCAGGAAACCATCCGCCGTGGAGTCTTGGCCAGTTCTCTCGTGGTCAATTACTCACACGCCGAAGCCGACATCGATCGCGCGGTCGAAGCGATCGCCGGAGCGCTTGCCGTTTATCGCGACGCGCTCGAGTCCGGTTACGATCGCTTCTTGATCGGCGATGTCCCAAAACCGATCTACCGCCGCTGAGCGATGCGAGGCAGCGGGGGCAACTGAGTGCGACCGGCCGCGAGTCGGTGATCCGTCCAACTTCGGTCCTTTCGGTTACAATCAGGCCCGACGTAGGACTTCGTGCCGCCTGCGAAGCGACCGCGAAACCGACCGATGACCGCCGACCACTTTTCCTGACCCCTTGCGCAAGCCTCCCCCGGCGACTGAGCAAGGCCCTCCCCACTCGCGACCCGCAAGGAGTCTCCCTTGATCCGCATCCCACACTTCCCGCTCGCGTTGACCCTCTGCGCTGCCGCGTTGATGCCGGTCGGCGTTTCGCTGACATCACCAGCCCGCGCGGCCGAGATCGACGTTTGGATCGGCACCGCGTCGTCGCAACTCAGCCAAGGCATCTATCACTGCACGCTCAACACCGACAACGGCAAGCTCTCCCCAGCCCGACTCGTTGCGGAAGCTTCCGGCCCGGGCTTCCTGGCGATGCACCCGAAGCTGCCGGTTCTCTATGCGGTCGGGACGCTTGATCGAACCCCCTCGGTGATCGCTTACACGATCGGCAAGGACCCGCAGGGCAAGTCGACACTGACCCAGATCGGGTCCCTGCCGATCGGTGACGGCGGCGGCACGCACCTCGCCGTCGACGCCACCGGCACCACGCTGTTGACCGCCCAGTACGGCGGCGGCTCGGTCGCCGTCTTCGCGCTCGCCGAAGACGGTTCGCTCGATCGACGCACCCAACTGATCAAACACGAAGGCGGTTCCCGCGTCGTCCAGGGACGTCAGGAAGCCCCCCACACGCACTGGGTCGGCTTCTCGCCCGACAACCGCTTCGCCTTCGCCCCCGATCTGGGGCTCGATCAAGTCGTCATCTACCGCGTCGATGCCGCCAAGTCGGAACTGGCTCCTCACGGCCATGCCGACGTTCCCCCCGGCGGCGGGCCTCGGCACATGAAGTTTCACCCCAGCGGCAAGTGGGCTTACGTGCTGAACGAACTTGACCTGACCGTCTCCGTGTTCGATTACGACGCCCAAGCGGGGACGATGACCCGCAAGCAGACGGTGCAGACCGTGCCGAGGCGGGCGTTGAACCGTGAGCAATTCGTCAGCGCGTCAGAGATCCGCGTTCACCCTTCAGGCAAATTCGTCTACTCGGCCAATCGCGGGCACGACACGATCACCGTTTTCGAGGTTGATGCCGATTCGGGAGAATTGAACGCGATCCAACGGGCGAACGTCCGCGGGGCCACGCCACGGAATTTTAATCTCGACCCGTCCGCCAAATGGCTCCTGGCCGCCGGCCAGGATTCTCACTCCCTCGCCTCGTTCGTCGTCGATCCCGAAACGGGGACGTTGCAATTCAACCGCAGCGTCATTCACGTCCCGTCCCCGATCTGCGTGTTGTTTCAACCGGAATGATCCGTCGCTTCCGGGCGACATTGGGAGTTTTGTGGCGATTGTATCGTCAGCAATTGAGGATCTGCCTATTTCTGGATGGCATGAAGAACAACATGCGAACTCCCTTCAAGTAAGATCGGAGGTCGAAAGGCCGAAGCGGCCTTTTCCCGGAACCGTTCGATGGCTCCTTTCGGAGCCATGATTGGGGCCAGGTCACAGCAGGAATCAGGTGTCGCGTGTAACGATGCGATCGACGCCCGCAAGGATTCGCAATTTCATGTCATTCGAACGCGGCGCACCGTTGATGACCCAACCGCTCCATTTTGAGGATCTCTGTCCCGGGGATTCCTGGGATAGTCCCTGGCGTGAAATTTCGGCCGAAGACGTCGCCGACTTTGCCAACCTGACGGGCGATCACGACCCGCTGCACACCGACCAGTTGATCGACCAGGAATCGCCTTTCGGCGGCCCGGTCGCCCACGGCTTGTTGGGGCTCAGCATCTTGGCGGGACTGTCGAGCCAGCATCCCGCGGTGGCGACGCTGGCGCTCGTTTCGGTTCGCGAGTGGACGTTCCTATCGCCGATCTTTTTTGGCGATTCCGTTCGGGCTCGAACCCGCGTGCTGAGCGTCGTCCGACATGGCCGTCGTGCCGGCCGCGTCACTTGGGTGCGGGAACTGGTGAACCGCGAAGGACGTGTGGTTCAGCGTGGCCAATTCGAAACGCTGGTCGCCACCCAAGCTCGCCAGCAGGTCGCTAACCAAGCTCGCCAGCAGGTTTCCAACCGCAATCACAATGCCACGCCGGTTTCCGAAACCGGCTGAGCCGCGACGGCGGGGCCGCCCATTCACCCAGATTCGGATCAGCTCTTCGGAAAGTACCGCAGGTTGATCACTTGGCGGAGATCCGGTCGGAAATGCCGTGACTCCTGCTGCGTTTCCGTTTGCACGGCGACCTTCTCGAGCGCCCGCAAGATGTCGCGTCGGCTGACGACCCCCAGCAGGTGGCCGTCTTCGTCCGTGACCGGCGCGTGCCGCAACCCGTGGTGCGCGAACAGCGAGCAGATCGAAAACAGGTCGGTCTCGGGCGCCACGCAGACCGGGTGACGCTTCATCATGGTCGCCACCGTCCGCGGTGGCCGAGGACTGCCATAAAACAGATCGTCAGCGAGATGGTCCATGCAGTCCCGTTCGCCGATCACGCCGACCACCAGGCTCCGCGTGCCGTCAGCTTTCACCACCGGTGCGAACGACAGCTCATGCTCCGTCAAAAACGGCACCAACTCGGCGAGCGACATCGTTTCTTCGACCGTGCGGACGCGCGAGGTCATCAGGTCAGCGGCGGTGTCCGTGGGACGGGAACTGGTCATCGTGATCGTTTCCTGAAACGGTTAGAGGAGATCGTCATGTGCCGATCGGTTGGCAGGAATCGCACCCTCCGATCCCTCGCCGCGCAAAGGTATCAGCTAAAGATCATGGGGCAAAAAATGTCAGGTACCTTTCGCGAGGCACTCGAACTTCGGCTGCTTTGCACCAATGGTACCGTGCATTTCATTGCCGCTCCATGCGGCCCGCAGACGGAATCACGGGAAGGATCGCCGACGGCCGTCGTCCATCCGCAGCCACATCAGGATTTCTTCCGGTTTGAGCAGATCGAGCTGATCGCGTCTGGCAGGATCGAGCAATTCGTAGCGTTCGCTGAGCGTCGTGCCGCTGCGATTCCAATTCATCCGTCGCAGCGATTCCTCCGCCCAGCTTCGCAGCAGATCTTCACGGAGCGTCCCGATCCCCGAGACGGCTTCCAGCAGGTCGGTAACCGGATCGTCCAACACCGATTCGATGTGCCACAATTCCTCATCGGTCAACGGCCCGGCGACCCGATTCAGCAGCGGCATCAGGTGCCCGAGCGCCGGTGCGATGAAGTCGAAACGGATCCGGTTCGAGCCGTCTCCGCCACCGAACCCGCCCGTCCGGCTGCGGCCGGAATCCGTCCGGGAGTCGTCACTCGCAGGTGAGACGCCGGCGTTCGTGCCGTCCGCGTTCGCGTTGCCGTTGGGAACGCCGGCGCCGGGTCGGATGCTGCTCCCCCGAGCCGCTTCACCATCAACGGGTCCGCCACCAGGCCCGCCCGCAGTCGGCCCGCGCCGAAATCCGGAAGGGTAAAAGAACCGAAACAGCTCTCTCAGGAAAAAAGCCTCAGTCCGCGGATCCATCCGGGCGAACGCGCGGGTGACCGATTCTGATAAGGGCGAGCCGTCTTCCAGCGCGTCTTGCACGCGACTTTCCGCGATTTCACGCAGCGCTTGAAAAATCGTTTCGACGTCCTGGTCGGTCAACAGCCGCGCGCTCTGCTGCGTCCATTGCCGGACCGACTTCTTCAATTCCTCGGATACCGCATCGGACCGTTCTGCCAACGGCAAGTCGGCTATCTTGTCGCGGGTGTCGGCCGGCAACGATTCACGCCACCGTGCATAACGCTCCATCGTCGCCAACAATTCTCCCGAATCCGGTACGTCGCTGACCTCCGCATGCGATTGCAATACCGCGCGACGTTGTTCCGGTTCCAGCCGTTCGAAGCGTTCCCAAGCCTCCATCACCACCTGTTGGTCTTCGATCGGCAGGTCGCGCAACAACGCGGGACGCTCCGCAGCCGCGGTCGATTCGATCTGCTGGGGAAGTCGAAAATCCCATTCCCCCAAACGTTCGGCGATCGTCACCGTTTCCTGCCAGGCCGGCAACCGCGCGAGCTGACGCATCCACTCCAAGTCCGCGCCTTGCAGGTAACCTTCTACCCGCATCGCGACGGGCAATTGACGCAACTGTTGGTGAAAGCGGAGCCGGTCCCAAACCCGCGCACCGATCGCGCCGACACCGAGCGCCGCGATCGTCACGAGGCCCAACCAGATCGCACCGCTGCGGTTGCTGGGCGGCCGCCGCGGCGCCGACGAGGGAGATGCGGATGCCGCCGAGCCGTCGGTCGCCGCCATCCGGATGGTCGATTCCAACAGGTCGGGGCTGGGATAGATCCCCGGCAGGACGTCGAGCAGATCCCAACCCCGCTGCAATTGACGCAGCCGTACGCGAAGCGTCTCGTCGCGACCCAAGCGGGCCTCCAACGCGTCTCGCTCCAGCGGTTCCAATTCTCCGTCCAGGTAGGCGACCAATTGCTCGTCGACCTCGTCCACGGGCGAATCGTCCGCGAAACCTCCTGACGGCAAGACCGGCTCATTCCGATTCATCTTCTGGTTCCAGCAGTTCCCCGGGCTCGATGTAATCGGCCAACGCTTCTTTCAAGTTTACCCGCGCGCGGCTCAGCAACGATTTGACCGCCTTCGTCGACAACCCCATCGCCTCGGCGATTTCGACATAGCTGAGGTTTTCGAATCGCGACAACATCAACGCCATCCGCTGTCGCTCACCCAACGCTTCCACCGCCGACCTGACCTTCGAAGCCCGCTCCTCCCCTTCCACCAGCCGCGTCGGCATCAACCCGCTGGCCTCGACCGCCACCCTGGCCAACAGGTCTCCGCCGGAATTGTCCTGCTGACGCTTCGTGTCGATTTCCGAAATCTCTTTCCGCCGTCCTTGGGACCGCGCGGCGTTGCGGGCGACGTTGGTCGCGATCGTGAACAACCAAGTCGCAAATTTTGCGCCGGGCTCGTACTTCGCCCGCGACCGATAAACCCGCAAGAAAACGTCCTGCGTCAAATCCTCCGCCAACTCGGCGCTCGGCCCGATGTGATGGAACATCCGCACCAACCGCGACTGGTACCGGCGGACCAACTCCTCGAACGCACCCGCGTCGTCGTCACGAACGCGCAGCATCAAGCGGACATCAGGGTCCGACTGCTGATATCGCAGGGCGGTCGACGGGCTGACGGCCAAAATGACTCCGCTGGGTCCGAACGGCGAATGGGGTACATCCGAATTCTACGTCAGTGAACCCGCGTCCGGTCACCAGGTTTCGCTAGCAGAAGCGTGCGGGTCACTTCCCGATGCAAAAACGCGAGAAAACACGGTCCAAAATGTCGTCGGTGTAGATCTCGCCCGTCTCCTCACCGATCGCCGCCAGGGCGACCCGGATCTCACCGGCCACCCATTCGTGCCCAGCCTCCGTGCTGACCGCGTCAATCGCCGCCCCAATCGCTCGCTCGGCCCTCACGATCGAATCCCCACACCGCGCCGCCGTCGCCGACACCCCCCGTTCGGGCAGCCCGAATTGACGATCCAGCTCCCCCGCAATCGCCTGACGCAACGCTTCTAATCCCTGCCCCTCCCGGCCGCTGGTGACGATCCAGCCGGCAGCAGCGAGCTCGTCCGGCCGTTCCACGAGATCACAGCGAGTGGCGACTGCCAACCAACCGGTGCCATCGCAGCGAGTACCGACGCCACTTGTGTCTTCACATCGATCTCGCGAGGTTTCGTCAGCGGTTTCGTCTGGTCCGTTGCCCCGAAGTAGCTCCCGCGGGTCCACCCCGACCGCCACGTCGGCGTCGACACAAACCAGCGTGATCGCGGCCGTCCGCTGGCTATCCCGTGCGACCCGCTGGCTCTCCCGCATGATCGCATCCCGCGGCGTTTCCTGACCGGCGGTGTCGATCAACCGAACCGGACGCCCTTCGATCTCCAATTCGTGCCAAACGACGTCCCGAGTTGTGCCGGCTTCGTCACTGACGATCGCAACGGTCTCCCCAGCGAGCGCGTTGAGCAAGCTGCTTTTACCGACGTTGGGCAATCCTCGCAGGATGATGTCGACGGTCGCGATCGCCCGATGACGACCGGTCAATTGCGCTTTCGCTTCACCGATCACCTCGGCCGCCCCCGACAATTCACTGAGCACGCTTTCGTCTTCGATGAACCGGATGTCTTCATCGACGAAATCGAGTCCCGCTTCGATGTCGGCCAACAGGTCGAGCAGCCGATCACGGACAGACCGCAACGGACGTGAGACGTTCCCGGCGAGCTGATCGAGTGCCGCGTCGAGCTGATCACGGTCCGCCGCGTCGATCACCCCCAAAACCGCTTCGGCTTGCGTCAGATCGATTCGGCCAGCCAAAAAAGCCCGCATCGTGAACTCGCCCGGCCCGGCAGGACGAGCCCCCGCGCGGACCGCAGCCGCAACGATCGCCTCCAACAACGGTGGTGATCCGAACGTGTGCAGCTCGACGCTCGGCGACCCGGTGTAGCTCCGCGATGTCGGCCAAACGAGCGCCGCGGCAGCGAGCTTTCCCAGAGGCGCACCGAGTTCCAGCGACACATCCACCCGATAGGGACGCGTGCTCGCCGAAGCGACGAAACCGCTGGCCATCGCCGCCAACACACCAACCGCGTCTTCGCCTGCGATGCGGACGATGCCGCGCAGCGCCGGTGCCGAGGATGACGCGATCGCGACGATGGTCGTCCGAGTATCGGCTGCCGCGGAGATCATCGACTGGTTTCGGCAGCTAGGCCGGCAACCGTCTCACGCCCGTCCGGCGAATCGAACATGACGCTCGGTCCCGCTTGCCGAAGGGCCATCAGGACGTCGCCTTGGCTGACCAAATCGCGCAGCACGATCGGGTTGTCCGGGTCGTTCCCCGGGTAGATGGCCAACAACGGGATCGAGCTGCTGCCGAGTTCCTGCAGCTTGGCGTGGATGTCATCCCCTTGGTCCGTCCAATCGGCCAACATCGCCACCGCCCCCAATTCCCTGACCATGTCCCCGGTCGCTTCGGTGTTGAGCGCCACCCGGTAATTGATCTGACACGTCGGACACCATTTGGCGGTGAAGTCGATCAAGACGGTGCGTCCTTCGGAGCGCAATTGGTTCAACCGCACCACGTCATACGGTTCCCAAGCGACGACCACCGGACCGGTCGCAGACAACCAAAATGCCAAGTAGGCGATCGAAGCCGCCGCGGCGATGCCCGATGCCCAAGCCGTCAACCGCTTGCTCAGGGTCTGCCAATTCGGAACCAATCCGACCAACCAACAGCCGAACCAAACTCCGATCAACGACATGAAGACCGGCACCCGGTCGGCGTCCGGAAAAAACGTGAACAGGTAGACGACGGTCCCCAGCAACAAGAATCCGAGCAACTGCTTGAGCACATCCATCCACTCGCCCGGCTTGGGCAAGAAGGCGATCAGCGGCGGGAAGAGCGCGATCAACAGGTAGGGGAGCGCCATCCCCAAGCCGATCGCTGAGAAGATCGCGAAGATCACAAACGCCGACTTGCCGAGCGTGAATCCGAACACGGCCCCGAGCAACGGCCCGCTGCACGGCGTCGCCAAAACCGTGGTGAAAATCCCCTTGAAGAACGCTCCCGAAAAGCCCTCTTTCTTTTGCAATTCCTGCGTCGACTTGCCGCCGACGAACCCCGGCAACGGGATCTCCCAAACCCCAAGGAAGCTGAGCGCCAGCGCGAAGACGACCAGGATCACCGAAAAGCGAAATCCGAAGTATTGGAATTGCTGGCCCCACGACATTTGGCCTTCCACCCCCAACCATTCGCGTCCCCACGAATAGGTCGAGACGATCGCTAGAGCGGCGAGCGCCCAGAAGACGACCAGAATCCCGAGCGTGTAGGCGACGTTGAGCGCCAACACCTTGCGACGGTCCTCGCCCGCTTGCGAAACGAACGACATGATCTTCAACCCGACAACCGGCAAGACGCAAGGCATCAGGTTCAGGATCAACCCGCCGGCGACCGCCATCAACAGGATCACCAAGAGCGACAAGTCGGCGACGACGCGCCCTTCGCTCACCCCATCGCTCGCCGCGATCGGGTCGCTCCGGACCCCGGTGGTCGCGGCCCCCGCCCCCGCAGCCGGCTGAGCTTGTCCCGGCAACTCGACCCCTTCATCGACCCATTTCGTTTCCGCCGCCGTGTCCATCGTCGGGCCGAACGGAGCGGTCAAAAACCGCACCACCTGCGCGGTCGTGCCCTCGCCGGGATCCTTGACGACCTCGATCGGGACCGCAAATTTCAATGCCTTGGGCTGCAAGCAACTGGTATCGGTGCAAGCTTGATATCCGAGCAAGCCACGGATCGTCTTCGTCCCTTCGGCGGTCGCGTCGCTGATCTCGATCGGGATCGACCAAGTGATCTCCCCTTCGTGGTAATGGATCGGCGGCAAGCCGGGCAAAAACTCTTTGACGATCGGCGGCGACGGCGGCACGGGCATCCCCATCCGCAGCCCCGCCTTGTCCGTGATCACGAAGTTCGTGCGGCTTTCGCTGTCGTCGATCGCAGCCGCGTAGACGTGAAACCCTTTGTCCGGTTTGGCGGTGATCTGCAAGATCGCAGAATCACCAGGACGAGCCTTCGCGGGGATCAATCGGCCGGTCCATTGCACGACCGACTTGGCGTTGCGGAACGTCGGTTCGCCATCCGCCGGATCGCCACCCGTGACGAGCGTCACATCAGCCCCCGCGGCCGCAGCTGTCGACTCGGCCGGCGTGGTCGCGGCAACCGCCGAATCGGCCGCCGTGTCAGCCACCGCGGACGCATCACTCGCCAAAGCGGCCGTTAATTTTTGGTTCTGCGGGACGCACGACCCGTCGGTCATGCAGGCCAACGCGACGACCGAAATCTCGATCTCGCCCGTGAACCCGGCCGGCCGACGGATCGGTGCCCGCCACCGGATCTCGCCATAATGTTCTTCGATCTTCAGCCCCGGCCAAGCGGAACTGCTCGCGATTTTCGGCGGTTCGTCAGCGACAAAGGCGCCATCCAACGCGACCCCCGCGGGTCCCGTGAGGCGAATCCTTGTCGGGGTCGGACCGCCGGCGGGCTGGGTCATCGAATAGATGTGCCAATCGGAGCCCATCCGGGCGGTGACGACCAGCGTCCCAGCGGTATCGCCCTCGGCCGTGTAGCTCGCCGAAAAGGTCGCCTCTTGATCGAGGTCATCGCCGAGCTCACCCAGCGTCAGGCTGGGAAACCCGAAGTCCGAGCCGAGGTCGATCTGCGCTCGCGCCGACATCGGCATGACGAGACTGAGCAGAATCAATCCCAGAACGCTAGTGCCGCCGCCTAAAGTCCTTCGGACTTCTACGTTCATCTTCGTTTCCTTAGAAATCTGCGGATCCCGCAATCGGAATACCATTTTGGCCGCTGACGCCGCCAGCCGTCCATCCCCTCACAGCCAATACGCACGCCGCGACCGAAACGCCCAGCGACGCGGACCGGTGATGTACCCGGCCGATGACGCCCAGGCCGACGAGCGTTGATCCAAGCCAACTCAAGCAGGACTCTCACGCAAACGGCAGACCTGCCGTCATTGTAAGCAAGATGTCAGAGACGCGCCGATCGACCTGCTCCCAACAGCCGGTGAAGTCACGTTGCTCCAGATGGGTCCAGGTTACCCAGTTTGCCAGCACGATGACGGGCGAGGCTGCCGCGATGGCTCGCGACAATTCCAGTTCCTCTTCGCAGATCTTGCTCGCCTGGCCGTAGCCTCGCCAAGCCGCCTGCCAAATCGCGTCGGCGTCGAGCACGTTCCGGCAACTGGTTGCTGACTCCGCAACACCCGGAAACAAAACCGACTTTCCCGCCGCGGCAGGTGCAGGAGCCCGTAAAAAATCGCCGACCCAGCGGGCGAGATCGGTGGCGATCGTGTCGCGGCCGATCGCATCGAAATCGACCAGTCCGCTCGGGACACCCTGTTGAAAGAGCAGATGGCCGCGATGAACATCCCGCAACACGATCCGCAGCGGCACCATTCGCGTCGCCCATTTCCCCAAGCGATCGGCCGCCGCTAGCAATCCGCCCTCGCCAAACCGCCGCAACCAATCGGCGGCCCGCTGCAACGTCTCCGTCGGGGCGGTCGCACGTTCCAGCGCCTCGGGCAACTCACGCCGCAATTCGTCGATCCGCCCCAAACGCCGCAGCACCGCAGGGGGTGGCGCGTCAGCTTCACCCCAACAACCGGTCGAGTCGTGAAAGCGGGCGATCACCGCCGCACCTCGCGCGATCCCATCCAACAGATCGACACTGCCTGAGCCGACTTGCGTTGTATCACCTTCCGATATCCCGCCACCCGATACGCCAACATCCCCCAGCGGCTCGCCGGGCATCCAACTTGCCAACTCGTAATGCCGAGCTTCGCAACTGAGCCTCGTCATGCCGAACACCGACGGGACCAACCTCGGTACGACCGACAGGCAATCGTGTGAGCGGCGAATCACGTCATGCACCTCGTCGACTCGCGCCGACGGCGTCCCGGCCGGCCAGCCCTTCAGCGCGAACGGTCCGAGCAACGTGTCACAGCGAAACACATCCGCGCCACTGAGCCCCGCCGGACACCGCCGCACAACGATCCCCTCGACGCCTGGCAAAAACAGCGACAACCATTCCCGGACCAACTCCGCGTCGCGTCCTCGCAATAGCAACGGATCGTCCGATGGATCGTCAAAGCTCGACAGGCTCGTCACCCGTTCTCCTCCCGAACCACGCCGTCCCCATCCGCCCGCTCGACGCCGGTCAGATCCCCATCAGCCCGCTCCGCAACGGCCCCGTCACGATCGTTCTCGGGCGATCGGCCCAGCAACCGCGCGACCGATTCACGCAAGGCTTGCGACATCGCCGCATCCGGAACCGAAAAGCGAACCTGACGAGTCCCCCCGGACGGCATCGATCCGAGCTCCAGCCCACCAAAATCACCTTCGGCCGGATCAGCCGCCACCGACATCCGTGCCTGCCCACTCGCTTCGCCCGACGACTCGATTTCCAGATCGATCATCCAGCAACCCGGCGGCAAACAGCCGACAATCCTTTCGGGCCACTCGATCAACACGACCGCCGATTCCTCTTCCAACAACTCCTCGCCGCCCAATTCGATGAACTCGTCTTCGTCCGCCAACCGGTAGGCGTCGATGTGGTGCAAACGCCGCGCGCCGTGATGATGGTGGACGATACCAAACGTGGGGCTGGTCACATCGGTCGCGTCGATCCCGATCGCGACGGCGAAGCACTGGGCGAAGCGAGTTTTGCCCGCCCCAAGGCTGCCGCGAAGCCCGATCACGGCATGTTCAGGAAGCGTCGCGTGCAACGCCTCAGCGATCCGCTGCAAGTCCGCCAAGTCGACATGCCGAACCAGCCAGCCGTTCATGGGCCGGAAACCTCCGGCTCGGGATGCTCGGCGGAATCCGACGAGTCACCGCGGCTGGGTGGCAGCACGCCGTTGCGGCGACCGCCGTGGATGTAGCCGCTGGCGAGCATCCGCTGCAGCCCCCGTTCCCCACGGCTCCACAATCCCGTTCGTCCCAGAAAAGTGCCGACGCGGTGCAAACCCAGCTCGCCGAGCGGTTGACTCAGCCGCTCCCAATCGTCCGGCGCAAACGCCAAGATCAATTCGAAATCCTCGCCGTCCCCCAAGGCATGTTCCAGCGGCGTGCGTCCCGATTCTGCGGCTCGCGTCACCGCATCCGGATGGATCGGCAGCGCCGCGGTGTCGACTTCCGCCCCCACGCCACTGGCAGCACAAAGCCGATCGAGATCGAGAGAAAAGCCGTCACTGATGTCGATCGCGGCATGGACTCGCAAACCCGCCTGATCACGGAGGGCGCGGACCAGATCGAGTCGTGGGAGCGGCCGCAGATGCCGTCCCACCAGGCTGCCGCCGAGCGGCCCTGACACGGCCAAACAATCCCCTTCCTCGGCACCGCTCCGCAACCACGCCTGACCGCTGGGGACCTGGCCGAGCATCGTGATCGAGATCGCCAACGCCCCGTCGTGGATCGACAGATCGCCGCCCGCGATCGCGACCTGAAATCGCTGGGCCGCCTCGAGAATCCCCTCATAAACCGCCGCAGCGATTTCGGTCGAACGCTCCGCCGGCAGCGACAGCGTCACCAGCGCCGCCGTCGGTGTCGCCCCCATCGCCGCCAGGTCGCTGAGGTTGATCGCCATCGCCTTGAAGCCGATGTCAGCGGCCGCATGCCGCTCGATCAAAAAATCGACCCCCTCGATGATCTCGTCCGTCGTCGCGATCAACTGGCAGCCCGGCTGCAGATCGATCACCGCCGCGTCGTCGCCGATCCCGACGGCGACCGCAGGCAACCCCCGCACCCGCCCCTTCAACCACGCCAAAAAGCTCTGTTCCATCGCGATTCAACAACTCCGTGGGAGGTTGCTGGAAAGTGAAACGCGCCAGCAATGATGAAGTGAGAGGGGAAAAACGTTTCTGGACGGCAAAAGCGGACCAGGATCGGTCGCGCGAGTCACCCGCATGGGAAGATCATCGCGAAGGCACCTCGTCCCTTATCCCGAAGGGATTCAAGCTATAAGCCCCGGGTCGCGCAGCGCACCCGGGGATTAGACGCAAAAACAAAAATTTCGACCCCGAAGGGGTCGCAGAGACCGGCCGCCGGCTGATGGCTTCTACCCCTTCGGCCCGGGATCAACGCGGCCTATTCGTTTCACCGCAACACCCACGTCACCGCCACGGAACTCCGTCCGACAGATCAATCGGACGATGGCGTTTTCCACTGCAACCGTTTGATCGGTGGCGATGTCGCGCCGTCGACCACTTGGCCCTCGTTCGCTTGGCTCTCGACCACTTGCCCCTCATGCACTCGGCCCTCGACGACTTTCCCTTCGACCACCCCGTCATCCTGCCCCCACTCGCTATCGCTCAGCTCCAATGCTTCGTCATCATCGTCCAGGTAGTCATCGTCATCGTCGTCGTCAAAATCCTGATCGTCATTCGGGCCCAAGATGCTGAAGTCGAACCCTTCGGGCGGGGCCACTTGACCGCCCATCGTGAAATGGAAGTTCCCTTCGCCGACCGTTTGACACAACCGACGGTAGATGAATCTCTGCCGCGACTCGTCATCGAAGGGGCCGGCCACATAAAACGGCTGACCTTCGTATCCGAAAGTGAACTCTTCGTCGCATGTCGACGAGTCGATGTCACCCCACAACGCCGACACGCGGCGGTAATCCGCATGAGGCGAAAACCCGATCGACTCGGCGTAGTCGATCGCATCCTCGACCAACTTGCGGACAAAGCTCGCATCGTGGGGAATCAGTTGACCGGTTCCATTCATTCCACGGACAATCTCGTCGAACTCGCCCGGCGTACAAAGTCTTCCTCCCGCGTCCTTGATCCCCAAGCATTTCGAATCGATCAGGGCGTACATGAACGCGATTCGGCCGTCACTCAGCTTGCGGGACAAGAAAACCGGCCCGATCCCCTGAGGCCCAAAGATCGTTTCGCTGACGTAACACTGGTGGACCGGATATTGGCTGGCCCATTGCATCTGGCCGACCAGCGACTTCATCGCTTGGTTCCGCCTGGCCAGTTCCTGTTTCTGACGCAGTTCCTTTGATCGCTTCTTGGCGAGCTTCTTTTGCCGGTGCTGCTCCGATTTTGCCATCGGTCTTTCCATGTCCTGGGGGAAGCGAGCGTCAGTTAAGTCCGTTCGAATACGAACCGATCCGAATGTTTCGGCTCAAACTACCGCCACCGAACCGGACGAACAAGTCGACTTGCGGCCGGCCGCCGAATGGCCCGAGCCGGATGCACCAAATCGTTCCCACGGGGTCCACCGACGTGACGCGGCCTGCCGACATGAAGGGGAATGGCAGCCCGGTTGGCGATCCGTCAGACTGCCCATTGACCGCGTCTCGTGACCCAACTCGGCGCCCGCACCACGACTTTTCTCGTCCGGTCCCTTACGCAACACGCCTCCTGCCCCCCGCCGCTCGCATGAACCGCCCGCTCCGCTCCGAAGCCTGGTTGAACAACCCGTCCAACCCCGGGATGACCGCGATCTATTTGGAGCGTTACCTGAATTACGGGCTGACTTCCGGCGAACTGCAGTCCGGCCGTCCGGTGATCGGCATCGCCCAATCGGCGAACGACCTGGCACCTTGCAACCGAGCCCATTTCAACACCGTCTCGCGTCTCTGTGACGGCGTTCGGGATGCCGGCGGCATCCCGATGGTCTTCCCGATGCACCCGCTGCAGGAATCGGTCCGCCGACCCACGGCCGCCTTGGACCGCAACCTGGCCTACCTGGCGCTCGTCGAAATCCTGCATGGCTACCCGCTCGATGGCGTGATCATGACGACCGGTTGTGACAAGACGACGCCGGCAGCGCTGATGGCCGCGGCCACCACCGACCTGCCGTCGATGGTGTTCAATTGCGGCCCGATGTTGAACAGCTTCCTGGACGGCAACCACGCCGGTGCCGGGACGATCATTTGGGAAGCCCGTCGTCGGCTGTCGGCGGGCGAGATCGACGAACGCGGCTTCATGGACCTGTTGGCCTTGTCCGCCCCCAGCGCCGGCCATTGCAACGTGATGGGAACGGCGCTATCGATGAACTGCCTCGCCGAAGCGCTCGGGATGGCGATGCCAGGCACGGCGACGATCCCGGCTCCCTACCACGCCCGCGGCCAAGCGGCGTACGCGGCCGGCGGCAGGATCGTCGAAATGGTCCGCGAGGACCTCCGTCCGTCGCGAGTGATCACCCGCGCGGCGCTGCTGAACGCGATCCGCGTCAACACGGCGATCGGCGGCAGCACGAATTGCCCACCGCACCTGATCGCGATCGCCCGCCACGCCGGCGTGGAACTCGATTTGCAAGATTGGGAACGCGAAGGTTACGACCTGCCGCTGCTGGTGAACCTGCAACCAGCCGGCAGCCACCTCGGCGAAGATTTCCAGCGAACCGGCGGCGTCCCCACCGTGATCCGCGAACTGATCGCCCGCGGCTTGCTCGACGGCGAGGCCTTCACGATCACCGGACGGACGCAGGCCGAAAACGTCGCCGCCGCGCCGTCCCCCGACGGCGAAGTGATCCGCACGGTCGATCGCCCACTGCTGTCAAAAGCCGGCTTTCTGGTCCTCACCGGCAACCTGTTCGACGCCGCGTTGATCAAGACGAGCGTGATCAGCGACGAATTTCGCAGTCGCTACCTAAGCCGCCCCGGCGAAGAAGGCCGCTTCGAATGCCGGGCGATCGTCTTCGAAGGCCCCGAGGATTACCACGACCGGATCAACGACCCGAGCCTGGCGATCGACCAAAACAGCCTGCTGGTGATCCGCGGTTGCGGCACGCTCGGCTTTCCCGGCAGCGCCGAGGTCGTCAACATGCAGCCCCCTGACGCGCTGCTGCGAGCCGGCATCCGCGAACTGCCGACGATGGGAGACGGCCGACAGAGCGGGACGTCAGCCAGCCCGTCGATCCTGAACGCTTCTCCCGAAGCCTACGCCGGCGGTGGACTCAGCCGCTTGCGGACCGGTGACCAAGTCCGCATCGACCTGAACCTCCGCCGGGTCGATGCCCTCGTCCCCGAAGACGAGTGGCAAACTCGTGAACCGGCCGACTGGTCCGCGATCCCCGCCACCGCAACCCCCTGGCAACAGATCCATCGCCAATACGTCGGCCAATTGCACACCGGCGGCTGCTTCGATTTCGCGTGCGAATACCGCAACGTCTGCGACCGCGTCCCGCGACACAATCACTGAGCCAACCGCTTCCCACGGCGACTTCGACACCGAGCCCGAGCCCGAGGCCGCAAACCAGCCAACGCGACTCGCGACTCCGCGATGCGGCTCAAACGTCGATCGGGAATTCGTAACGCCAAAGCTCGCTGCCCGATTCGATGTTCCGGCCGACGATCGCGCCCCAATCGCCCCAAACCGTCATCGTCCCGTCGCGGCTAAAATCGATGCCTGTAATCTCGCCCACACGGGGCTCGATCACCGTCACCGTCTCACCTGTCGCCAGCCGGCAGACGACGACCCGATTGAACCGCAGGCCGTTCTGATCGAACTCCCGCACCACGTAGGCGAGCCACTCCTCGTCGTTAGACGAAGCGATCGGAAACTTCAGCGCCGGTGAAGGCGGTACTTGCCAAAGCCGCTTGCCGTCTTCGATCGACGTCGCGACCACCCCCTCGTCGCCACTGGTCACGACGACCCCCGACGATTGAGCGTAGACCAAGCTGAGCACGTTCAGCTCCATCGGAAACTCACGAACCGCTTGACCGGTCTGGAGTTCGCACAATTGCAGCCGTCCTTCGGCCCACGCGACGAAATGCCGACCGCCGTCATCCATCGCCAAACACGGCGGCAAAACGACCTCAAGCGGCAGTCGGTATTCCAGCTCCAGTGTTGGCAGTGACCAACAGAGAATCGAATGATCGGTCGCCGCCAAAATCCGATCGCTGTCGGGGCTCCAGTGCAACCGCGCGATCCAATCCTGCTCGACTCCCGGTATCCAGCGGACCGTTCCGCCGCGGTCGCGTAGATCGATCACACCGAACTCACCCTCCTGTGTCGACAGGGCGACATGAGTCCCTGAAGGTGAGAGCACGCAGAAGTGGACCGCCTGCGAATCGGCGTCGAGCCTCCTGGGCCGATCCAAATCGCTCAAGTCGTGGAGGTACAACGACGCTCGAAGCGGTTGACGGGACGTACCCGCAGGGGACATCAAAGTCCGCGACACGCCCCAACTGCCGCTGGTGTCACGCGAAAAATCGACCACGACCTGCCGCTTCGGCTCCGGCGCGGGCTGCCCGTCCGGTCGCACCAAACCGATCGTCGACCACTGGATCGCCCCCAGCATCCCGATCATTCCCGAAGTCCCCACGAACAGACGCGGGATGCGGGTCAAAACGGAGCGGATCGGATTCCAGAACGAACCGGACGCGTTGGCGGCAACCATCATCAGCCCCCTAGCGGTGGTTGAGGATCACGGTGGGACAGGACAGGCGGGATGCGAGGCGGGCGAAGCGATACGGGTGACGCGGTCCGCCGACAAATCGGTCGGGCCGCGTCTGCGAAAGTCAGTGCGTGTAAAGGTAAGTCAGCAAACCGGCTTGGAAGATCGCCAGCGGAAACGCGACCGCCAGCCCGACCCGCTTTGAATATTCGTAAATGCTGGCCAAGACGGCGCAGACCAACGCCGTCCCCAACAACTTGGTGCCGATGAACAACGTCACGGAACCGGCATTCCAGCGGATCAACCAGCGGCCGACCGGGTTCTGCTCCACATCGCCGATCACGTCGCTGTTGACCGCGACCAAAGCGGCGTCATGTACGGAAACTGCGGCGATGAACAAAATCAATACCGCAAACGGCAACACCTGAGCCCAACCCGCCAGCTGCTGCAGGCCCCGCACCACCGCAGAAGGCAACTCCCAGACATCGGCAGCGACGACCGAACGGGCGGGAGCAACCGAAAAAGACAGCCCAGGACGGCCATCAACCACATGCGACTGATTCATCGAGTTTCCACTCCTGATCCACTGATTTTGGGGTGAACGTTCCCAAGTCAAGTTAGCAACTTGGACAGCGTTTTTACCGGTCGCATTCCCGAATTATCGGGCCGCCGAGGACAAGGTTTTGCTTTCCTCCCCGAGCGATAACCCTAAGGTTCCAAATCGCTCCATTGTCGAATAGAAAAAACGAGCCGACTTACCCCGTTTTCAGCACTTCCTTCGCCCCGGAGCCGACGCGTCACCCGGAAACTCAATGAAAACACCCAGTTTCATCATAAAAGCGTGCCGCCCGATCACCCCCGACATCGACCACGTCGACTGGGGACCAAAAAGTACCAAGGGCGCTTCGTTCAACACAAAGCCAGGAAGAATCGAGCCGATCGAGCCACCCTGGCCGGCGTGCCAAATCATCCATCGTTGATCCGGCAGCGGTCGAGCCGATCAGTCGACAATGGCTCGCCCGCAACGCCCTCGCCGCATCACGATCGGGGAGGCTTCGCCATCAATACCCGGGTGCGCACCGCGAATCGGTATGGCTGGCCGCAATGCCCTGCGGCATCCAGGGCGGGCCAAGGCAAGCCGTCTCGCCGGGAAATCGCCCAACTCCCCGCCCAGCCCCGATAAAGCTCTGGGTTCACTGAAGCAGCGTGGCACGTTCCTGTGCCTTCCGCCGTCCGCCCGACTCACAACAGCGATACTTTTGCAGGGGCACGGCACACGGGGTGCGCCTATCTTCTTGGTGTTTCGAAAAAATTCACAGCCGCGTAAGGGACGCGGCCACCCGGCGGTGATCGGGCGGAAGCTCATCACCGGATTCGAAACGCACAACAACTTCGGATGCGGCCTTATGGCAGCGCCGATTCGTTCCACTTGAACCCGACCCGCTTGTCGAGCGCTTCGTAAAAGCCATCCCGCAATCGGACCGCTTCTTCCACCGCCAAGGAATTGGCTTGGAAACGCTGCAGGAGCTGTGTAAAGCGTGCGTAAAGCTCTTCCGTCGATGGCGAGAACTCGGTCGGCCGGACGACGTAGAAAACGGTTTCCGGCGCGTTGGGCGCCACACCCCATTTATCCCGTTCGCCATTGAAAACCTGACGCATGAACGCCTCGCCGACGTTGTCGAGGCCGGGGACTTCGCCCATGGTGGCCTGCATCCCGAAGCCGAACGAGGTCATCCAGGAGAAGGGACCGACCGATTCAAAGAGCTGGGCCGACTGGCTTTCGGGGACCAATTCACGGAGCGGCTTGGCCGACTTGTTGAACGCCGCAGCCATCTTGTCAGCTTCGGCTCGGGCCAATTTGCGGGCTTCCGCCAAGCGAATGGCGACGACCACCTCGTCGTTCGCTTCCTCGAGTGTCGGGATCGACGCGGCGCGTTCTTCCGTTTTCCACGACACGAACGAAACCCCGCCCTGGTCGTCGACGGTCCGCAGCGGGGCAAACAAGGGCGGCTGGTCGATGTACATCGTCTGCAAGAACGAATTGCCACGTTGCATCCCGGACCCGACGCCAAACGATCGGACAATTTCCTGGTCCTGCAATTGCCGGGCATCGATCAGTCCGGTCTTGGTGTAAGTCATTCCGAGACTTTCAGCCAATTCCGCCAAATTCGGCCGCGCCGGGATCTTGCTCTCGTCCGTCCCGGCGATCGCTCGGGCATTGAAAAAGCTTCTCATCACCCGATCGACTTCCGTGATCGCCTGATCAAGCTTCTCGCTCGCCGGCGGCAGGGCGAGTTGCCGTGCGATCTCGTCACGCACGTCTTCGAACGGACGATTTTTCGGTTCGGTCGGCTCGGTGGGTTCAGTGGGCTCCGCCGGTTCGGTGGGTTCAGCCGGAGCTGACGGATCACTCGGTTCTTCAGGGCTAGCAGGAGCTGGTTCGTCCGGTGCAGGAGGGGTGGCAGGCTCCGCCGGCTCAACAGGCTCAGCCGGTTCCGCGGGAGCGTCGGTCGGTTCGTCAGCGGGTGCGGGCGTCTCGGCGGGCGTGGCCGGTTCTGACGGAGCGTCAGGTTCATCCGCAGGAGCTGCCGGCTCATCAGCGGGCGCCGCGGGCTCATCAGCCGGTTCCGCGGGAGCCGGTTCGTCAGCCGGTTCGTCAGCCGCGGGAGCCGGTTCATCCGACGGTTCTTGAGCTCGGGCGGTCACCAACCGGGTCGCGAAATCGCTCACGACGGCGCCCGAATCCTCATCGCTCGGTTGCGGCGAGTCCGGCTCAGCAGGCGTTTCGGGTTCAGCCGGAGTGGCCGGTTCCGCTGGCGATTCCGGCTCGGCCGGAGATTCCCGCTCGGCCGGAGATTCCGGCTCGGCGGGCGATTCCGCTGGGGTTTCAGTCTCGGCGGGAGTCGCCGGCTCCGCAGGCGCTGCCGGCTCCGAAGGCGAATCCGCAGGCACTGCAGGCTCTGCAGGCGTTTCCGTGGCGGCTGCCGGATCGGCGGGCGCCTCCGGCTCGGCCGGGGCGTTCAATGCCGGGGCATCCGCATCAGCCGGTTCGCCCGGCTCGGTCTGCATCGGCGGCTCGTCGTCCACCGGATCGTCGCCTAGCGGCGCGTCGTCCGGCAATTGGGGCATTTGGAAATCGCCACCCGCCAACCGTCGCTCGTACTCCGCCCGCAACGTCTCTTCGCTGATCGTGGCAACTTCGCGATCGATGAACTCGTCCAAAGAGCCGGCCAAATATTCGAAATCGGCGACGTAGGGGCGCCGGAAAGCCGGGTCGCTCGATCGCTCATCGGGAAATCGTTCTTTCCCTTCCTCGTACATCCGGCGGATCGCTTCGCCGGAAGGCTTGTCGGAAGTTTTGGCGACGAAATCCGACACGTTGACAGCGACCGCGTCAGCGACAGCGTTGCGGTTCAGCCGCAAGAACAACTCCCATTGCTGCGCCGGCGGCACGATCGGACGCCCTTCGACAGCCAATCCCGACATCGCCTTCCGCTGGAACGTTTCCGACAAAAGCTGGGTGCGGAGCTGTTCGTAGAGCTGGAATTGCCCCAACTGACCGCGAGTCGACTGCTGCAACACGCCGTTGATTTCCGCGTCGCTCAGCCGCCCGTCGGTGAACGCGTTCAACCAAGTCCGGATCGCGGTGTCGTCCAGGTCGAGCCCCGCCTTCTTGGCCTCGGTCGCGAACATCATCGTCCGCACGCTGGCTTGGTCGCCGGGGTTGTCGTTAATCCCGATGCTGACGATTTGCTGCTGCTGTTCGTTGTACTGAAAATTGCTGACCCGAGGGCTGCCACCGCGGGAAATCGTGATGTCCGCCAATTGCCGCAGGAATTGCAGCGTCAGGAAATGTGAGCGGGTGAAATAGGACACCTTTCCCGATTCGAAAGTGCCGCCGTCGTAGCTCGCCAACTTCGTGTCGGTCCCGGACATGCCGGCCGCCCGTTGCTGGTACATCGCGACCGACGGCAGGACGACGAACGAAAACAACGCCAACAGAGTCAGCAAGACCATCAAGGGCTTGAGGTTTCGGCGGAACAGCTCGAAGGGGCTGCTGCTCATGGCGATCCGTGTGGGGGCTGGAGGATGTTGGGAAACTCCGTCAGGGCCGTCCGAGTATCCGGCTTGGGCAGCTCTCTGGCGGGAACAGTCTTGACAAGAGCGGGAATGCTACCAACGCTCTTGACATTCGATTTCGGTCAGATCAATCCGTCAGGGTAACGCCCCGCAAAACGGAGGGTCAAGCCGGATTGCGTCGACATCGGGTCGGAAGCACGTTCCCGTTCATTCCCCACCGCAGCAGAGTTCATGGCGAAGTCAACCGGCAAAAGTTTGGTGATCGTCGAATCACCCGCCAAAGCGAAGACGATCGCCAAGTTCCTCGGCAGCGGCTTTCAGGTCGAGGCCAGTATCGGCCACGTCCGCGATTTGCCGCGAAATCGGGCTGACATGCCCGAACAATACAAGCGGGAGCCGTGGGCCTACCTGGCGGTGAACGTCAACGAGTCGTTCCAGCCGATTTATGTCGTTCCCGACGAGAAAAAGAAGCAAGTCACCAAGCTGAAACAGGCCCTCAAGGAGGCTGACAATCTTTACCTGGCGACGGACGAAGACCGAGAAGGGGAAGCGATCTCGTGGCACCTGCACGAATTGCTGAAGCCGAAGGTCCCCGTTTACCGGCTGGTGTTCCACGAAATCACGAAGGAAGCGATCCAAGCCGCGTTGGATTCCCCGCGCAAGATCGACGAGGCGCTCGTCCAAGCCCAAGAAACTCGCCGAATCCTCGACCGGCTGTACGGTTACGACGTCTCCGCCTTGCTCTGGAAAGTCGTCGGTGGGGGGCTGTCAGCCGGTCGTGTCCAAAGCGTCGCCGTGCGGCTGATCGTCCAGCGGGAACGGGAACGGATCGCGTTCCACAGCGCCACCTACTGGGATCTCGAAGCGAAGTTCAAGACCGCCGGGGGCGAATCGTTCGTCGCGACACTGGCCGAACTCGATGGCCGCAAGCTGCCGGTCGGCAAGGACTTCGATTCCGCCACCGGCTTGCTGAAAAACCGCAATTTGATGCTGCTCGATGAGGCCGCCGCGAACACACTCGCCCAGCGACTCCGCTCGGCCGATTTCCGCGTGACGAATGTCGAGGTCAAGCCGTTTTCGGAACGTCCCCGAGCCCCGTTCACGACCAGCACGCTGCAACAGGAAGCGAACCGCAAATTCGGCTTCACCGCCCGCCGGACGATGCAGGCGGCCCAGCGGCTGTACGAAAACGGTTACATCACCTACATGCGGACCGACAGCACCACGTTGAGTCAGGAGGCGATCGGTGCGGCTCGCGATCTGGTCAAAAGCGTCTACGGGCAGGAATTCCTGAACCCGGAAGTACGGATCTATTCGAAAAAGGTGAAGAACGCACAGGAAGCTCACGAGGCGATCCGCCCGGCCGGTACCCCGTTCCGCCTCCCCGCGGCCCTGCGCGGAGAACTCGACGGCGACCAATTCCGCCTGTTCGAAATGATTTGGAAACGAACGATCGCCTGCCAAATGGCCGACGCCCGCAAACAACGGGTCACGGTGACGATCCAAGGGGACGGGGCGACCTTCACCGCCAGCGGCACGAGCATCGAGTTCGAGGGTTTTCTCAGGGCTTACGTCGAAGGAAGCGACGATCCCGCGGCGGAATTGGCGGACAAAGAAACCTTCCTCCCCAACGTCCGCAAAGAGGAACGTTTGACTGGCGAACGGATCGAACCGAAGGGCCACACGACTCAGCCCCCCGCACGGTACAGCGAAGCGTCGCTGACCCGGGCACTCGAAGAAAAAGGGATCGGCCGGCCGAGCACCTACGCGTCGATCATCGACACGATCCAAGCCCGTAATTACGTCTACAAAAAAGGAAACGCGCTCGTCCCGAGCTGGACCGCGTTCCTGGTGATCCGAGTGATGGAGGAACACTTCACCGAACTGGTCGATTACGAATTCACGGCCCAGATGGAGGATTTCCTCGACTCGATCAGCCGCAAGGAAGCGGAAGCGTCGACCTACCTCCGCGAGTTCTACTTCGGTAGCGCCACGCCAGAAATCGACGGCCGCGTCGGACTGAAGCCGCGGCTGGAAGGGGCGTCGATCAAACCGCTCGAGATGGCTCGATTTTCCCTCGGCGTGCCGACGGAAGGGCCGAACGTCGAGGAAGTTTTCGTCCGCGTCGGCAAATATGGCCCCAGCGTCGAACAAGGTGAACGCCGCGTCAGTGTCCCGGATGACCTAGCACCGGACGAAATGACGTTGCCGGTCGCGCTGGAACTGCTCGCTTCGGGCGAACGCCAAAACGAACCGCTGGGGGTTCATCCCGAATCCGGCCAACCGATCTTCATGAAGATCGGACGGTTCGGCCCCTACGTCCAATTGGGCGACAACGACGACCCGGAAAAGAAAAACCGCTCGTTGCTCAAGGGGATGCTTCCCGAAGAATTGACGATCGACGTCGCCTGCAAGCTGCTCGCGCTTCCCCGCGATCTTGGCCAACACCCCGAACTCGGCGAACCGATCGAAGCGAATGACGGCCGCTACGGTCCCTACATCCGCTGTGGCAAAGAAACGCGATCGCTCCCGGCCGGCGTCAGCCCCTTGGATGTGTCGAGAGAACAGGCGATCGAGATCCTCAAGCAACCCAAGCAACGCGGGCGGGCGGCCCCCAAAGAACCGATCCGGGTGTTCGACGCCTCACCGATCACTGAGCAACCCGTACGGCTGCTGGAAGGCCGTTTCGGGCCCTACGTCGCCGACGGCGTGACGAACGCCTCGTTGCCCAAAGGTATCCCGCCGGAAACGTTGACCTTCGAAGCGGCGCTCGAACTGCTCGCCGAACGTGCCGCCAAGGGGCCGACGAAGAAAGCGGCCAAGAAAGGCGGTGCGAAGAAATCAGCCGGCAAGGCCGCCAAGAAGAAATCGGCAGGCAAGGCGACCAAGAAAAAGGCCGCTACGGACGGTACCGCCACGAAATCGCCGACCAAAAAGAAAGCCGCCACCAAGTCAAAAGCGGCCAGCAAAAAAGGCGTCGTGAAAAAGAAAAGCTGACTGCCCCGGTTGCCAAACCGACGGCGGAGGATAACTTGCCAGATCCATTCGCACCCATTTTTCCCTCCCAATTTCCCAAGATCGTCGAGAAATCAGATGGCCGGAACCGAACGTCAACGAGAACTTCGTCGTCTCCGCACCCGCACCCGCAAGACGCGAGCCCTGGTGGCCAAAGGCAAGAAAGCGAACCCCGCCGCGAAAGCCGAATTGGCTCGGAAGTTGAAGAAACTGACCCCCGGAGCGGACATCATCATCGCCCGAGAAGGCTGGCTGTAACCCTCCACCTCACCGCCAGTCAACCCAAACAGCAGCCACCGCCTGCTCCCCCCAGCGCTCGATCGGACGGGTGGCCGAAGGGGTATCGCTCCCCCGAAAGGTGACGCCCACCTATCTTGGCGCGCCGAAACGCCGAAAGGTGACACCCACCTTGCTCGCCGAAAGGTGACACCCACCTTGCTAGCGTCCTTAGCAGTGGCGCTCCGAAAGGTGAGGCGCTCCGAAAGGTGACACCCACCTTGCTGTCACCCTTCGCAACAATTCCTAGCCCAGCGGGCGGCACATACTTGCCGGTGGCGTGAGCCACCGGAACCAGAAAAACAAACGTCCCAAAGCCCGAAGGGCGACACATCGGCTCGGCGGATTGGGATCCCGAAAGGTGACACCCACCTTGCTGGCCCTCCGGGGATATCCGCGCCCAGCCCCGCCGTCATTCACCCCCGCCAAAAAACTGCGCAAATCTGCGTAATCTGCGGACCAATCCAAAACCCGAGTCTGTCCGCAGATTTCACAGATTGACGCAGAGTCTGAATCTATCCTTCAGGGATACCCGCGCACTGTTCCTGCCTCCGTCAGCACAAGCCTTCAAGTTGCGGACCAATCCAGGACGGATAGATCTCCGGCGGCACCCGTTGCACGGAGTGCCACCTCGTTCCGGGCTCATTAGCCCCTTCGGTTGCCCGTGTCCCGTGTCGCGCCGGCGGTTGCTGTAGCGGCGACCGCGAGTGCCAGTGACCGGGGGCGGCACTTCGAAAAATGACGCCTTGTCAATTTTTGGCCGGGAGGCTATCTTGATTGCATGATGCGATTGACCCCCAAGCAGCAGCAGATCCGGTTTCGTGAGACGCAGATCCTGGAGCTCGCGCGGCCGATGATCGCCGATGGCGGGTTGTCCGCGCTGAGCATGGACGCGATCGCGCACGAATTGCAGACGGCCAAAGGGACGATTTACAACCACTTCCCCAACAAGGAAGAGATCGTCTTGGCGTTGGCGGTGCAGGCGCTCGACCTGCGGCTTTCGCTGTTCAACCGCGCGGTGATGATCCGCGGCGGGTCGCGGCAACGGATCGCGGCCATCGGTATCGCTTGTGAGGTCTATGTCGACGAGTATTCCGAGTGGTTTCGGGCCGAACAGATCATCCGGCATGAAACGGTTTGGGGGAAAACGTCCGAAAAACGTCAGGAAATCCTGAATACCTGTGAAATTCGCTGCATGGATACGGTAGCCGGGGTGATCCGCGACGCGGTCGCCGCAGGCGATTTGGAAATGTCCGCGGCAGGGGCGATCGAAGACATCTGCTTCGGCCTCTGGTCGCTGGTTTATGGTGGTCTGGTTTTGGAAGCGACCAGCCCGTCGCTTGCGGACGTCGGCATCGGCGACGCACGGGGGGCGATCCGGCGTAATTGCAACGCGCTGCTGGACGGGTTGGGTTGGCGGCCGTTCTACGAACCGGCCGCCTACGCGGCGTGGGTCGAGCAGGTTCACGAATGCTTGGTGACGCACGTAGCAAGCTCGAAGCCTGGCGTGGTTGCCTTGCCCGGGCGAGCGGACGCGACCGCGCGGGCGGAAAAGCAGGGGGGGAGAAAATGACGTGGGCTCAAGAACGTTGGTGGGTGTTGGCATCGCCGGTGCTGTTGGCGGTGTCCGTGGGTGGCGTGGCGGCCGGGGTCCTGCGGGCTCGCACAGCGGAGCATCGCGGTGCGACAGCGGCCGGCTCGGCCACGGCGCCGCCGCTGCCAGTGCGGGTGCTGGTTTTAGGTGAGCTGGCGCCGCCCCAGATCGCCGATCGTTATCGCGGCGTGATCGTCGCCAGCAAAGAAGCCGAATTGGCCTTCCGGCGCAGCGGTCGGGTGGAGTCGATCGACGTCAAGGAAGGGGCGGCGGTGAAGCGGGGCGAGCGGTTGGCGAGTCTCGACGCTTCGGATTTGGAGGCCCAGATCACCGGCGCACGGTCGCAGGTCGCGGAAGCGGAGGCTTTGTTGGCGGAAATGGTCGCCGGGCCGCGTCAGCAGACGATCGAGGCGGCGTATGCGGAGGTCCGCCGGTTGGAAGCGACGGTCGAATTGGCTCGGTCGACGGCGAGCCGGCAGCGTTCGTTGCTGGACGTGAACGCTTCGAGTGAACAGCAATACGACGACGCCCGCTCGTCGCTCGATCAGCAGTCGGCCGCGCTTTCTGTCGCTCAACAAAGGCTCAGTGAATTGCAAGAAGGGACGCGAGCCGAGCAGATCGACGCGCAACGATCCCGGGTCGAGGGGTTGCGGGCACGCTTGCGATCGTTGGAGGTGGACCTGGAGGACAGCCGCATCGTGGCGCCGTTTAATGGGCTGATCGCCCGACGATATCTCGATGAGGGGGCGGTGGTCGGACCGGACACACGAGCGATGCGGTTGTTGCAAGTCGATCCGCTGGAGGCCCGCTTTGGTGTTTCGCACGACGACGCGGTTTCGATCCGGGTCGGCCAACCGGTGACGTTGACGCTCGATCAGGAAACGTTCCGCGCGGTCGTTTCGCGGATCGAACCGGAAGTCGACCTGCTGACTCGAACTCAGGGACTGTACGTCACGATCGAGGCGGGCGAGTTGGGCGGTGCGGGCGAGGCCGGCAGCGAAAGCGGTATGGCCGAACGCCGGTCAGGTGGACTGTCGGCGGGGGAATCCGGGCGTTCCGATTCGGTGGCTTGGCGGCGGCGTGTGGTGCCGGGGCAAACGGTCAGTCTGTCGCTCTCTTCGGCGATTTCCGGCGGCGATGGGATGCAAAGGTTCGCGTCGGATGCGACGGATGAATTGTGGGTGCCGTTGACCGCTTTGGCTCGTGCCGAACGTGGTCTGTGGTCGTTGTTCGCCGTCATCGATGGTTCGGACGGCGGTCAGCTTGTCGAGCGGCGGGAGGTGCAGGTGTTGGCGATCGAAGCCGAATCGGCTCGGGTCGCCGGGGCGTTGATCGCGGCGGGAGATCGGGTCGTTGTAGGGGCGTTGCACCGGATCGTGCCTGGCATGAAAGTCGAGCCGCTGCGATGACGGCAACGGGAACCACCGCCGGTCGGGATCGAGACTTGGTCGACGGGCGGCACCCGCCGGGCGGTTGGGCTACGCGGCTCGTTCATGACCGTCGGCTGTTGGTGCTGATCCTGTTGCTGGTCTGCGTCGGGGGGCTGTCGAGCGTCGCGATATTGCCGCGGATGGAAGACCCAGAGTTGACCAAGCGGGTGGCGATCGTCACGACGCGGTTGCCGGGGGCGGACGCGACGCGGGTCGAGGCGTTGATCACGGAAAAGATCGAAGACGGCTTGCGGGAGATCGAAGAGATCAAGGAGTTGCGGTCGCAAAGTCGGCCGGGGATCAGCAGCATCACGATCGAACTGCAGGACGCGGTGACGCGATCGGATGAGGTCTGGTCGAAGGTGCGCGGCAAGCTCGAGGATTCCCTGCCACTCCTGCCGGCTCAAGCGTCGCGTCCCCAATTCGATGATTTGGAGGTGCGGGCCTTTGCGCGGATCGTGTCGGTCGTTTGGGAGGGTGGGGGCGAGCCTGATTATGGCGTGTTGCGGAGGGCGGCGAAGAACTTGCAGGACCGTTTGCAAGCGATCCCCGGGACGGAAACGGTCGATCGTTTTGGCGACCCGGGTGAGGAGGTTTTGGTCCGGGTCGACCCGCAGCGTGTCGCGGCGCTCGGATTGGCGACGGATGATTTGGCAGGACAATTGGCGGCTTACGACGCCAAGGATGCGGCCGGCACGGTCCGCGGCCGCGATTTGAACCTGGCCGTCCAGGTCGGCAATCAATTTTACCGGTTGGCCGATATCGCTCGAGCTGATATTCGCGGGGCGGACGGCCGTTTTGTGCGGCTCGATCAGGTCGCCGAGGTCGGGCTGGCGACGCCCGACCCGATGCCACGGCAGGCCCGTCACGGCGATCTGCCCGCCATCTCGCTCGGCGTCTTGATCCGCCCTGAAGTCCGGATCGATCATTGGTCGGACCGAGCGGACCGGACGTTGGCGGCATTCGTCGAGGAGTTGCCGGCCGGATTGGGGATCGTGGAAGTCATGAACCAAGCCGGCTATGTCAACAATCGGCTCAGCGGTTTGGTTTCGAACATGGCGGCGGGCGGCGTGGCGGTCTGCGTCGTGATCCTGTTGTTGATGGGTTGGCGGAGTGCCTTGGTGGTCGCGTCGACGCTACCGCTGACGATTCTGACCGTCCTGTTCGCGATGCGGGTGCTGGGGATTCCGGTTCACCAGATGTCGGTCACCGGGTTGATCATCGCCTTGGGGTTGTTGATCGACAACGCGATCGTCGTCGCGGACGAGGTCCACTCGGAACTCGGCGAGGGCCGGACGCCGGCGGACGCGGTGGCGAGCGTCGTGCGGCGGTTGAGCGTGCCGTTGCTCGGCAGCACGTTGACGACGGCTTTCGCTTTCACGCCGATCGTGTTGATGCCGGGACCGGCGGGCGAATTCGTCGGGTCGATCGCGACGAGTGTCATCTTGGCGATCTTCGCCTCACTGGTTTATTCGCTGACGGTGATCGCCAGTTTCGCGGCTTTGTTCATTCGGGTGTTGCCGCGGCAGCGTCGTGATGGCGGCGGGCCGAACGCTGCTGCCGCGCCGGGCGGGATCGTCAACTCGCTTCGAACCGGTTGGCAGGAAGGGGTGTATTCGGCCAGATTGGCCGCCGGATATCGCCGACTGCTCGGTTCGCTGTTTCGCCATCCTAAGTCGGCGATCGCGTTGACGTTGGTGCTGCCGATCACCGGGTTTGTGATCGCGCCGATGTTACCTGAGCAGTTCTTTCCGCCGTCGGATCGCGACCAATTTCATATCGAAATCGAATTGGAAACGGGGGCGTCGCTCGCCGGCACGCGGCGCGTGGCGGAACGGGTCGACGCGGTGCTGGCGGAGGAACCGATCGAGCAAGTCGATTGGTACTTTGGCGAGAGCGCGCCGAACTTTTATTACAACGTCATCTCCAACCGGAAGGGAACGCCGAACTTCGGCCAGGCGATCGTGCGGACCGGGGCCCCGGAGCAGGTCGGCGGGATGATCCGTCGTTTGCAGACACGATTGGATCGCGAAGTCCCGGACGCGCGGATTTTGGTTCGGCAATTGGAGCAGGGGCCGCCCTTTGACGCGCCGGTCGAAGTCCGCCTGTTCGGCCCGGATCTCGATCGGCTGACGGCGCTCGGCGACGAGGTTCGCTCGATCCTGGCCGGCGTGCCGTTGGTCACTCACACCCGCAGTCTGCTGGGGGAAACGTTAGCCAAGGCGACACTCGACGTCGACGCGCAGTCCGCCTCCATGGCGGGATTGACGCCGAGTCAAATTGCGGATCAGGTGCAAATGTCGCTGGACGGCCGGATCGGCGGGACGTTGTTGCAAGAGACGGAAGAGTTGCCGGTTAGGGTGCGGACCGATGACCCGGCGCGGTCGGAGGTGGCGGGATTACGATCGATCGAGCTGGTGTCGGCTCGGCAGGATTCGGCCGCGACGTCGGCAGGTGGTCCACGCTCAGGACAATCGGGATCGGGGCGTCAAGTTGCCGGGACTTCGGGGACGGGATCGGCGGGTGGCGGCACCTCGATGGTGCCGCTGGCGGCCGTCTCAAAATTGAGGTTGGAGCCGCAACCGGGTGTGATCGTGCGGTTGAATCGGCGGAGGTTGAACGAGGTCGGTGCGTACTTGGTCGCCGGAGCGTTGCCGTCGATCGTGTTGAGTGATTTCCAGGAGCGGTTGGCCGCCAGTGACTTTCGGTTACCCCCAGGGTACGAGTTGACTTACGGGGGCGAGGCGTCCAAACGGGATGACGCGGTCGGCAACTTGTTGGCCAGTGTCGGCTTTTTGCTGGCGTTGATGGTGGCGACGTTGGTCTTGTCGCTCGGTTCGTTCCGCTTGGCGGCGATCATCGGCGCCGTCGGTGGGTTGTCGATCGGGTTGGGATTGTTGGCGATCGGATTAGGCGGCTACCCGTTCGGATTCATGGCGATCATCGGCACGATGGGATTGATCGGCATCGCGATCAACGATTCGATCGTCGTCGTCGCGGCGCTGTGGGAAAACCATGGAGATGGGGCGGCGACGGCGGAAGAGTTGGCGGTCACGGTATCGCACTGCACGCGGCATGTGGTCGCCACGACTTTGACGACGATCGCCGGGTTCACGCCGTTGATCCTCGCCGGCGGTCAGTTTTGGCCGCCGCTGGCGGTAGCGATTTCGGGCGGCGTCCTCGGCGCCACGGTACTGGGGACCGTCTTCGCACCGGCCGCCTATCGGCTCGCCTACTGCCAAGCGGCCGTCCAATAGTCGAAGGTGGCTACTCAGGCGTTGGCTAACAAGCTGTTTGTAAGCAGGTTGTTCGCTAAGCGGGCCTTCGGAAGGTGCCACCCGGCCTTCGGAAGGTGCCACCCGGCCTTCGGAAGGTGCCACCCGGCCTTCGGAAGGTGCCACCCGGCCTTCGGAAGGTGCCACCCGGCCTTCGGAAGGTGCCACCCGGCCTTCGGAAGGTGCCACCCATTTTTCGG
>RECD01000179.1 GCA_007694185.1 Planctomycetaceae bacterium
CTCGTGCTCGTGCTCGTGCTCGTGCTCAGCGTAGCGGTGCTCGTAATCGAAAACGGGCAGCCGTCACGGCCACCAACACCGCGCGACGTTTCCCATTTGCCGATCGAAGGCACCACTCTTCGTCCTTGCCGGCAACGTGCAAAAAACGGGAGCTCAAACGTAGCGTATCGCTCTCATTTCGAAACACAAAATAAAAACCGTCACGGTTTCCAGAATCGCCGGAAAGGCGGCATCGTGGGGTCGATTACGAGCACGAGCACCGCTTTCGCTGAGCACGAAGTGGGCTGGCGAATAGGCGGTTGAACGAAGCCCCAAAACCCGGTTTCATCGATTGCCGGCAAAGAAAAACCTGGCACGGATCAATCCGTTTCGAAGTAACGTTTGGCGGCGGGGTGCAGCCCGGTTCGGGTCAATTCCAAGGCTTGTTCCGGTGAGATCTGATCGGGGACCAACCGCGGCTGGCGGTAGATCGCTTGGAGCGTCGCGGTGACGAGCCGGTCGGGGGTTTGAAAGCGGGTCACCAGAAATGCCGTGGTGCAAACGGTCGAGATCCCCTCTTCGGGCAACCCCGCTTCCGGATAGTCGCTCGGCAGGATCCGCATCGGCCGTAGACTGGGATGCTGGAGCGAGATTTCGATCGCTTGGGGGACCGGCAGCAACCGCCAGGCTGGCGAGCCCCCCTCAGGCTTGGCGAACAGCGATTCGACCCAACTGTTCCGCTTGCCGACGCAGAGGACCGCGATCGGCGGCAGGTCAGCGGGGGAGGCGGCGTCGGCAGGCGGTGACAACAGTTCGTTCCAGGGGAGTTCTCGTCTTGGGCAGCGTTCTTTGGGGAGCCCGACCGATTGCAAGAACGCTTCCGTCGCCAGCCGCATGCTGGTCCCGGCCGGACCGACGGCGATGGGGTGACCCGCCATCGATTCGAAATCGTCGATCCCGGAATCGACGCGGACGGCGACATGGATCGCTTCGAAAAACAGCGGCGCGACGATGGCCAGCTCGTCGTTGCCGAGCGCCCCGGACTGCATCGGCGCCAAATGGACTTCGCCGCTTAGCAACCGGTCGCGGTTGTCGATCGAGCCGCCAGTCGGGACGACTTCGGTGGGAATGTTGAGTTCTTCGCTGATCCGCTCTGCGAGCGATCGGGTGACCTGATCGAAGACGCCACCGTCCGAACCGCCCGCCAGGCGAACCACGTCCGGCAGCGGCGTGGGGATCATTTTGCCGACGGCCATCGTCAGCCCGACCATCAGCGGCAGGGCGATCAAGAGCGCCAATGCGGCGGCTTGGAAACGTTGGTGCTGGCGCGTCGGCTCGATCACCCGGTGGCCCCCCAACGCGGCGATCAGTGGCACTTGCCTTAGCCAATGCCAGACTCGGACGTGGATCGGACGCGGACGAGCCAAGATCGGTCGACCTTCGAGGAACGCGTCGAGTTCATCAGCCAAGGCGGCGGCGGACGGGTAGCGTTTCTTGGGCGTCTTTTCCAAGCACTTCGCGACGATCGTGTCGAGGTCTTCGGGGACGTCCGGGACGATCGAGCGGACCGCCGGGGCGGGTTGATGGATGACTTGCAACATCGTTCGCACGATCCCGTCAGCCGCGAAGGGCGGTCGGCCGGTGAGCGTGGCGAAGAGGATCGCGCCGAGCGAATAGACGTCGCCCGTTTCGTCGAACGATTTGCTCTGACCACTCGCTTGCTCGGGCGCCATGTAGCCCGGCGTGCCGATCGCCGTGCCGCTGCCGGTCATGTCCTGGTCCGTTTCGATCGTCTTGGCCAAACCGAAATCGGTCACGCGGACCTGGTCGTCGCTGGTGATCAGCACGTTGGCCGGCTTCAGGTCGCGGTGCAGCACCCCGCGGGCGTGAGCGTGGTCGATCGCGCGGGCGACGTCACGAACGTAGCGGGCGGCGATACGCGGATCGAGCGGCGTTTTGCCGATCCGCTTGGCCAGATCGACGCCGGGGACGTACTCCATCGAAAAGAAGTGGTGTCCGTCGGCGAACCCGGATTGGTAGACCGAAACGATGTGAGGGTGCTGCAGCGACGCGGCCGCGCGAGCCTCCTGCGTGAACCGCCTGACCTCGACCTCGCTGGCCAGCACCCCGGAACGGATCATTTTGACCGCGACCTGACGTCCCAGACCTTTTTGAACGGCCAGATAAACGACACCCATGCCGCCTTGCCCGAGCACCTGTTGCAACGTGTAGTCGCCCAAGTCGTACGGCAAGGTCGGGCCGTGACTGCGCGCCTTGCCGACCGGCATCGGCAGCGTGTCGATGTTCTCCGTGGTCGTCCGTTCGTCGAAGCCGACGGTGACGCCCCAAGCGATCGTTTCGGCGGGTGCGGGTTCCTCTAATCGCCCGACCCAAGCGTCGAGCGAATCGGCGACCCGCAGCAACTCTTCCAGCTTGTCAGCTAGCTCCGGGAATTGGTCCAAGAACGCTTCGCGGCTGATCGGCTGACCCGAGTCGCGGGCACGGAGGTAGGCAACCAACGCCTCGTCCAGACGTTGTTCCTCCGGCGTCGCGGACGGTTCTTGTTCCCGTTCGTCCTTCATCCCGCCGACTCCCAACGCGGACCGAGGATCGTGCGGAGCTTGCTCAAGCCACGTTTCAGCAGCCCGGCGACCGCCAATTCACTTTTGCCGATCCGATCGGCGATCTCATCCAACGTCAAGCTTTCGAGATACCGCAACCGCACCGCTTCCGCTTGGGCTTCGGGCAGCCGATGCAACGCCTCAAATAGGATCGCGACCTCTTCCCGATGAGCCACTCGCCGGCTGGGGCTCGATTGATTGCCCGGTAGCAACGTGATCCAGTCGGGTGAGGAATCACGAGCCGCAGCGGGGGCATGGGTCTCGCGGTCGAGCGACCTTTTTTGGGCGAACAGATGCCGAGCGACCGCCGTAGACAGGTTGTTCTTGAATATGTGTCGAAGCCACGCGATCAGCTCGCCCGGGGTCTGGCCGCGAAACTGGTCCCAATCTCGCTGGGCTTCCAAAAACGTCATTTGTACCAGGTCGCCCGGTTCGACCCGCCGCCGCAACCGGTCGGACAAGTAGCGGTGGCCGAGCATCAACAGGTAACCGCGATACTGCTCCAGCAACCTTCCGAAGTGCTCGCGGTCACCCGCCTTGGCAGAGTGGATCAGGAATGCGGTCGACAATTCGCGTTCCACCAAAGACCTGTGATTAAAAAGAGCGTTTCGAAATCGGCTGGGAGTCGTCCCGCCTGGCAAACAACGAGGGGTATCGACCGACCGTACCTCGGATGTGTTAAACTGATCGGTCGACCCGAGTGACAGGCCGTCCAAATGGCCGCACAAGCGACCGACTCAAGCGGTTGCTGAATACGACCACCTCGGGCCCCGCAACCGATTCACTTCAGAATAACGTCTCCAGCACCGAATCGCTGGACCAATTCCCCCAATCCCAAAGTCGTCTGATGCCTTCCCTCCATCGCGATCGCGTCGGTTTCTGCCGCCTGACCGGCTACTCTTGCGGCACCCTCTGGCTAGTCGGTGCCCTGTTGCTGGCCGGTTGTGGCGGTTCGACCTCCGAACCGTCCGGCCCGACCGGGGCGGAATCCCCGAGTATCGTGCCGCCGGGCGAGGTACCGCCGCCGGACGAAAGCCCGGCGATGCCCGCCCCAGAATCTTCGCCGCCCGCGGCCGGTACGGAAAGTCCTGATGTGAGTGCCACCAGCCCGTTTGTGCTGCCACCCGATTTCGACCCCGCGCAAGCACCGGCGCAGCCCGCAGATGGCGAGGCGCCCAGGTCGGGCGGCTTCGAATTGCCGCCGGTGAACGATTCCTCCGCCATTCCCGCAGACGCTGGCGGCGTCCGGTTGGTCGCCGCACCACAGGCGCCGGCGACCGCGACTTCCGCAGCCGACAAGGCCGCCGAGGTGGTGCTGAAAACCGCCGGTTGGGAAACGATCACCCAAGCGGTCGCCAAGACGGACCGCGTGACGGTCGTCGACCTCTGGTCACTCGCCTGCGAACCCTGCTTGAAGGAGTTCCCTGGGTTGGTCCAGATCGATCGCGAACTCGGCAAACGGGTCGCTTGCCTGGCGGTCAACGTCGATTTTGACGGTCGCCGCACGAAGCCCGCCGAGTCGTATCGTCCCAGGGTCGAAGCCTTCCTCGCGTCGGTCGGTGCCAAGTTCCCCAACTACTTGTGCGACACGGCGAGCGACGAAGTTTTCACGGCGGTCGAGATCGATTCGATCCCCGCGGTGATGATTTACGACGCTTCCGGAAAACTGGTCCGCACCTTCAGCGACGTCGGTGAAGACGCGGGCTTCACGTACGAAAAGAACATCATCCCGTTGGTCAAGCGATTGCTCGAAGAGGGCACCTGAACCGCCCCCCTTGAGCCACTCGTCGCTCGCCTGCCGCGAACGCTCGACCGGTCAACCGACCGGCGGATACCGGCATTCCGAGTCCGGCCGCCCATCCCGGCCGTCACTCGTTTGCCGCCCACTGCCACCCGCCCCTACCTCGCCTGCATCTGACAGCCGCATGAGATTTTCTGATTGCTCCGACTCGACTATGAACCCGGTTTTGGCCTCCGACTCGGCGACCTCCGCCGGGACTTCCGCCGCAGCGACCGCCACCGTGCCGGTGATTTTCAAGCGGTTGGCGGAACTGCGTGACGATCCGGCGGCGATGGTCGAAACGGCGATCGAGCACTATCGGCGCGAAGGTCGGCCGTTGGAGCTGTTCGAGGCGTTGAAGATGCGGATTCGCCTCCGCTTAGGGTTACCGCTGATCGCGCCGGAGGACGAACCTCGTCAAAGCGACGACATCGATCGGCAACTCGAAGCCGGCCTGTTAGCCGCTTGCCGCGAAACGGGAGAACTGTTTCTCAGCCAAGGTAAGATCCGCGAGGGCTGGATGTACCTGCGGCCGACCGGCGACATGGCCCGCGCTGCCGAATTGTTGAGCAAGATCGAACCCAACGATGAGAACTCGGAAGACCTGATCACCGTCATGCTGCACGAGGGCGTCGATATCCCCCGTGGCTACCAAATGTTGCTCGATCGCAACGGGACCTGCAACAGCATCACGACGTTCGAGCAATCGATCGCCGGAAGAGACAAACCGAGCCGCATGGCGGCCGCGCGGGTCCTGCTGGATCACTTCTACGACGAACTCAGCGAAGTCGTCCGTGGCGACATCGCCCGCAATGAAGCCCCTGCTGACCCCGACGAGTCGCTGCACGACATGTTGACCAAGCGGAAGTGGCTCCTTGCCGATGGCGGCTACCACCTCGATACGACCCACCTGGCAGCCGTGATCCGGATCGCCCGGGTGCTCGAAGACGAACAATCGCTGCAGAAGGCGTGGGAATTGACGCAGTACGGCCGCCGACTGCACCACCAATTTCAATACCCCGGCGACGAACCGTTCGTCGATTTCTACCCCTCGCACTCGGCCTACTTCGGCGTCCTGCTGGGGCGTGACGTCGACGCCGGTTTGGCGTTGTTCGAACGCAAAATGCGAGCCTCGGACCCGCAACAACATGGCACGGCGCCGATGGAGGTCTACACGGAATTGCTCGACCGTGTCGGCCGCAGCGCCGAAGCGATCGACGTCGCCTTAGGGCATGTTCCCGATGACGTCCCGTCGCCGCGGCTCGTCCCGCCGCTACTGGAAATGGCCGCCCGCTGCGGTCATTACGAGCCGATTTTGGATTACTGTATTCGTAAGAACGATCCGCTCGGGTACGCCGCCGCATCGGCTGCGGCTCGGGTGTTCGCCGCCGCGAACGGGTGAGTTCCCCAGCGAACCGCCGGGCACCCGTCGCGTCGGACGGAACGGATCTGTGACTCCACCCACCGACACCCCCACCGCCCGACCCCAGCGACCGCTGATGCTTTTCCACCCCGCCACCTACCGATCACTCGCGCTGCTGTTCACGCTGACCGGCCTGCTCGGTTTCGCCGGCCTAGCCGTGCGCGGCGAACCGACCGCAGACGAAGCTGCCGATCAGCCCGCATCCGGTTCGCGTGTTGAGGGAACTCCTTCCGGGATGGATCCGATCGTCTTCAATCGGGACGTCCGCCCGATCCTGTCCGAAAATTGCTTTTTCTGCCATGGTCCGGACGCGAACTACCGCGAAGCCGGCTTGCGACTCGACTTGCGAGACGAAGCGATCGATGTGGCGATCATCCCTGGGGACGCCGACGCGAGCGAGCTGATCGCACGGATCACGTCCGACGACAGCGACATGGTGATGCCGCCCCCTTCGACCGGCCGGGCTCTGAACGACGAACAAAAGGAGATGCTGCGCCGCTGGGTCGACTCGGGGGCCGAGTACCAATCGCATTGGTCGTTCGTTAAACCGGTTCGCGTCCAACCGCCTGCGGTCGACGATCTCGTTGCCGAAGCGGCGAGCAACGGAACAGACTCCGGCGACGCGGCTGACGGTTTTTTGGCGAACTGGCGATCCCACCCGATCGACCGTTTTCTGCTGGCGGCGATGCGACCTCGAGGCCTGACGCCACAACCGCCGACGGATCGCGAAACGCTGATCCGCCGCGTCACCTTCGACTTGACCGGCCTGCCGCCGACGCTCGAACAGATCGACGCCTTCTTGGCCGATGATTCGCCGCTAGCTTACGAACGGTTGGTCGACTCGCTGCTCGCCTCGCCCCGCTTCGGCGAACGGATGTCCGCCGACTGGCTCGACGTCGCCCGCTACAGCGACAGTTACGGGATGCAGGTCGATCGAGACCGTCGGGTTTGGCCCTATCGCGATTGGGTGATCCAAGCCTTCAATTCCGGGATGTCGTACGACCGTTTCGTCACCGAACAGCTCGCCGGCGACCTGCTGCCCGACGCGACCCAGTCCCAGATCTTGGCGACGACGTTCAATCGGCTCCACCCGCAAGAGTGCGAAGGGGGGAGCGTGCCGGAGGAGTTCCGTAGCGAGTACGTCGCCGATCGGACTCAAACCGTGGCGACCGCGTTCCTCGGTTTGACGATGGAATGTTGCCGCTGCCACGACCACAAGTACGACCCGCTGTCTCAGGTCGAGTACTACCAACTGACCAGTTTCTTCGACAACATCGACGAGTCGGGGCTCTATTCCTTCTTCACCGATTCGGTGCCGACGCCGACGCTGAAGTTGACCACCCCGTCGCAAGACGCCCGCTTAGACGAATTGGCCGCCGCGATTCAAGTCCGCGAATCGGCACTCGAGAAACTCGTCGACCAGCGGTCCGATGCCTACCGCGAGTGGGCTGCGAGCGAGGCCGCCGTCATTCCCTACCCACCGGTCGGGGCGATCAAGCATCTCGATTTCGAATCGGAAACGGCGCCGAAAGGAACGACTTTGGTCGACGGCGTGTCCGGCCGTGCGATCCGGATCGGCGGTGACGACGAGGTCGGTGTCGGGGTCGGCAACTTCAACCGCTGGGAACCGTTTTCGGTCAGCCTCTGGCTTCGCGTCCCCGACGTGAAAGATCGGGCCGTCGTCTTTCATCGCTCGCGGGCTTGGACCGACGCCGCCAGCCGCGGTTACGAACTGCTGATCGACGAAGGCCACCTGCAATGGTCGCTGATCCATTTCTGGCCCGGCGACGCGATCAGCGTCCGCGCAAGTATGCCGCTGGAAGTCGGCAGTTGGCAGCAGGTCACCGTCACCTACGACGGCGCCGGCCGCGCCGCCGGCCTGCGAATTCACATCAACGGGCAGCCGGCCGAGACGTCCGTCGTCCGCGATCACCTGACCCGAAACATCACCGGTGGCGGTGGTGACCAGATCGCGATCGGCGCGAGGTTTCGCGACCGCGGGCTGACCGGCGGTGACGTCGACGAATTTCGCGTGTGGGACCGCACCCTGTCGCAAATCGAGATCGAGGTGCTGGCTAAGCGTGAACCGATGACACGCGAACCGCAAGCGACAGGCGAATCGGCCACCAAAGGCGATACCGAGTCGGTCGACCCGCGGTGGCAATCGCATTACCTGACGACGCTCGACCCCGAATACCTGGCCGCGCTGAGCTCGCTCCGAGAAGCACGTGCGGCCTGGTCCGCGTTCAGCGAACCGATCCCCGAAATCATGGTGATGCGTGAGCGAGAACCGCGGCGTGAAACGATGTGGTTGGCCCGAGGCGCCTACGACGCGCCGGTCGAACCGGTTCGCCGAGCCCCCCCTGCCGCGCTGCTGCCCTGGGACGAAGCCTGGCCCGACGATCGGCTCGGTTTCACCAAGTGGCTGACCCATCCCGATCATCCGCTGACCGCTCGTGTCGCCGTCAACCGGTTGTGGCAATCGTTGTTCGGCCGAGGTTTGGTTTCGACCCCCGAAGATTTCGGCAGCCAAGGGAGCCCGCCGAGCCATCCGGAACTGCTCGATTGGTTGGCCGTCGAATTCGTCGAAGGGGACTGGGACGTCAAGCGGCTGATCCGGCTGATCGTCACCACGCAAGCCTACCGCCAGGCGTCCGCCGAACCCGCCGCGAGCGACCCCGAAAATCGGTTGCTATCGCGCAGCCCACGCTATCGGTTGCAAGCCGAAATGCTCCGGGACAACGCGCTTGCGATCGGCGGGTTGCTGGCCGAAACGGTCGGCGGGCCACCGGCCCGTCCATACGAAGTCGAAAGTTCCTTCAAGCCGGTCGCACGAGACAAAGGACAGGGGCTGCATCGCCGCAGCCTCTACACCTACTGGAACCGCACCGGTCCGGCGCCAGCGCTGACGACACTCGACGCCTCGCTTCGCGACGTCTGCCGCGTGAAACGCGAGGTCACCGCCACGCCGCTGCAGTCGCTCGTGCTGTTGAACAACCCCCAATTCGTCGAAGCGGCTCGCGGGGCGGCCGAGCGGATGCACCACCGGCATGGGGACGACATCGCCGCGATCCTGAACGACCTGTTCCGTCTGACCACCGGCCGGATCGCGACGGCCGACGAGTTCGCGGCGATGGAGGAACTGCACGCCAAGCAGGTCGCGCGATTCACCGCCGAACCGGAGCAAGCGGGGCGTTGGTTATCGGTAGGCGACGTCAGCCCCGATCCGAACCTGCCAGTAGCCTCCCTAGCCGCCACCGCCTCCGTGGCCAACATGCTATTGAACTACGACGGTTGCGTCAGCAAACGGTAAAGGCCTGTCGAAGTGCTCAGGTTGTGTAAATGCCAAGCTTCATTGGCGCCGCTGCAATGATGTGTCGCCTTTCGGGCTTTGTGAGTTTATTTTCCTGGTTCCGGTGGCTTACGCCACCGGCAAGCATGTGTCGCCCTCTGGGCTAAGAAAAAAGGCGGTCATTCTCGGTTCCCGTTCTGCGCCACCG
>RECD01000274.1 GCA_007694185.1 Planctomycetaceae bacterium
ACGCCGCCCGGAACCGGTTCCCGACCGGATCTCACGCGCCACCCTTCCGATGACCGGGGACCAGCCGTGAAGGCCAGCGACCGGCAACGGATGCGGCCCAAACATTGTCCCCAAGGGTCGGTTCGAAGGATTGATGGGGCTCCCGATGGGCTGTGGCTTTTGAATCATTGGGTGGTTGATCGCCGACGGATCGCGGCGGCCAGGTTGGCGGCGTAGGTTTCGGGATCGATCGGCGCACCGCCGCCTCGGTTGTTCGACCCGGCGTTCCAACGACCGCCGAATGCCGGATCGAAAGTCTGAATGCCGAGATCCAGCAGCGACATGCCATTCGGCGCGGCCAGCCCGAGACGTAACTTGGCGACCCACTTGCCGTCGCCGGCAGGTTTCGCTGTCATGATCGCGACCGCCTCGGGCACGAGCGAGACCAACAATTCCGTTGGGACTCGGTCGGGGCGCACGACGACGGCGACGCGATCAACCCAGCGGACCGCATCGGCCCTCTGAATCGCCTCGCCCCATGCGGCTCGTTCACGCAACCGCGCTTCCATCAGCCCCCGTGCCGGTTCGGATAAGGGCTCGCCGTCGAGCAATTGCCGTAGCGTCGCCAGCGATAACTCCAGGTCGCGGAGCGATTCCAGCGGTTGCAAGGCGTCCGCGATCTCGTCAGCATGGCCGGTGTGATCCGCCGCCAGCACCGCTCGACCGAACCGCGGGTCGGCGGGGACGATCCCGGCGAGAATCGCGGACGAAACGACCGAATCGCAATCGCAGTGGTTGATCAGCACCCGACCCTGATCGCTTCGCAACGGGCCCTGCTCAGCGACATACTCCAACGCCAAGTTGCCGCTGGAAACGGCCCGTCGCATCGATGCCGTCGGTGCATGATGGTCGACGTTCAGGACAGACCGGCCGTCCCGCTCGGTCGCCCAGCCCCACCGCTGGGGTTGCCAATCTTCCGCCCCCGCGACGTAGGCGTCGGCGATGATCAGTTTGGGAGCTCCGTCACCGGCCTCGCCGAGTTCATCAAGCCGAACGGTTTGCTTCAGCGGTATCAATCGGATATTCAGCATGATTCAGCAGCCTCGAATTCTTGCGCCAACGATCGGCAGCGGTTTGCCCCAAGCAAACGGGGTCGGCGGTTGGCCGTGATGCTGTCCGTTTTGCCGGTCGCCGGATGGCCATGCGGCGTCATCGACGGCCCCCGCGTCGTTGGCCGCCCTGTTGTTGTTTCGGCTCCGGCAGCGTCCAGCGATATCGGGGGCTGTTGATGTCCGAGGTGGTCGAACGGTAGGCGGTCACCTGCTGACCGACCTCCGGTAGCGGGTCGGGCGGCGTGCCATCGATCAACATACCCGGCTTCGGTTTGTCCGCTTCCTGCACCTTCAATTGCTGCCGATTCCCGACCTGCTTGATTTCCAACACGGTGACCTGGACCTGCGCAAATCCCTGAACAACCCGCGGCGGCCCCTGCGGCGCTCGGCCACCACCGCCCGTACTTCCGCCGCCACCGGTGTTCGGCTTCGGCGTCGAGACGCTGCCGACTCGGATTTCCTGTTCGAACCGTCCGACGAACTCTTTCAAAAATTCCGCCGTCGTGCGGTGTGACGCGGCGTCAGGCAAATACTTGACGGGCAACGCCAACAGGCGGACTACCCAACGTCCAGGCTCCGCTTGAGTGACATGCAGGTGAACCGGCGCCGCGTACCGCGCGTCTTGCGGCTTGCCGCTCGACTGCTTGGCCGTCTTAAGGAATTGCGGCCGTTGATGGTTCGCCTCGTTTTGGTGACGCAGCGGCTTGTCCATCGGTCCGTGGATCTTGCGAGGCAAACCCAAGGCGATTTTTCCCTCCTGATGCTTGAAGCTGCTGGCAACGCTCGCATAGGCTTTGCCGGCAATTTCGATCGCTTCCCAACCGTCGCGGGCCGCGATCGTCTGCTCACTCACCAACTTGTCCGGGTGTCCCAAAGCTGGCGATTCCGCGAGGCTTTCCTGGAACGTTTGAGTCATCCCGAGCGACCGGCGCAGCCCGGCCGCGGCTTCCATCGCCTGGTCGAGTCGCGTGATCTCCAACTGCCCCTCGGCGAGTGGCGATCCGAACCCCTTGCGTCCTTTGGAACCGACACCGCCGAAGTGGGTCAGCAACCACAATGCGGCGTGGAATTGCAGACGAATCTGCTCCGCCTCGATCGGCTGCCCCGATTCTGACTTTTTCTTCTGACCCGCCGCAACATAATGGCTGGGACGGATCAGACAGGCCAATTCCCATTGGCCGTTGGTGTCAGCGACGGCACGCTGCTTTCGCACGCCACGCGAAGTTTCGTCCATGCCGTAGGCGAGATACTTGAGTCCCGAAAAACGATCTTTGGGATGTTCATGCAACCGCACTTGGGGTCGCTTGATGGTCCGAAGTCGGATGCGGATCGGCGACCCTTGGACGGTATCGCCCCAGACGGTCGCTTCCAATTGACGCAGTTCATCCACGGTGACGTAGCCCGCATGAAGTTTTCGCCACCAGGCACGCAGTTGGCCTCGTAGCGTTGCCGATCGCAGGTCGCAATCTTCCAGGGCCTGTTCCGCACCGGCCAGGAACGCGGGCGATTCCAATCGCAACTTCCAACGTTCCGGCCGCGGCGGTTTGATCGATTCGGCGTCTGTTGTGAACGTGTCCGTATCCGCGGAAACGGACACATCGGCCGGCGGTTCGAACCCGCCATAACCCGCAGCCGTTTTGGCACCGGCGCCGGCCAAGCTCAAGGCTTGTTGCAGCGCCGTGACGGCGGCATGCAGAAGCGCTGTGTCGCCGTCACAGCGCCGCATCGAAAGTGCGAATCCGAATTCGGTCCCCGGGGCGACCGCCAGAAAGTAGACCGGATTGGGCGCGTCCCAATCGCCTGGGGCGTCTTTCCCTTGATAGTATGTCGGATGATGGTTGTTGACGATGTCGATCATCAACCTTGGCCAACTGACCGGCCAAGCCTCGTGAAAGATGATCTCGCCGGCCCGCTGGTAGCCTTCGCGTCCCTCGCCCGGTTCGTTCCCGAAGATCGACAGGATCTTTTCCGGGGAATAACCCAACAACTCCTGGGCCGCCGCGCGCGCCATCCCTTTCAGCCCACTGCCGGGTAAGTAGGCGAACCCGTAGACCGGATGCAGCGCCAAACCGGCATTCTCCAGAATTCCGGAGCGTGCGAGGTGCAACGTCAGCGGTCCGTCGGTTTTCTGATTCCAGACGGCGATCCGATCGGCCGGAGATTGTGTCGCGAGCAGTTTCCGCCGTCGAGCATCGAGCTCAGCTAGCAACCGCGGGTCGCCGCTCGTCCGCACCACGTCGTCCAACGAGGCCCGTTGGACTTTCTGGTCGCCGGGCAGGGAAAGCCGATCGAGCTGAATCAGCGGATGCCGATCTTCGACTCGAACGCCGCGGATTACCTTTTGGGTGGCACGCGGTAGCGTCCAGGCCGTGGAGGCGGACTGCTGCAGATCCAAAGCAGCAGCCGGCGATTGGTCACGGTGCTGGCTGCGTTGCCCGCCGTCGGTGCCGCGAACCGCTGCGGCCGGCTGATTAGCACGTGGACTTGCGGGTCGTTGGCTGCCACGGCCACTATCAACAGGCACGGCCCCGCCGGCCGGGCGAACCCGGTCCGCGCGGCGTCCCTTGGGCCCCTCGCCCGCATCGAACTCGACCCGCATGCCGGTCCGGATCTGGTCCGCCGAAATTCCTGCCAATCCGCGATCACCAAAAAACAGATCGGCCCCACCCGCGTCGTCACGGATGAACCCGGTCCGGCCGTTCCACGTCTTCACTGTCCCACTGGCCATCAGTTATCTCCGAGCAAACATTCGAACGGCAGGTTCATTCGGTATCCACCAGGTCAGCCGCTTCGGCAAAGCGGACCAACCACTGCAAATAGGCCATGCATTCGTCGGTCGCCAAACGCAAGAACTCGGCATCACCATGAATGATCTTTTGCATCAGATCGGCGTCGGCACCGGAAGTTTCGGTCGCCCGTTTGGCCCAAGCACACTCTTTAATCCAATCATTCAACGCTTTCGACAGCTCGGGGGCGTATTTCTTAGCCCTGAGAAAGGCGAGCGACGGCCCCAACCCGGACGTCAGGATGCGGACCGGCAACTTCTTCGCCTGGGTACCGAACTCCTTTCTCTCCTTGTCTCCCGTCAATTTCGAGACGGTGTCCCAAGCGTGTTTCGCACGCTGTTGTTCCCAAGTCTGTTTCGGCGGAGATTTGGCGTTCACGACTGGCTCCCTTGGCTGAAGTGGACAGAACAATACCCCTTGCCGGTCGTCTCGTCACCACCGACCTGTAAGACGCTCGACGAGCCGATCATCGATGTCAATTCGCTCAGCAGGTTGCTGCCCGACTCGGGATCTTCCGAGCGGGATTCGTTGACGATCAAAACGCTGTACATCAACGACTCGGCTGGCAGCAATTCCTGGTAGAAGAGCGCGCCGGTCTTCACCGTCTTGGTCTTGTAATCGAGTCCGATGCGGGCGACGACTTCGGTGGCATATTTCGAGAAGTGGGTGAAGACGTCGTCGGGAACGACGACGAGGTGCTTGGCGAGACGCTGGCGGGTCGCCTGGTAGTCGTCGCCCGCGGGCAAACAATGTTCGCTGATCCAGTTCGCCAGTTCGGTGATCCGATCCCCTGCGATGGTCAATGTCTCATCGTCCAATTGCAGGAACTCGTCCGCCACCACCAACGGACAGCCATCGGCGATCCACGCCGGGGATGGTTGGTTGTTGGCAACTGCCGCTGCCACAATCGCTGGCGCTGCCGTCGCCGGATCGAAGTCGAACGGCCCGTACTCGATTCCCGCCAACTCGGCATCCCGCCGCAGCCGGGTCAAAACGGCGGGACAGGTGATCCACGCGAACACGCCCTTCAGAGAACGGACGGGGAAGGCCAACAGCCGCGCGTCGGTCACGCAGAGCGCCCCGGCATTCGTGTCTGCAGCACCTTTGATCGATCCGAACAGCCGCCGGATAGACGAATCGCTATCGGCCTTCGTCCGATCGCCCGCATGAGATTTCGCGGCGATCGCTTCGCGGCAGGTGTCACGAAGCACCCCCTTGAGTGCCGAACCGGCGCCGTTGGGCCATTCGGTATGCCGTTCGCGCTGGATCGGCAAATCGACGGTTCCGAGGCTCGATCCCGACCCCCAATGGACGCCGGTCAGGGCGTGCAGGTGAAGCAGCGCGCCGACTGCCTTGCGGTTGCAAACGTTCGTCATTCTGATTTCCCTTTTTTCCGCGGAGGATCAATAGCATTCATCAACGGTCACCCAACTCGGCGTTACTCAGAACTAGCCCCGGCGTTCCAATTCGCGGGGATGGCAAATCCCCAACCTTCCTGCAAGCGGGCATCGCGATCGGGGATGTCACCGATCAGCCCTTCGACCTTCACCGGTCCGTCCCAAAAGTAGACTGCCCCAGCCGGCACGGCGAAGCGGGTAGCGCGTGGTCCGCCGCGAGCGACGTCCCACCCCGAAACCGCCAAGGGCCGATCGGACGCGGCGCCGCGGATCGTGCCGATGCCGGACGGAGGCAACGGTCGATGAGGCGTTTTCGCCGTGGCCAGGGGCGTTGGCTTGGTCAGGAACGTCGGTGTGGCGAGGTACGTCATCCGCGGCTGGCCTGCCGGTTCGTCGGCGGGCGAAAAAATCGGCTCGTCCATCACGCAGGCCCGAACGCATTTCCCTTCCCCTCCGAAAGGGAACGACTTTCCGTCGAGCAGTTCGGCCAGGGAATCGGGCATCTCGATTTCGATATGCATCCCAAAACCGGGGCGGAGGGCGAGCAGGCCGATACCGTACAATTCGCCCTTGATCGTCGCCAGCGATTTCGGATCGATCGCGATCCCGATCCGATGGTCGGTCGAATAGATGGCATCCGGCTCCAGGTAATCATCCCCCTTGATCAGGCTGAACCCGTTGCGAGCGGCGGCTGGCAAATCGAGATGCTGCTGATACTTTCGAAACCCGCTGGGGGTCAAAAGGACCGATTCGAACTTCGGATCCGGATCGGACGGGAACTCCAACGGCCACAACCCGTCGGCATGCTGCCAGCCGTCTTCCGGCGATTCGCCCCGATCGGTCGGTAAGGCGACAAGCCATCGGTCGGGATCGTCCTTTGATGTCTTCAGGTTCATCGGGCATGGCAACAGCGGCCGCGCTCCTGCGTTCGCACAATCCCCGCCGGCCAACCAAGGGCCGCGGAAACGGGCGTCGAGGATTTTGGCGTCGGCTCCGGCAGCGCGGAGCGCCGAGACGATGTCGCCCTGGTAGTTCTTGATCTTCGATCGTGAGAAACCGCTTGCTCCGAGCCAATGCGAACGGATCGCGCCGGCGACCGTCTGCGGGGTCGGCAGGACGCTGACGACGCGATTCGTCGAATCGAAGGGGCGTCCGTCGCGAAAAAAGAGCACGTCGAGCGGCTCCAGGAACACGCCCCGCCATTTGACCGGTTCCGATGCGTTCATCTTCAATCCCTCCCCCGTGCCATGAACGACGCCGTCTGGCAAAGTGTGACAAACTGATTCAAGATTTCGCCGGTCACGCAGACCTTTCCGCTGTCACGCCAAGAACGTCCTTTTCCGGTCATTTCGGCGAAGTAGTCGTCCCAAAGCGAAAGCAGCAACTCGATGAAGGTCATCTTGAACTGCTCGCTCGGGTATTCCGCGCGGTTCAGCAACCGTTCGATTTCGCCACGGATCGCATCGGGCGGCAGGGTGCCAAGGACCGGTGCGATCTGCCGCAGCTTGTACGCCCAACGGTCGGTCATCGGCACGCCCCGAAACAGCTCGACCAGGCCGTGGAACTGCTCTGCCCGTTGCCAGCCCATCACAAACTCGGCATGCTCACCCGAGTGCCGGCAGGCCGCGACGGCCAACGCCTGTTTGCGCTTCGGCTCATTCGCCTCGCGCTCGGAAGGCGGCGTGCGATCGATCCGTTTGGCCAGTTTTTCGGCCTTGCGAACGACCTGCAACGCGTAACGCAGGTCCTCCTTGTAGTGGACGATCGCCAACCCGCCACTGATCGAAACCGAATCGTCTTGCATCGCCTCGCCGAACGCGAGGTTGAGCTGACGGGCACAGTCGACAGCGGAAGCGGTGGGCAAGATCGCCAAGATGTCGTCGCCGCCGCAGTAAATCAATTCGCCATGCGACGTCCAGACGATGTCGGCGACCTCCTTTCCGAAGTTCGTCAACGCCTTCGTGATCTTCTCGTACCGCCCGCGCCCTTCACCCCACTCCTTCGGCCCGGCGCCGCCGGTGAAGAGCCGCCCCATGTTGTCGCCGTCGAGGTGCAATAGGGCGTAGTAGATCGGTGGGGAGCCGTGGGCGTCCTTGCGGCGACGATCGCGGATTTTCTTGAAAAGTTCGTCTGGACACGCTTCCTCGTCGGAGTCCTGATCAGCCTTCTCCCAATGCAGCCACTGGCCGTTCCAACGATTATGGGTGCGACGTTCGCTATCGGGATCGACTTCGGCTTGCTTCAGCCACGCCTTGGCGGCGACGGTCGCGGTATCGGAAAAGCGGAGTTCCTTGGTTGGTAGATCGGTTTGTTTGGACAAGACCACCGGCCAAGCGAAGCGTTTCACGAGGCTGACCGCACAGAGCCGATCGACCTTCTGCACCCGCGTCCCATCGATCCCTTTGCCATCCGCGGCGGCCTGCCAGAACTTGCGTGAATCCTTCAGATTCGCCGGACCCATCTGTTCGTAGCTGCCGAGCAGGCTGCATTTGGCGGGCACCTCTTCATCGGCTGCGGGAAAGTAGTCGGGGACGTGGCGGACGGAACGGAGCGTATCGGTCAATCGCCCCAAACGATCCCAGTGGTCGTTCCAGTCTTTTGCGTCGAGGCTCGCCATCGGCATGGCGACGGCAAAGAACTCGAAAAACGACTCGAGTTGCGGGTCCCATAACCGATCCCAGCCCGCATCTTCGGCGTTGAGCCATTTCGCCAGTTGGCCGCGAACGTCTCGGCCGATCTCGTACCAAGCCTCGTTCGCCGCGTGCAGCGTTTGATCGCGCACGGCTGCGGCCCGATCGGCCGGAACCATCACGCAGAACTTGTTCGGGATCGACGGCAGCGTCGCGTCGAGATTGCCGCTGGGGCGCCCCGCAGCCGCGAGCAACAGGTCGTTGTTGGCCGGGTCGACGTGGGGGGTGACGAAGCATCTTGCTCCCAGAGCCGGATCGTCCAGGATCGGGAGCATCGCCTTGGCGGCGAGCCAGGAGACGAGGTAGCTGCCTGACCAGAGGTCGCGCAAAGTTCTCGCTCCCTCGATGAACGCCTGTGGCGATCCGATCATGAAGGAGACCAACGCTTGGTCGCTCTTGCTCATGGAAAGCACCGTTGCTCCGAAGTGAAAAGTAGCGTGTCGCGATACTGTAACCGATACGCCACGCGTCGTGGTGTTGTGACAGACGGGACACCTGCTGCGGAAAAAAACGGACAACTTCCGCCCAACACCCGCAGAAATTCAGTAGCGAATCGGCTCTTTCCCGGAGCGGGAGGGCGCTCCCGCGATGTCAACCATGAGCATGAGAACGCGCAACCTTCGCGACCGCACCGAATCACGTGACCTGGGGCACCGGTGCCGCTCAGCAGGCGGGAGTCAAACGTTCGCCTGACGGCAGACCCATCGCCGTCCGGCAGAATTCGACGCGCGGCCGTTGTCAACCAGCCAACGCAGTCGTGTCATCCGGAGAAATAAACCACGAACGCCATTCCGCCGCGGCCCGACGCTCCCGATCGGGCCCGGACACCGAGTCAGACGCGGTTGAAATGACGCTCGCCAGCAACGCTGCGGGTGTCGCGGAACGGCCATTTCGACCGAAGCACCGCACCCCGACGCTCTCATCGGCAAAAAACGGCCGACTAAGCACTTCAACAGGTCTTGTTCCGCATAACTCGAATGCATTATCCGACACCCCCGTCGGACGTTCGCCCAGAATTTTCAAAAAATTTTGTGGGGCCTATAACCCGCCGGTGACGTAAAGCCGGAACAGAGAATGACCACCTGCTTTCTTAGCCCGG
>RECD01000169.1 GCA_007694185.1 Planctomycetaceae bacterium
TTCCGGGGTGGCGCCCTCCGGCGTGGGGCTTGCTGGCGTGTCCTGGCGGTTGCGGGATCAGTTCAGCCCCGCCCGGCTACCGGTGGAGGGGTGATGACCTGCAAGGGAGCGGTCTGTTCCTCGACACGGCGCCGTGGCAGGTCGTCGTTGAATCGCTGGTCAGGCAAATCGGGTCCGAATCGGTGACTTGTACTCAGCCAGGAAGCGAACGCCGGCTGCCCACCAGATCGCGAACCGTCGCCACCAACGCCGATGTGCCAGCACGTTGCCAGCGGTGGCGGGTTACCGATTCGAAAAAAATCGAAAAAAAGTCTTTGGGGGCTTGAAAAAATAGCATTATATTCGATTTCGCATCGTGAACGACACGTTCGCCAATCCGACGTTTGTTTAGCCAAAACCGCGACGATAGCTTTCCCATTTAAAAAAGCATGCCGATCGGGCGGCAAACGAACGACTCGCCCGCCACTTCGTTCGTCTTCGTTTAAGTAGTGTTTTTTGATGGCCGTCCAATCTCGCAAAAGTCAGTCGCAGCACCTTGCCGAGCGTCTCCGCGCGCGGATCGAGCAGCAGCAATTGCCCGATGGCGAGCTATTCATGACGGAAGCCGAGGTGGCCGAAAAATACGACGTCTCGCGGACCGTCGCCCGCGAAGCGGTCGGGCAGCTGCGTGCGATCGGGTTGCTTGAGGGGCGGCAGCGAAAGGGGTTGATCGTCCGCCATCCCGATCCGATCGGCTTGTTCTCGGCCAGCCTACCGTCGTTCGCCAGATCGGAGCACGATTTGGCGGAGCTATCTCGGCTCCGTTATGTCCTGGAAGTGGGGGCGATCGAGCTGGCCGTTAAGAATGCGACCGACGAACAGATCGCCCGCTTGTCGAGCATCGCCGCGCGCTTTCGAGACATCGCCAATAATGGGACTTGTCTGGAAGAGGAAAAGCGACTTGATCTCGCGTTCCACTCGTTGCTGCTCGAAATGACCGGCTCGAAGTTGGTAGCCGGTATGCAACGCGTGCTGGTCGACTTTTTCCATTCGCTGGTCGAGACCTCCCCACTGGACGCGGTCAACCTCGATCGCATCGCCTGGGAACACACGGAATTGGCGTCAGCCATCGGTGACCGAGACGTCGAACGGGCGCGGGCGATGCTCCGCATCCAGATCCGCAGATACCTGCCGGAAACCGATACCGATCGCGGCCCTGCGACCCGACCGAACGAGCCGCGTCCATGAAACTCAAGCAGGCCCTACCGAATTGGTGGAAAGTGTAGTTTTTGTTGAATTGACTTTTTTCTCGGGAGCATCGGATGAAACGCACGAATAGGAAGCAACTCGGATTCACGCTGGTCGAGTTGCTGGTGGTCATCGCGATCATCGGGGTGATGGTGGGTTTGCTGCTGCCGGCTGTCCAATCGGCTCGGGAAGCCGCCCGGCGGATGCAGTGCTCCAACAACCTAAAGCAAATCGGGTTGGCGTTGCACAATTACCACGACACGTTTTTGTCGTTTCCTAAAAACCAGGCTTGGGCCACCCACGGCGGCAACAATTTCGGCCCCGCGGCAACCAACAGCGGGATCAGTTGGCGAGCGCTGATCTTGCCGTTCCTCGAACAGACGCCTTTCTACGACCAGATCAATTTCGGCCTGCCGGTGACCAGCAACGTGGGGGCGCCATCGAACTTGGCGCTTGCCCGGATGCCGATGTCGGCTTATCTCTGCCCGAGTGACCCGTCGGGTGACGTGACGAGACCGGGCCCCCAATACCTGTGGTCCAACTGGTGCTTTCCCCACACGGGCTGCCCGCGCGACGTGCCCGTCGGGGTGACGACCTACAAGGGGTTCAACGGACACGGCTACGACATCCCACTGGCGACGTCGACTTACCCTCATGCCATGTTCGATCGCCGCCAAGGCCCGCCGCTGAAGATGCGGGATGTGCTTGACGGCACGACCAACGTGATTTTCGTCGGTGAGATCTCGCCCGAATGGTACGCTTGGTCCAGTTGGATGTCCTGGCACTCGCCGATGTCCAGCCACCGCGGTCCCAATCATGTCCACCGGGTTTACACTCGGATCGGTCAGCGGACGGCGGCCCAGCACGGATGGCTCGACGGGTTCACGGCCAACAGTTTTCACCCCGGCGGTTGCCAATTCTTGATGGTCGATGGTAGCACCCATTTCGTTTCCGAATCGGTCAACTTCGCGCACTACCAACAATTGGTTCACCCGCAAGATTCGCTGCCATTGGGCGGTCTCGAGAAATGATGCGAGCGGGATCACCAAGCCAGTTTTTACCAATCGGAGATTTTTCAGCATGACCGAAGTTTTCGGATTTGATTTCGCCCGGGCGCGGGACCTTGCGAGGGCATCTGCTCCTGCGTCTGCGTGGGCACCGATTGGGGCATCGGCGTCCCGACTCAGACGAGCGTGCGTCGCCGCACTTTGTGGGACGGTCTGCTTGCTCGCCGTCGGCTGTGGCCCGAAACGTGACCCGAACCTGCCGCCGACGGCCCCGGCCAGCGGCCAGGTGATGTACAACGGAAAGCCGATCGACCACGGGGCGGTGACGCTGCATCCGGTCGGCGAGGGAAACCCAGCCGTCGGCGCCCTTGATGAGAACGGGAAATTCACACTTTCTACCTACTCACGAGGCGATGGCGCCGTGCTCGGGCCGCACAAAGTGACGATCGACATACCGCCGCCGTTGGACGGGATCGCCGCCGGGGAGGTCCTGCGGGTTCCGCGGGCCTACACCGATCCGGCAACGTCACCGCTGAGCGTCGAAATCACGGCCGATGGGCGAAATGACTTGCAGCTCGTCGTCGAAGATCCTTAAGACTCGAGGAATAGCCTGATGCCATCTCAATCTCGGTATCGCGCGGCGGACCGCCGCGCGTTTTTGCTGGCTTCGGCCAGTGGGTTTGCCGGTCTGCAGTTCGGCCGTCCCGGTCCGGCTTGGGGCGAAACGGCCGGCGGTACCGGCGACGCGCAGGCGGGCGAGCGCGATGGCATCGGCAAAGCCAAATCGGTGATCCTCTTCTTCCTCTGCGGCGGCGCGTCGCATGTCGATACGTGGGACATGAAGCCGGCGGCGCCGAGCGAATACCGTGGGCCGTTCTCAGCGATCGGCACTTCCGCGCCCGACATTCGGCTCTGTGAACACCTGCCGCTGCTCGCCAAACAGGCTCATCACCTGGCGGTGATTCGCTCGGTCAACGGCACCGTCAGCACCAACGATCACCATGCCGGTTACTACTACAACCTGACCGGGCATGTTCCGGACGCGACCTTTTTATCTCAGGGAAATAATCGCCGTCCTTATCCGGACGATTGGCCGTACATGGGATCGGTCGTCGTCTCGCGGCGGGCCCCAACCGGCACCCTGCCCGGGTTGCTGTCTTTGCCTCACATGCCGAGTCCTGCCCCCTACACTCGGCCCGGGCAGTTTGCGGCGAGGCTTGGAGTCGAGTTCGATCCGCTGTTCATCCTCGGGTCGCGGGACGAGCCGCTGCGTTTCCAAGCTCCCGCGTTGACGCTCAGCGGCGATGTGACACGCGAGCAACTTCAAAGCCGTCAGGAGCTGTTATCCAGGCTCGATGTGGCTAGGCGTGATTTCGAAACTTTCCCAGCCGAACGACTTTGGAAACAGCACCAGCAGCGGGCTCTGAACCTGTTGCTGTCAGCCGACGCGACGGCCGCCTTTGACGTCAGCCAAGAGCCGGTCGCGATCCGCAACCGTTATGGCGATTCGATCAACGCGACGAGCCTGTTGTTGGCCCGGCGGTTGGTCGAGGCGGAGGTCCCATTCGTGACCGTCTTCTGGCAAGGGGACGACTCGCTCCGCAAAAAGTGTAAAAGCGCCGGCAGTTGGGATACACACGGCAACAATTTCAATTGTCTCAAGGATGATCTGTTGCCGGAGTTCGATCAGGCCTTTTCGGCTCTGGTGGAAGATTTGGCTCAAAGCGGCCTGCTGGAGCAAACCTTGTTGGTCGTGACCAGCGAAATGGGGCGGACCCCGAAGATCGGTGACCCGCGTTCCGGTGGTCCCAGCGGTGCCGGACGCGACCACTGGACTCATTGTCAAAGCGTGTTGATGGCCGGTGGCGGAATCCGTGGCGGCCAGGTTTTCGGCTCGAGCGATCGACTCGGCGAATACCCGAACGAACACCCGCTGACCCCCGCGGACATCGCGAAAACGGTTTATGCCGCGACCAAAACGGAAGACCTGATGGCCTACGATTCCGAAGGCCGTCCCTACAACCTGCTCGAAGAAGGCCAGCCGATTCATCAGCTCTTTTGAACTCGCCACCCGCCGTCGGTACCCGCTCCGCTCGCTTTTCCCCAAGAGAACTCACCATGCTTCGACACTTCCTACTCACGCCGGTTGCGATCCTCGCGTTTTTCGGGGCCGCCTTTGCTCTGCCGGCCAAGGCCGCCGAATCACAATCGTCGCAACTCGAATTGCTGAGCGTCGAGAAAATTTGGGATGCCGCCCCACACAACGCCTTCACCGATTTGGTCCGTTACAAGGACCGCTGGGTCTGCGGTTTTCGCGAAGCGCCCTCGCACGCCGGCGGGGTCAAGGATTCTCGCATCCGCATCATCACCTCCGACGATGGTAGCGAGTGGGAATCCGTCGCGGCCTTGGAAGATCAACGGGGCGACATCCGCGACGCCAAGTTCGGCATTCTTCCCGACGGGCGGTTGATGCTGCTCACCGCCCTGCAACTTTTCGACACCACGCAGCAGAAACACCAATCGCTGGCCTGGTACACCGACGACCTGAAGAGTTGGGACGGACCGCATGACCTCGGCGATCCGGATCTCTGGGCCTGGGGAATCAACTTTCACGACGGCGTGGGATACAGCATCGGCTATCGGACCGTCGAACCACGATTCGCCCGCCTGTATACGATCGGGGCCGACAACAAGTTCGTCACCCATGTCGAGAACCTGGGGGTCAAAAGCGATTATCCCAACGAGAGCTCGATCGTGTTCGACGACAGCGACACGGCGTATTGCCTGCTCCGTTGCAGCGGCCCGGCACAGTTCGGCACGGCCAAACCGCCCTACACCGACTGGACCTGGAAGGTCATGAACGCCCCTGTCGGTGGGCCGGAATTGATCCGGTTGCCCGACGGTCGTTTGCTCGGCGGCGGACGCCTGTACGATGGCGGCCAACGCACTTCGCTCTTTTGGATCGACCCCGACACCGCCGAACTGACCGAGGCATTGCGACTGCCCTCCGGCGGCGACACCTCCTACCCGGGCTTCGTGCTGCAAGATGACCTCTTGCACGTCAGCTACTACGCTTCCCACGAAGGCAAGTCGAGCATCTATCTGGCGAAGGTGCGGATCAGCGATTTGCTCGCCGCGGCCGATCCGATCGAGATCGGCGATCGGCTCGAACCGTTCGTCGACGATCAGCTGATCGATTCGTTCGGCGGCAGCGCGACGCTGATGCTGCACAAGCCGACCGACCGCGAAGTCGTGATCAGCCACGACGAACCGTGGGAAGGGAACACGTCAACCTACCACACCGTATTTTACGATGGCCTAAAGTATCGGATGTATTACCGCGGGCATCACGTGGAAGCCCATGGCAGCGGGAAGACCAAAAACCATCCCGAATTCATCTGCTATGCCGAGAGCGATGATGGCGTGCAGTGGACCAAGCCGAGTCTCGGTTTGTTCGAATTCGAGGGTTCGAAGGACAACAACATCGTCTGGGCCAACGGCCCCGGCGTGCATAATTTCGCGCCGTTCCATGACACCAATCCGGATGCGACGGAGGATGCGAAATACAAAGCCGTCGGGTCGAAGGGCAAAGGGCTGTACGTTTTTAAATCCCCAGACGCCATCCACTGGGAACTGATGCATGACGCCCCGGTGATCACGGACGGTGCTTTCGATTCTTTGAACCTGGCGTTTTATGATACCCATCGCCGGCAATACGTCGATTTCCATCGTCACTTTCGCGACGGCGTTCGCGAGATCAAGACGGCGGTGTCGAAAGATTTCATCCGTTGGTCCGAACCGCAATGGTTGGATTTCACCGGCTCCCCACGCGAACACCTCTACACGAACGGCATCGTGGCCTATCACCGGGCCCCTCACCTCTTCATCGGTTTGCCCAAGCGGTTCATCCCCGGCCGCAATCCGACCGGGCATCCGGCCAAAGGCGTGTCCGATGCGGTCTTCATGTCGAGTCGCGACGGCCAAACCTTTCATCGCTGGCCCGAGGCGATCGTTCGGCCGGGATTGCAAGCATCACGCTGGATCAATCGCAACAACCTGCCCGCGTGGGGGATCGTGGAAACGGCATCCGACATTCCCGGGGCGCCCAACGAACTCTCGATCTACACCACCGAGGATTACTACGAAGGCGACGGCGTGAAACTTCGCCGACACACCTGGCGGCTCGACGGTTTCGTGTCGATCCACTCGCCCTTTGCCGGCGGCGAGGCGTTGACCAAACCGTTGCGGTTCGCCAGCGGGAGCGCCGATGACGAACCGCCGGCGACCCGGTTGCTGCTGAACGTCTCCACTTCTGCCGCCGGATCGGTGCGAGTGGAATTGCTCGAGTCGGGCGAACCGATTCCCGGCTTCACGCTCAAAGATTGTGACACGATGTTCGGCGACGGCATCGCCATGCCGGTCTCCTGGAAAGGCAACTCGGACGTATCGACCTTGGCGGGCAGAGCTGTACAAGTGCGACTGGTACTCCAGGATGCGGACGTCTACGCCCTGCGGTTCGCCGGCGCCGCCGAAAACGACGTCGACTGAACGTCACCGGCCCAAAGGGCTGGCTTTCATTTGCGGGACTTTCACGGTCCCCAACAAGGCATGTTCGGTCCTTAGGATCGGACGTTAGTCACGCGAAGTAAATCGCCTTCTTAAGGCGTAGCAGCAGCATTCTCGGGCAATCACCCGCCAATGGCCTTACCCTTCACCGTCCGTCGATCCGGCGGGGCGAGAACACCATGGCGAAGAAAGCGACCACATCGAACCCCTTCATCGGACGCTGGCGCATCGTTTCGATGGACCAGTGGGACCGAGAGTACATTGACGAGGAAGAAGAGGGCTTCGTTGAATTCCGCGATCAAGCCTCGGGTGGGTTTCATTTCGGCTACGTCTATGGCGAAATGGACTGCGACTTCATCAAGCGGGGAGACGAGCCGGCCGCCGACTGGACATGGGAAGTCAACGACGAGTCGGAAACCGTCTTCGGTCGGGGCTGGGCCGTGATAGTGGAAGGCGAACTGCATGGCATGGTCTTCTTTCACGAAGGAGAAAGGTCCGGTTTTACGGCGAAAAGAAAAGACGTCAGCAAGGGAAAGCGGAAATGATCGTCCAGAAGTCGCCGGGAGACATCCTTGCCGAACCGCCTTGCGATCGAACTGGTTTTGTCATTTGGAACATGGGACACATAGCTCCTTTCGAAAAGGCGGGATGAGATGAGCGACAACTTGATTGCCATAGCGGTCTACGAATCGACGACCCAGGATGATTGCGATTTGGAGTACGACGGCAGATTCTGGATGCTGGTCGATGGTGACGACGAAACCGACGAACTTGCCGAAGGATTCATCCGTTCAACCGGCGAGGCCAACATCGATGCGCCGGTGCATTTTGTCTCGGAGCCATATCTGTTTGTGATCGAACGAATGAGTGATGAAGAAGAGTGAGGGAGCTGTACATCAACAGCTGAACCGAATCGCCGATGGCCGAGCGGTCATGGGCTATCGAGTGTTTCAGGAGGAATGACCGATGACCGATGCCAACGTTGAACTGTTCGAAGTGTTCTCCAACGCCCTATTCTATTGTTGGATTTTCGGATTCCTTTTGATTTTGGCTTGGGTCGGCATTTTCAAGTTTTCCCGCAGTTTCATTCAACGGTTCCACGGTGGCATGTTCAGCCTTTCCGATCACGAATTGGATGTGATCTCGTATTGCGGGATGGGCTTGCTTAAACTCGCCGTGATCCTGTTCTTCTTTTTTCCGTGGTTGGCAATTCGCATCATGCTAAGCACTTAAGCAGGGATGTTTCGGCATAGTCAGCGAAGGAGGCCAACGGCGCTGTCGGCCTGCGCGTTCAAGTTGTGCAAGATGAGGCCTGTCGAAGTGTTCAAGTTGTGTAAATACCAAGCTTCATTGGCGCTGCTACGAAGATGTGTCGCCCTCCGGGCTTTGTGATTATATTTTTTCTGGTTCCGGTGGCTTACGCCACCGGCAAGTATGTGTCGCCCTCCGGGCTAAGAAATCAGGAGGTCATGCTCGGTTCCGGGTTTACGCCACTGACGGGTGATCGGCTGCATGGAACTATTTGGGGGAAATTCTGAGCGCACGGTGAGCGACGGTGTCGAACGATGTGTTCAGGTTATGCGGAATAAGACCTGTTGAAGTGCTTTTGATGCCCGAATTTTGCCCGCGCGTCGTCCCGAGGCACACTGACTCATCGCGGCGGGGATAAATGACTCGAAGGAACCAATGATTGACGCGGGTGATCATCCATGTCGAGCCCATGCCGCCTTTCTGTGCGAAGTGCCCAAACTCGTGGGCTAAGACACCGGAGAGTTGCCGGGAGGACAGCCCGGCGATCAGCGGGACACCGATCGTCAACACCAATTTGCCCGATGCCACACTGAGCAACCCTCCGGCAGGACTGGCTGACGCGTTGACCTGGTAATCGACGTCGATCCGAGCCGGCATCGGCGCGCCGACCGATTGGCTGATCGCATCGACCAACTCGAACAGTCTCGGTTCGCCTTTGCGAGTCAAAGAACGACGGCGAGTGTCCGAAACGATGCGAAAGAAGAGCGGCTTGAGCATGAATACGACCAAAATCACGCCGGCCACCGGCGGCGTCGCGATCAGCAGCAGGTAGAGCACCCCGGCGCGACCCGCAGGGGGACGCACCGTGAGGCTGGGAATGACCTGCGTGACATAAAATACGACGCCTGCCGCGGCGACGGCGATCAGTGCGACATAGACGCACGGCAACGTCATCACCGTGGCTGCGACCAGCAACATCCGCAGGCGGTAGGCGAACGAGACGCGGTGCTTTGGCAGCGTCTCGGGGATCGCGCGGCGGATGTCCTCCGACGTGACACGCATCCGCAACTGCTGTTTAACTTGGGTCAGCACCTGAGCGCGGCCTTCGGCTGCGGCAGCGTCGAGCAGACTGGAAAAATCCACCTCCGGGATCGGCGTCGCCGAAGGTTCCAATTCCTGGGATTGGCGGGTCGGCGCCGAGGGAGCTGGGGCAGCCGCTGTCGTTTGGGTTGCACTTCGGGGGGCCACCGCTTTAGGGGCCACCGCTTGGGGAGCAGGCGCCGCGGCAGGCCGAGCGGCGCGCGACATGCCGGCACGGTTGGGATCGGCAGGATATTCGGCAGGTTGCGACGCCTTAGCCGGTGCAGTCGGTACGGACGGTTGCGGCCGCGGGCTGGACGCGTGGTTTGCGGACGGGGCCTGAATCCGAAGCACCGCGGCACAGCCGCCACACTTGGCCCGTTTGCCGATCGAATCCGCGGGTGCGCTCAGACGCTTGCCGCACTTCGGACACGTTAACCGGATCATGGCGATCAGTCCCTGACGGGAAAGCGACGGGTGGTCAAGACGAGAGTCTTCCGATCATCGGGAAAATCCAATCGACGTCTCGCGAAGGTTAGGACCGGCTCACCGCAATTCTGTTCCTCGGCGGCAACCGACGGGGAGACCGACGTGAACGAGATTAGCCTTTGGCAATCGTCGGAGCAAGTTTCCGCATCCCAGACGTCGAAATTTTTTCGTGACTTCAAGCAGAAGCACGTCCGTGAAACGCGCCACGTCGCCCGTTGGTCGCGTAGCTACAGGTTGTCATTCTTACTCCTCGTCCTTGCCCCCCTTTGCCTGTTTGGCTGCGGGCGACTGGAAATAGAGTCGGACGGTGGAGACGACGGAAATCTCGGGATGCATCGGCAAGTCACGGGGCTGGACGTCGCCGTCGGAGTTGAGGCCGCGGTAGTAAGTGTTGCGTGGCCGATAGGCGCGAACGAATGGGATGTCGCGTCGCCAACCGCTTTGAACTTCTGCGTCGTGAGTGTTCACGAACGAGTGGTACAGTGAATCAGGGAAGCGGATCGTCGTTTGCTCCTGTATGTTGATGACCGGCGGGACCGAGTCCAACAACGCCGTGAACAGCAAGTCAGCCTTGCTACGGGCCGCCTTGACCGCTTGTTCCCGTGCCTTGAGTTTGAATTCGTCCAACTCCCGGCTCCAATAGTCGAAAGCGATGACGTCGGTGACGTCCTGTTCTAATGCCACCGCCAACGCCTGGGCCGCTTTGCCATCGTTGGTTACAGCCACGTGAACGTTGGTCTGCATACGGAAACCGGCTTTGGCTTCGACGCCGATTTCGTTGTCACCCCGTTTCTCGAGGTTCCATTCATAAAGTGGCAACACCGCGATGAAATCCTCGACGATGCTTTCGGCGGGAATCCCCAACCCCAACCATGCCGTCTTCAGTTTGCTAACGGATTCTTCCAGAGACGCCTGGCAATCCTGTGCCGTCGGGCCTTCGCTGGTTACGGCAAGCACGATTCGGATCTCGGTAGGTCGCACGCGAATTTCTGCGCGTCCGTCGATCACGATGAAGCCTTCAGCCACTTCGCGATCCAGCATCGGCAGGTCCGCCACCACATCCGCGTTCGCCTCGACGCCCGCGCGAGAGCCTCCGAATTGAGCCCACGCCGCGGATTCCGGCAGGCATGGCAACAGAGACACTAAAACAATGGGCATCATCAATTTGGACATGTTTTCAACCCGATCCTAAAAGCGGACGTTACGCAGAAAACTCCCGCGGCGAACAAATACGATGACGCGAGGCCGGATGTATGAACTGGGTGGCCCTTAAAATCGGACGATCAATCATTGACGCAGAATTTGCGTTTTCCGCTCCGGCGGAAGAGCCCAAAAGTGCGAAAAATCGCACCGGCAAAAGATCGGCCGTTCCTAAGTGGAAGGGCGCAAGCCCTCCGGTATTGCCGCCGCCGACGTACCGGACGGCTTGCGCCGTGCCGCTATGTGCCGCAATAGGATCAATTTCGGCATGATCCACGAAGTTGGCCAACGGGGTTTCGATTTACGCGTTCAAGTTGTGCGGAATGAAACCTGTCGAAGTGCTTAACTTTTCTGAAATGATGCTCCGCGTCGGTCGCACCCTTTGCGGGAGGCTGGTGGCCGACGGGCGCGCATTGAGCTTCGGGGATGCGACCGCTGGTGGTTAGCGGTTGAAGAGGAACGCGGGGCTGTTGATTAGCGCCCAGGTCAGGTCTTCGGCGGCGGTCAGGCGTACCTGCTGCTGTTGCTGAGCACTCTGTTCGACGTCTGTCCTCAATCGTTCCAGCAGCGGATCGGTCGGGGTGACGACACTCAGCTTTGCGATCCGTTGCTCGATCGCGACGATGGCAGGATCTTTGGGTACCGCCGCTTTGGCCGCCGCGACGGCGGTGACGTCCGCTTTGATGGCCTCATCGGTCGAATCGATGTAGCTGTGCAGGTAGGCCAAGTCCGCTTCGGTCCGTTGTTCTGCGGGGGTCCGCAGGATGGTGGCGAGCGGTTCGGCCAATCCCAGCGGGATGGTTTCTTGCGGGTCAACGCAGAGGCTGATTCGGAACCGCCCCAACCGGTGTTCGACGGCATTGTGAACCTGGTGCAAGCGGATGGTGATCCGTTGGTCACGTCCGCCCGCGATCGGTTCTTTGGCTTGCACGACCAACCAATGGGGTTGGCCGAGCGAGCCGGCAGCGGCCCAGCCTTGTTGGTCGGTTCGGTTGCCGTTGATCGCCTGTTCGGGTGCGAAGCCGCTTTGGGAAAAGTCGGCGACGGCGCGGGAAAAGGCGATCGGTTGCTGGACGTCAGGGGTGGCTGCTGCCGCGGTCACCGCCTCGAGCTCGGTCACCACGAAATTACCGTTCTCGGACAGGCCGGGGCCTTGCGACTTGAGCGATTCGTGGGTCAACGCTTCGAGACGGATTCCGGTGATCTGGGTCAGCGGCGTTTCGAAGGTGAGTTCGTAGAAGCCTTTTTCGGCCTTGCCGCTGACGAGGATCGAGCGATCTTCCAAGATGCGGAATGTATCCCCGTTCGAGGTTTTCATTTCCGTGGGGCTGATTGGGAACCAAGCGACACCCCCTTCGTCGGGTGAGCGGCCATACCAAGCTTCTCGTTGGGCTTGTCGGGTCGCTTCCAATTTCGCTTCGGCGTCGGCGATCCGCTGGTTGCGAGCGGCTTCCTGCTGTTCGCGGGCCGGGCGAAGTTCCTCGGTCTTGGACTCGAGTTCCGCGCGGGCTGCGGCGAGCGATTCCTCGCGAACCGCCTCGCGTTTGGCGAACTCTTCGTCCCACCAAGCTTGCCGTTCGGCGAGCGAGCGGCTGAGTTCTTCGTGGTCCCGGGCGATCGCTTCGCGGAAATCGGCGAAGGTCGCGACTTCTCCCGGCGTCGGCGATCTGCCCAGGATTCGCAGGTAGAGTTCCTCGACCAAATTCGGGTCATCCGGCAGGTCGGCGACGAGTTTCGCCAGCGCGTTTTTGTCATCCGAAATGGCATGGCCGACGGTGGGGCCGCTGACCAACGCCATGATCGGTCCGAGTTGCAGGTCACTGCTCCGTTCGCACTCGCAGGCGCTTTCGCGAACGGGTTGTCCGAGGTTTTGCAGGAAGCCGTCCGCGGTCGCCAGTCCGACGTCCGGGAGGGCGGCGGCGCGGGTGCCGCGGGGGACGCCCGGGATTTCGGTCACGGAGCCGGTGACGAAGTGGATCGTGTCGTACAGCACTTCGGCGGGCAAACGGCGAGGCGTGGCGCGGGCGAAGTTTTGGGTGTCGTCCGCATTCCAGTCGTTCGGGACTACCGAAAGCTGGTAGGTGCGGCTGTTGCAGATCGACCGCATGACCTGACGGATGTCGAAACCGCTGTCGACAAATTCGCTCGTCAGGTGGTCCAACAATTCGGGATTGGTCGGGGGGTTTCCGGCGCGGATGTCGTCGATCGGTTCGATCAGTCCGACGCCCATCATGTAGGCCCACAACCGGTTCACATAACTCTTGGCAAAGTACGGGTTGTCCGGGTGGGTCAACCAGGTTGCCAATTGCTCACGGCGGCTACCGGATTCCGGTGCGGTGTGTTCGATCGCGAACGGAAACTCCGGCTGGACTTTTTGGCCGGTCCGTTCGTGCGTGATTTCGCCGTCGCCTGCGTCGAAGACCTCTTCGTAAAGCGGCTTGGCACCTTCGACGGCCGTCCCGCCGATCTTGGCTTCACCGCTGGCGGGATCAGCTCGAAGTCGGGTGCGGGCAAAGAAGGCCGCTGTTTCGTAGTATTGATCCTGGGTCCAACGCTCGAACGGGTGGTCGTGGCACTTGTTGCAATTGAATCGAATGCCCAAGAACAGGTGCGTCGTGTTTTCCATGATCTCGTCCGGATCGCGAAGCACCTTATAATAAGACGCGGCCGGATTGTCCTTGTTGGATCCCGACGCGGTCAGGATCTCGTGAACGAACTGGTCGTACGGTTTGTTCTCGGCCACGGAGGCACGGATCCATTCCCGGTAGGCCGCGCTACCCTCTGCGCCGAGGAACTTGCGGTTTACCTGTAGCAGGTCGGCCCATTTGTTGGTCCAAAATTCGATGAACGCTTCGCCGGCCAGCAGTTGATCGACCACGGCGGCCCGTTTTTGGCGGGTCGGCGTCTCGTCAGCCAAGAAGGCGCGAACCTGATCGGCGGTCGGTGGCAACCCCGTCAGGTCGAGGTGGACGCGACGCAGGAATTCGGCATCGTTAGCCAGATCGCTCGGCAAGACCTTCATGCGTTGCCACTTGGACGCAACCAACTCATCGATCGGCCCCCAAGCGGCCGGTTCGACCCATTGGAATTCGCTTCGTTCGCCCATTACCGTCAGGGTGGAGGCGGCGTAGGCCCCTTCGTAGCGAGCCAAGATCGGAGCTTCGCCACGCCGGATCGCCGTCAGCGCCGCCAGGTTATCGACTTCGGCGACTTCGGTATTGCCGCTGGTCACGAAGGCTTCGCGGGTCACGTCACGTGAGTATCCGTCGGCGTAGTAGGCGACGACACGAACCTGTTGGCGGGAGCCGATCGCGGAGACGACGGGATCGGTCGGGGTGATTTCGATTCGGGTCACCCGTGGCGTCGTCAGATCGAGCTTTGAACCGTTCGCGATCCATTCCCGCAGGGCGGTGTGGTAGGGATCGGCGTGGGTCATCACGGCGCCGCCTTGGTGCGGCGTCAAGCCGAGCGGTTTGCGGAGCATCAACGAATCGTCCGGGGCGGCCGGGTTGATCCGGCGGGCGGCGTGATCGTCGGTGAGGGCACGGATATCAAAAATCGGGTCGTAGCCGCGCAGCGACAATTTGAAGCCGTTCTTGCCGGCTTGGGCGCCGTGGCAGGTGCCTTGGTTGCATCCCAATCGGCTCAGCACCGGGTTGACGTCACGAATGAAGTCGACGGCGCCGGGCGAGTCGAGGCCGGTGACGATCAGCGGCAACGTTTGTGACTGGTCGCCCAAGCGGACTGTCAGCGTCGCTTGGCCATCGGCCAAGGGGCGAATCACTCGCCTGGAGTCGGCGGTCACGAGTGCCGGCAAATCGAGATCGACACGGCGGGTGACGTCGACGGTAGACCCATCGACGAGTTCGGCGGTGACGATCAATTGGTTGTAGGCCAGCGGGTGATCGAGCGAGATCGCTTTGGGCAGAACCGCGATCGACACGACCTGTTCGGGTGCGAGCGTCGGCTCGACAGCTTGTCCGTCGGCTGATTGGGACACGACCTGCGACCAAGCCACGGCGTCGAACTCGGCGGCGGCAGCTCGCTCCTCCTCGGGGACGAGGGCCGGCGCGACTGCCCATTCGGCAACCGGTTCACCGGCGGGATCGAATCGGCGGAGCAGCCCGTCGGTACCGGATGCGACCAAGCCGTTGTCGGGCGAGAAACGGATGGCGTAGATCGCGGCCGAATCGATCGACGACCGCCAGACCTCACTCCCCTCGATCTGTCGGTAGGCGTTCAGAACTTCCTTTTCCTCGGGGGTCAGTTCCGCGGGCGGCTTGGCGGCAAGCGGGCCGATCTCGGGCGGCGTGGCGCCACCGAAGTTGTAATTCCAGACCCGAATTTCGCTCTTGCCTTCGATCGTCGCGGCGGCGGCCAATTTTGACCCATCGGGGCTGACGGAAACCGAGAAAATCCGTCCGGGCAAAGCGGGGAGGGCGCGGATCAGGTTGGCGTCATCGCCGATCTTGCGGGCGGTTTCGCGGAAGACGCGATAGACCTTGGCCACGCCATCGGCGCCGCCGACCAAGATTTCGTTCCGTTCGGGGTGGCTATCGATGCTGTTCAGGCCACCTGACAGGGCACCTGGGGTGATCGAAGTCACGTTGTCGATGAACCGCTGGGTCGCGACCTCGGTCAACTTGCACGTCATGTCACGCGCGACCGAAACGAGGTGTTTGCCGTCGGGGGTGTAAGCGACGTCCATCACCCAGTCTTCGTGGGCGCCTTGAAACAGGACTTCCTCGCCGGTTTGCGAATCGACGGCGCGGACAATGTTGACCGAACCGAAGGCGATTTGTGAGCCGTCCGGCGACCAGCAGACGCCCGACAGCGAGTCGCTCGACACGGGCAGCGAGAGGGCGAGTTCTCCGGCAGCGACGTCCCAAACCTGCAGTTCACCTGATTCGGACGGTGTTCCCGCGGCGACCGCTAGGCGGGTCGAATCGGGAGCAAATCGGACGGTATTGATTCGGGGGCTGAGGCCCACCAGGCGGGCGACCTGTTGACCGGTCGCCGCATCGAGCAAGATCACCTCGTGGTGTCCGGCGATGGCGATCCGGCTGCCGTCGGCGGAGACGTCGACCGACGTGACGCTCGGGGCGTTCACGTAAACCGGCGGGTTGTCCGCGTCGAAGCGGGGGCCGGACTCGGTCGGCGAGTCGTTCACGGCGCCCTGGGCGATCCAATCTCGAACTTTTGCGACTTCGACGGGAGACAGAGCCGGCCAAGGGGCTTGGGGCATCTCGGCGACGCCGTCCACCGGCGTGATCTGGGCCAGCAGGTAGCTGGCGTCGGGGTCGCCGGGGACGATCGCCGGTTGGCCCGTTTCGCCGCCGGAGAGTAGTGCCGCGAAATCGGTCATCAGATAGTCACCTTGGCGTTTGCCGCTTTGGTGACACCCGTAACAGGCCTTTCGAAACATCGGCGCGATGTCCGAATGGAAGCTGATTTTCTGCTCGGCGTCGGCGGGTTCGGACTTCGGCTCTTCCGCAGCAACTGCCGTGGAGAAAAAGGCGAACAGCACCGCAAGCGAGGTGAGTTGCTGGACGACAGATCGTTTAACGAAAATAGGCACGATTCCGAACTCCGGTCGATTCGTGGTCAACAAATCTAAGGGCCGCGAAACGGGCTCCGGCGCCACAGGTGACGGGAGGGAAACGCGGCGGGTTGAGTACGGCACCACCAATCCGACCGGATCGCGAGGTGGCTCGGATCCGACCCGGCGGTAGCCCAGCGGGGGCAGGCGGGCGGCGGGAAGGGATTTCCCGCTGGCTTTAGCCTAACGTCTGTAAACCCGCCGTCAATCGTTTGCCGGCTGGCGCGCGGTCGTTTGCCGGTTGGCGGGCGGTGCGTTATGAAACCGTCGCGTTTGGCGGGACGGTTCCGCAGCGGGGCGATGCGGTTTAGAATCACGCCGCATCGGGTCGCTGGGGGGATGCCGGCCAGATTCCCCGGCCCCGAAACTCGCTCCATTTTCCTACCCGTATTGCTCGGACTGATTGTCCAGATATCTCATGACCACGACGATTTCCGCAGTTTCGCAGCGTAAGTTCAATTTTTCCCCCGGTCCGGCGGTGTTGCCGGTTCCGGTGTTGGAGGAACTGCGGGACGAGTTGCTCTGTTACCCCGGCGCGGGCTGCTCGCTGTTGGAGATGTCGCACCGGGACAAGCAGTTTTTGGAGATCCTGCATGGCGCCGAGGCCTCGTTGAGGTCGTTGTTGGGCGTGGGCGACGATCACGCGGTGCTGTTTCTGCAGGGCGGTGCGAGGCTGCAGTTTTCGATGATCCCCGCGAATCTGTTGCGGGGCACCGGCAAGACCGCCGAATACCTGATCACCGGTTCGTGGGGCAAGTACGCGTTGGCCGAAGCGATCAAGGAAGGTTCGGCCAAGGCGATTTACGATGCGAAATCGACTCAGCACGATCGGGTTCCCGTGGCGGGAGACTACCAGGCCTCGTCCGATGCGGCGTACCTGTACTACTGCAGCAACGAGACGATCCAGGGGGTTCAATTCCCGACAGAACCGGATTGCCCAAGTGGGGTACCGTTGGTCTGCGACGCTTCGAGCGACTTCCTCTGCCGGCCGGTCGACATGTCGAGATACGGGCTGTTGTATGCCTGTGCTCAGAAGAACGCCGGGCCGGCCGGTGTGACCGTGGTGATCATCCGCCGCGACTTGTTACCGCTGGGTTCCGCAGACCTGCCTGGTTATTTGCAGTATCGGAATCATGCCGAGAACGATTCCGAGTGGAACACGCCGCCGACGTTCGCGATTTACGCGTTGGGCAAGGTCGCCAATTGGCTCAGTCGCGACATCGGCGGGTTGGCCGCGATGCGTCGCTTGAACGAGCAGAAGGCGGCGTTGTTGTACGACGTCGTCGATGCTTTCCCGGGGTTCTATCAAGGGCACGCGCAAGCCGCTTGTCGTTCGTTGATGAACGTCACCTTCCGATTGCCCAGCGATGACTTGCAGGCCGCGTTCCTGAGCGAAGCTAAAGCGTTGGACCTGAACAACTTGGCCGGCCACCGCAGCGTCGGGGGGATCCGGGCTAGCATTTACAACGCGATGCCGATCGAGGGGGCGGAGACCCTGAGCCAATTCATGACCGATTTCGCTAATCGGCACGCTTCGTGAGACGCGGCCGAGGCCCTGAGAGCCCCTGCGGTTCCGGTCTCGGCATTTCGTCGCACGGTTTGCCGATTTCGATCGGCCAGCGGTGCTCGTGACCTGTCGTTCGGTCGATTGACCGACGGCCCGGCGCGGCGCCGCGATCACACTTTTCACTGACCCGACCTTCATCCCGAAATCGAACGATGCACCGCATACTTGTTTTGGACCCGATCGCCCAAGAGGGCCTCGATCTGCTCGACGAAGCCCAGGACGTTCAGTACGAGATCCGTACCGGATTGAAAGGCGAGGAGCTCCGCAAATCGCTCGACGAGTTCGACGGGGCGATCTTGAGGTCGGGTGTCAAAATCACCGCCGATTCGCTGGTCGGAAACACCCGGATGCGGGCGTTGGTCCGGGCCGGTGTGGGGACGGACAACATCGACAAATCGGCGGCGACGCGTCGCGGGATTGTCGTGATGAACACGCCGGCCGGCAACACGTTGTCGACGGCCGAACACACTTTTGCGTTGATGCTGGCACTCAGCCGCAACGTGCCGGCCGCGAACCAAAGCCTGATCGAAGGCCGCTGGGACCGGAAGTCCTACATGGGTTGCCAATTGGCCGGCAAGACGTTGGGGATCGTCGGGATGGGGCGGATCGGGCGTGAAGTCGCCTCGCGGGCGCTAGCGTTCGAGATGAACGTGATCGCCTTTGATCCGTTCTTGACCGAAGAGCAGGCCACGGCCTTGGGCTTGCGGTTGTGTCCCAAGTTTGAAGACATGCTGTCGCAACTCGATTACCTCACGGTCCACACCCCCCTGACGGCGGAAACGAAGGGGCTTTTGAGCGTCGAGAGGTTGGATCGTTGCAAGCCCGGGTTGCGGGTGATCAATGCGGCTCGTGGGGGAATCTACGACACCGAAGCGTTGGTCGAGGGATTGAAGTCGGGACAACTCGGCGGGGTGGCGTTGGACGTATTTGAAGAGGAGCCCTGCACCGACAGCCCGTTGTTTGGGATGCCGAACGTCGTTTGCACGCCGCACCTGGGGGCGAGCACGGAGGAGGCCCAGACTCAGGTCGCGGTCGAGGGCATTCACCTGTTGTTGAATTACCTCCGCACCGGCGAAATCCGCCACGCGGTCAACGTCGCCGCGTTGGACCCCAAGACGCTGGACGAGCTTCGGCCGTTCCTCGACATCTCGTACCGCTTGGGTTTGTTGTTGTCCCAGTGGCATGGTGGCGGGATCAATCGGGTGGCGTTGCACTATCGCGGTGAAGTTTCGGGGCGTGACACGCGGATGTTGAACAACGCCTTCTGTGCCGGTCTGTTACACCGTGCGATCGGCGACGAGGTCAACGTGATCAACGCCGAGATGCTCGCTCGGGAGCGGGGGATCGAGTTGACGGAACAGAAAAACCGAGAGATGACGGCGTTCGCGTCGAGCATCGTGGCGGAGGTCAGTGGTGACGGGTTGACCGCGCGGGCCGGTGGCGCCCCGCTGGGGTTGAAGATGCCTCGCCTGATCATGATCGACGGACACCGATTGGAAGCCTTCCTCGACGGCACGCTGGTCGCCTTCGGCCACAACGACGTGCCGGGCATCATCGGTCAGATCGGCAACGTGTTCGGCAAGCACCGCATCAACATCGCCCAGATGGCGGTCGGTCGGGACAGCGATTCTCCGAACGGTACGGCGATCGGGGTGTTGAACCTCGACACGCCCCCGTCGCCGGAGGCGCTCGCCGAATTGTTATCGATCGACGGCGTTCACACGGCCAAACGGATCGACCTGCCGGCGGCCGGGCAATTGCCGTACTGGTTGCAGTGATCGCGATGGCATCCGGGGCGGCCGTCGCGTATCCTGACGTGACGCCGCTCGCCGGCCCATGACCACAGCCGACCGGGTGATTTTGCCACCGAACGGACGCGATCGAACCCGACGACTTTCCTCGACCGAATCCTCAGGGAATCTTTCACCCGCATGGCCTCGATGCTGAAGCAGAACAAGACGATCCTCCTCAATCACGCGCAACGCGACCTGATGCGGGCCGCCGGTCGTGCCAACGCCGAGTTGCTCGATTATGTACGGCCGCACGTGGTAGCCGGAACGACGACGGAGCAGATCGATCGGCTGGTCCATCAATGGACCCTCGATCGCGGTTATCGGCCCGCGACGCTCGGGTATCAGGGCTACACAAAGAGCTGCTGCACGAGCGTGAACGATGTGATCTGCCACGGGATCCCCGACAAATACGAATTGCGGGATGGCGACATCGTCAACATCGACGTGACGACCATCGTGCAGGGTTGGCACGGGGATCAGAGCGAAACGTTTCTGGTCGGTGAGGTCGATGAGGAAAAGTTGGCCGTCACGCAGTGTGCTTTCGATTGCCTGTACATGGCGATCGAAGCGATCACGCCCGGGTGTCCGGTCAGCGTGATCGGCGACACGATCACGGCCGAGGCCCATCGGCGCGGCTTCAGTGTCGTGCGGGAATACGTCGGCCACGGCTTGGGACGATCGTTCCACCAAGACCCATCGATCCCGCACTTCCCGAACCGACAGAGCAAGGTCGATCGCCTGTTTCCCGGCGTGACCTTCACAATCGAACCGATGATCAACGCCGGGTCGCGATTCACACAACTCGATCGTACCGACGGTTGGACCGTGAGGACCAAGGACGGCAAGCCGAGTGCGCAGTTCGAACACTCGATCCTGATGACCGAAGACGGCCCTGAAATCCTGACCCAAACCAGTTTGGGGCCCGCACGCGGGCACCGGTTCACGAACTCGTCGGACGACTGATCCGCTACCGAACGCGACTCGCTTGTCGAGCTTTCGGCGCGTTCGCAGAACCCGTTTCGCGATCGGTTGACGGGGGCGAAGCGTGAGGCTTCGGCGGGAATCAGTCAGGCGGTTCTCGCCCGGTTCACGGTGATCCTTCGACGATCAGTTCGCCGTTCATCACCGACCAGTGGCCGGGAAAGGTGCAGAGGTAGGGATAGCGTCCGGCGGTTTCGGGAGCGCGAAAGTAGATGCTGAATTCTTGCCGCGGGTTCACCAGATCGGTGTAAGCCAAGACTTCGGGGGTGTCGGGGACGTAGTGTCGAAGCGGCGCTTCGGGGTCGGCGATGTAGCGATTCGTCAGGTCGCCGACTTTTTCTAGCGATCCCGGAGTGAGCAACGCCCAGTTGTGCGGGACGACGTCGGGATTGACCAAAGACAAGCGGAGCGTTTCCCCCGGTTTCGCACGGAACGAAGTGGTGCCGAACGTCAAGTTGCTGGTGCATTCGATCCGGACTTCGCGAGCCCCTTCGATCGGTTTCCGCCACGGGTTGGGGATCGAGCGGGTGGCGAGTTGGAAGTCGGCCAGGATCGGATGAGGACGGGTCTCCTTTCGAACGGCGACATAACCGGGGAAATCGGTGAACGGTTCTCCCAACCGATTGACGGTCACGAACAGTTCCGCAGGTTGCGTCGGGCCAACTTGCAAGTAGAGGTGCAATTGGTTGACAGGTTGCAGTTCCGGGAGTTCGATGAAGAGCGATCGGCCGTCCGAACCGACGTGGGCGGCGGTGATGGTGAGTGTGTCGTGTCCCGGGGTATTCGGGTGCGACGGCGAGTATTCGGGTGAACCGTATCCCGGGCCGTAGCGATAGTTCCAGACTTGCGCGAAGTGGTTGGCCGGATCGGCAGCGACCGCCGCGTCGAGCGGTTCGCTGAAGCTGACCAGCACGCCGTTTTGGTGAACTCGGACGGCGATTGGCAGTTGGACTTTGCGACCGGTGTAGCGAACCCGCTGGAGCGCCCCGTCCTCGACCGCGTAATTGCCCCAACCCTTCGCGCCGGCGACGTAGAGTTGGCCGTCTTCGGGGCGGAATCGGCCGCGATGGGCACCTGACAAAAAATCGCCTGGCAGCGGGACGACCGCACCTTGGGGCACGCCGTCGACCTCGTCACGCAGGATCAGGAAATGGGACGCCCCGCCGTAGGAAAAGTGGATCATCTGATCGCGTAACGGGCCCCACCGATCATCGGCCACCCAAGCCTGGCCGCCGGACGAGTTGTCGAGTGCTCGCGGGAGGTAGACCATCGGCAGGTCGGGAGGGGTGTCATCCCGCGGCCCCGGGTAGCCGAAGTGGGGCTGAACGCCTGGCTTGACCAACCCGATCATCGAAGCGGAAACCCAGTTCCCTTCGGAATTGGGGACGGTGATGGCGCCGTCCGGATAGAGCCCCAAGCCGTCGGGATTGCGAAGCCCCGTGGCGATCACTTCCGCGGACGTGCCGTCAGAAGAAATTTTGACCAACCCCTGATTGCCGGACGCGATGTAAAAGTTGCCGGCTGGGTCACGTTGCAACCCGCAAATGTAGTCGTGACCGGCCGGGGACGTTTCGTAAGCCGCGGAGAAACGTTCGTAAAAGTCCGCTTCGCCGTTTTCGTTCAGGTCATGCAAGCGGGTGATTTGGTCTCGTCCGAGCACAAAAATCCCGTCGTCGTCGATGACCATCCCGAGGGGTTGATGCAGGCCGGCCGCGAACCGTTTCCAGGTCGCTTGGCGGGACGGGTAATCGAGCCCCGTCACTCGCCAGACGTCGCCTTGGAGGGTGCAAACGTACGCCGAACCGTCGGGGTGAAAGGCGAGGTCGCCGAGGTACAGTATCGATTTCCAGGGGTTGTCAAAGGGGAGCCGGATCGTGTCGATCGCGTACGGGGCGTTCTCATCACCCAGTTCGATCGGGGTGACAAACACTTGTGGCCAGGCCGCTGGGCCACCCTTCAGCATGTCGCGTCGCGGGTGTTCAGAGACCGGGGCACGGAGCGGCCGAAATCCGTTGTCGTCGGTGGCCGGGACATCGAGGTATTCGGTTTCGCCGATCCGATAAACGAAGCCGACCTGGTCGCCGTGACGGTAGAAGCCACGATAGCCAAACGCTTTGTTCGGCGGGGTGCCTCCGTCGATCGCAACCGGTTCACCCGCCGGCATCAGGCCGTGCATCAACCCGCTGCGAATGGCGGAAAACCGCAGAAAGTCGCCTGTCCAAGCGAAGTCATAAGTCAGCGTTTCGGGGTTGAAGCAGACGGCTCGGACCGCAGGCGATGAAGCGGCGTCGGAGGCGATGTCGGCATTCGGCTCGGGCAATTGGACACAAACGCCTCGGGGAACCGTCACCTTCTCCCCGCGGAACACGCCGGCTTGCCAGGCTGCCAATTTGGTTTGGTTCCAGCGACCGTCCTCCCAAGTCGGTTCGGCTTGGTTTCCCCAATGGCCATGTTCCGGTCCGTCCAATCCGGGAAACTCGGCCAACAATGGCGGCAGGTAAGCTTGGTCACGAAAATAGACGGCCTGTTTCGCATAAAAGTCGTAGATTCGATCTCGGTTGATGTGAGCCCCGGCGTTAGGCCAAGCGGCCGGGTTCAGCGGCTCGCGGTCCAGCGGAAAGGTGGCTGGTCCATGCAGGTAGGCGCGAGCCCGAGCGAGTGTTTCGTCGAGCCGTTCGGCGGGCCAGATGTCGTCGCGTCCGAGTTCCAACAGGAATCGGATCAAGTCGGCTCGTTCGGTCGGGGTCATCGCGTCGACCAAGCCGTCGGGCATCAACGACCCGATTTCGCGTTCCTCCTCGATATCATCTTGGGGAATTCGGTGGAGGGTTTCGCCGGCGGGATCGAGCAGCACGAGCGTTTCCGAATCGCTGCTGACCCGATAGCCCCGCAGCACCTGACCGCCGGACTGGAGCACCGCGATGGAACGGTACTCCGGGGGCACGGTCCGCTGGGGCCAGTAAACCGCTTCGACGATCTGATCGGCCGTTCGACGGGTGGACAGGATCGTCAACTCGGGGCCGGCGGCGCCGCCGTGCCGACCGATCCGGTGGCAATTCATGCAGGCGAACTTGGCGGACGCGAAGACCGCTGCGCCACGAACCGAATCGCCGTGTTGGCGGGCCTCCGCCAAAACTTCGCGGATTTTTTCCGGCGAATACTCCGACGAATCGGCCGGGTCGGGGGCCGGCGGTGGGGCCAACCGCTCGACCAGCGAGTCGAGCCCGGCGAGGTTTTGCCGGAGCCTGCGTTCGGCATTTTCCTGGGTGTGATTGAGGATCCCGATCGGCCCTCGGTAGCCGCTGCGAGCGATCGTGTCGAGCAGTTTCTGGTCCAGATCGCCGTCACCAATTGGCAGGATTTTTTTGTCGATGCGATCCCCTTGCGCGACCATCCCGTTCAGGTTCAAGCAATCGAGGTGGGGCAGCATCTTCTCCAACAGCTCGGCGAAGCGATCGAGGTGATCGTGGCCGTGGTGAAGGTTGTAGACGATCCCGACGTTGTCGCGTCCGAGTTCCCGGATGATCTCGATCTGGTTCTCCGGTTCGCCGAACCAGCCGCCGTGGTTGTAGAGGGAAACTCGGCAACCGATCGCGGCCGCGGCGTCGGCGATCGGCGCCAAACGTGCGGCTTCGGCCACCACCCGTTCCCGATGTTCCTCGGGGGAGTTGGTCGCGGTGCCCCCGCCGGTAACCCACAATTGCGTCTTGATATCGTGTCGCTTCAAGACGTCCAGAATCAGCCGCGCTTCGTCATTCAGCACGGTGGGAAACCACCAGGCCGTCAGTTCGATCCCGGCCGCCCGGATCGCTTCCATCTCGGCATCGAACGTGGGGATGTGATGAGCTCGGTAGTCGTACGCGTACTTGCTCAAACCGAGCCGTCCCAACATTTCGGCGCGCTCCACCGGAGTTCGCTCGCGATCGTCGAACGGCACGATGCACCAGGCTACCAAGTTGTCGCGTCGAAACAGATCCGCCGGGTTGCTGAGTTGGGCGGCTGCCGAATCGCCAGGCGGTTTGTCGGCTGGTTTGTCGGCTGGTGATTCGGATTCGGTCGGCGGGACAATCGCCGGTTGGGCCATCACGACGCCGGTTCCGCCGCCGGCCCAGGAGCAGGCGAAAAGCAAAACTAGCGTCGCGGTGCTGGGGGGGATGCCGGCGATTGACGTGCGGAGTTGGGACATGGGCGTTCCCGAACGGGCAGAGGAGAAGGCGAGCGAATCCGAAATGGGCGTGCTAGGGCCTCGAGACCGAATCGAGTTCGGCGACGCGGAGCTAATGGGATGGGCGTGCGGGACGGCGATCGGCCCGGGGGAGGCAGCGGGAATCGGCGTCAGTTCAGCCGCTGTTTGGCTGGGGTGCTGGCGGCCGCGGAGCCTTTCGCCAATGCGTTTCGCATTTCGGTGTCGGCGTTGATGTTTCGCATCTTGAAATAGTCGAGGATGCCCAGATTTCCGCTGCGGAACGCGTCCGCCATCGCTTGGGGCACCGCCGCTTCCGCTTCAACCAACTTCGCGCGGCTCTCTTCGATCTTGGCAAACATTTCCTGTTCTTGAGCGGCTGCGTTGGCCCGCTTGCCTTCCGCCGCGGCGCGAGCGACTTGGGTATCGGCTTCGGCCTGATCCGCTTGCAGTCGGGCGCCGATGTTGGCGCCGACGTCGATATCGGCGATGTCGATCGACACGATTTCGAAAGCCGTCTGCGAATCGAGTCTTCTGCCGAGCACCGTTTCGCTGATCACGTTCGGGTTTTCCAGCACCATTTTGTGGCTGCCGGAACTGCCGATCGCGCTGACGATCCCTTCGCCGACGCGGGCCACGATCGTGTCCTCCGTCGCACCGCCGATGAGCTGCTGCAGGTTCGCCCGAACGGTGACTCGGGCCTTCACCTTCAATTGGATGCCGTCCTTGGCGACGGCGTCGAGGGTCGCTTTGGCGGCGCCTCGGGGGGGACAATCGATGACCTTGGGATAGACGCTGGTCTGGACCGATTCCAGCACGTCACGGCCGGCCAAGTCGATCGCGGTCGCCTCGCGGAAGGTCAGCGAAATCGTTTTGGCTTTCTTCGCGGCGATCAACGCGCGGATCACCTGCTGGACGTTGCCGCCCGCCAAATCGTGGGCTTCCAACGCGCGGCTCGTCAGCTCCGGATCGATCAGGCCGGCCTGGGTCGCCATGATCTTGCTGCGAACGATCGAGCGGGCGTTCACTTTTCGGAAAGTCATCCCGATCAGATCGAACAGCGTGATGTTCGCGCCGGTCAGTTGGGATTGCACCCACAACCCGAAGTAGTTGGTGAAGATCAACCCGACCACCAGGATGAACACCAGCACCGCGACAACGGCCAGCATCAACATCGGCGATGGCAGGCCTTCGGGTAGTTGCGCCAACAGGCCGTTGGGCCCGATCGCCAAAATCGTCGTGTTCGTCATCGGTGAAATAGCAGGAAGGATGAGGCTCATGTTGGACTGCGGCTCGCTAGCGGTCTCAAGATTGGGTCAGGCATGCATCTGGAGGCCCAGTTTAACCGAAGCGAGCGTATCTGTGGGAAGAACCAGACGAGGATTGGTCCGGAGCGGGGTCGCCGCAGGTGGGTCGCTGTTGGGTCGCCGCAGGTGGTCCGCCGGGGCGTCGCTGTCCGGCGGCCGTTTTGGTAGCGTATCGCTTGTGGCAAATTTTTTGCCGCGTTGCCGTTTGCCATCTCATCGCCAGCCACCGTGGACCATGCCAACCCGACCGAAACCCCCAGCCACCGACCCATCTCGCCCCCAGTCGGTCCGCTTGCAGCGAGCCTTGGCCGCGGCCGGATATGGCAGTCGCCGGCAATGCGAAGACTTGATCGTCGAGGGCCGGGTCGAAGTCGACGGGAAGATCGTCGATCAGTTGGGGGCAAATGTCGACCCGCAGGTTTCAAAGATTTTCGTCGACGGCACGTCGCTGAAGCCCCAGCGGCTCGTTTATTTCGCCGTCAACAAGCCGACGGGCGTCGTGACGACCAACGCCGACCCCGAAGGCCGGGCGCGGGTCGTCGACTTGGTACCGCCCGACGAACGCGTCTTTCCGGTCGGCAGGCTGGACCGTGCCAGCGAAGGGTTGATCCTGCTGACCAACGACGGCGAATTGGCCCAACGTTTGGCGCATCCGCGGTTCGAGGTCGCGAAAGTTTATCGCGTCGTGGTCGCCGGGAGCGTGAACACCGAAGCGATGCGTGAAATGCGCAAAGGGATCTACATCGCCGAAGGCTTAGTCCGCGTCGAAGGGGCCAAAGTCATCAAGGCCAGGGCGAAGGCGACCGAAATGGAGATCACGCTCAAGGAAGGAAAGAATCGCGAGATCCGGCGGATTCTGGCCCGCTTGGGACACAAGGTCCAAACTTTGAAGCGGATCGCGATCGGGCCGCTGCGGCTCGGTGAGATGCCGACGGGTGCCTACCGCAGGCTGACCGCGGAAGAACTGAAGCGGCTGAAACAGATCGGCGATCCCGCCGCGGCTTCCGAGGAGACGGATGACGGTGGTGTCGGCGGAACCGGGAAGAAGCCACGGGCCGGCAAATCGCCCGCGCCACGACCCGCAGGCACCGGCAGATCGGGTGCTGGCAAATCGGGCGATCGCCAACCGGCGAGTCGCTCAACGGGAGAGCGAACTTCCACCGCGCGGGGCCCTGCGGGGCGTGCTGGTGAACGAAAGCCGTCCCGAAGGGGTGACGCGTCGACCAGCGAAAAGTCTACTGCTCGGCCCACACGCGGCGATGGCACGCGCGGCAAGGCCCGGTCCTCAGCGCCCAAGGGTGCTGGCAACGTGCTGCCTCTCACCGAAGTGGGCAGCCGGATCGGGGCCGTCATCGGAGCGGACACGCCGCCGAAACGTCGCGCCAAACGACGCGACGAATCCCAACAGGATGATGAATCGAATCGGATCATCAGCCCCCGAACCAAGGGAAAAGCGGCCCAGCGGACGGAACAGGAACCCACCGAGCGATCGACGATCGTTAGCGAACCACGCCGCAAGGCCGCCGGAAGATCGGGACGGACTGGCGGAAAGCCGGTTCGAACGGGGGCCGGCAAGCCTGGACGCGCGGGGGCCAAGCCGACTCGCGCCGCGGGCGCTGCACGTGGCGGAAAACCGGCTCGCGGCGCCAAGCCGGGCCGAAGCGAACGCACGACTCGCGATTCAAGACCGACCAACGCAGGCAAGCCTGCCGGAACGAGCCGGCCAAATCGGTCGGGCAAGCCTTCACGAGCGGGAGGCTCACCACGGCCGGGCGGCGCGCCACGCCCGGGCAAACGGCCGCCGGGAGGCAATCCACGCCGACGTCCGAAATCGGGTGAGGAGTCCTAATCGTGAGCCCTGGGCAGACCCACTACGCCGATCAGATCGAGTGCGTCGATAGCGAGTTGGAACAGGTGGTCGAGGTGGCCAAGGACACCTTTCGCATCCGTGTCCCGGCACCGGGGATCGCCGCTCGCACGCTCCCCGGCCAGTTCGTCATGATCCGGTTGAGCGGTCGTGACGCGCCGCTGATCGGCCGAGCTTTGGCGGTGTGGGACATCATCGAGGATGCGGACGGAAAGCCGCATGCGATCGACCTGGTTTTTGTCCGCAAAGGAGCGCTAACGACGCCGCTGTCACAAGCCTCGGTCGGCACTGGCGTGTCGTTGTGGGGGCCGCTGGGTAACGGGTTTTCCGCCGAACCTTGCGACCTGTTGATGATCGCGGCCGGCGGTGTCGGCCAGACGCCGATGTTGCTGCTGGGACAGGACGCCTTGGGCCTGCGGGCTTTCGGGCCAGCCGCCGGCGGACCGACCACAGGCTGCCGAGCGAGCGGTTGGGCTGGCTCTGTCCGGTTGATTTACGGCGCTCGCACGGCGGCGTTGCTGGCCGGGGTCGATCAGTTTTCTGCTGCCGGCATGGACGTTCGGTTGTGTACAGACGACGGTTCCGCCGGGCGTCCCGGCTACGTGCCGGACCATCTGTTCGCCGACCTCGATGAAGAGCGACGCGAGCACCCCAGCAGTCGAATTCGGGTCGTCACCTGCGGCCCCGAGATCATGATGCGGAAAGTCGCCGAGGGCTGCGCGGAGCGGGGGATTCCCTGTGAAGTCTCGATGGAAACGCCGATGGCTTGCGGCATCGGCATCTGCTTTTCCTGCGTCGCCATGGTTCGCGACGGCGAAGGAACGCCCTGGGATTACAAGCGGACCTGTGTCGAAGGCCCGATCTTCGAAGGCTCTCGGATCGTTTGGTAGTCCGCTCGCGCGGTTCGCGAACAATCGATCGTGGCGCCCTGCACCACCGGCCGGAACCGCACCTTGAGAGCCCGATTCAATCCGTATGCGGATCGCCAGTGGGGCCGTGATCAGAGCCAATCGGGCCGGGATCGATGCCGGTCGGGCCGATTTCGGGCGGGGCCTGCGGAGCATCCTTCGTCGGCGGCCGGTTCGCCACGTCATCGGCGGAGACCGCCGGAGGTTTGGTCGATGTCTCCTCCCGCCAAGTCGGTCGCTTGCGACGGGCTTTGGGGTGGTGGGCGATGATCAGGTGAGGAGCGTCCCGCGCGGTCAACTTTTTGCCCATCGGGCGATCGGTCAGCCGCACGACGGTGGCCCGCAGTTTGTTTTCTCGCGTCCGATATTCTTCGTCGATTTCGAATTCGACGAACGCGCCGATCAGCGGTTGGCGGGGGATTCCGCGAACCTCACCCTGCCAAACCGTGTTGTGAAAAAAGACGTCCTCACGGAAGTCCTCGGCGTCGATGAATCCGAACTCGCCTTCCCCTTTGACGTATTTGACCACCCCCAAGCGTTTGCGTTGGATGTGGAACGGTTTGGAGGGCTCGCGATGGTCGGACTTCACGTGGCTTTCGGCAGGGTTCAAGACAGCAGCGGGACGGTTAACGATCCGGCGGTCAATTTAGCTCGTTTCGTCCCAGATTGTCAGCCACTCCCAACCAATTCGCCAGCGAAGCTCCCATGCCGCGACGCATCAACCGCGGCCAGGGGTCCACTTGAGTCGGCAAAACCGTTTCTGGGGTCGCCGGCAGGACATGCCACAGCCCGGCAGCGAACTCATTCTCCAACTGGGCGTTCGTCCAGGCGGCATGCCCGATCACCAACCGCATTTCCCCGCCGGGCTGTTTGATCAATTGTTCAAGGATCTGACGTTGGGTCGCGACATAGATGCCAGCTCCCGCTTCTGCTTCTGCGAAATCGCGCAAACCGTGAATCGCCACGACAGGGCCCGACAGCGGGCCGCCGAAATGGACCACGTTGGTACCGACTGCGGCGTAATCCGCAGGGGTGGTCGATGGGACGCTGCCAAGTTGCGGATTCGGCAACTTTTCAGGTGTTTTGCCTGGCCCGCTGTCATCGCCCCCCGGTTCGCCGGACGGATCGGTTGGCGAACCACCGGGCATGAGGCCGTAGGAAGCCGGTTTTGCGAGTCGCGAGCCGCTCGATTTGGCTGTGCCGGAAACGCCCGTCGGCGACGGGTCGGCATCCGCCGAGTCGTCCTCGGCCGCTTCGACGCCGACGGAGTCACCCGGGTCCGTCTCGGCCAACCACTGCACCAATCCGTTCGGCGGCGAGACGACCGGCCGGTTCAGCAGCATCCCGATCGCGCCGTTCTCGTCATGATGGACCATCAGACAGACCGATCGGCAGAAGACGGATTCGGGGACCAGGGTGGAGGCAATCAGCAGTTTTCCAACCAGAGTTTCGCTCATCGCGTCGCTTGGATTCCTCGCGAAATGAGATAATGGAACCGCTAGCCGGCTGTCACCTTGACAGCCAACCGATGAAGGTGACCTTCAGTAAGGCAACTTTCGCGCCAACCGGTACCGCGATCTACCCGCATTACGCCAACAACCGGTCTGCGGTTTGCTTTTTAACGACTTTTTCCATTCCCCCCACCTTTCGAGGAATCGATGACGATCGACCAAATGCGTCTTTCTTACACCCTGGCGGGTTTGTCCGAGGCGGACCTAGCCGCCGACCCGTTCACGCAATTCCTGCGGTGGTTTGCCGATGCCGGCGCAGACGACAAGCCGGAATGGCTCGAAATCAACGCGATGACTTTGGCGACGTCCGACCCGAGCGGCCGGGTGACCAGCCGGATAGTGCTGTTGAAGGGGATCGAAGCGGAACGCTTCGTCTTCTTCACGAACTATCTTTCGGAGAAGGGGCGGCAAATGGAAGCCAACCCACAGGTCTCGCTCTGCTTCCTGTGGCCGCACTTGCAGCGTCAGGTTCGCATCGTCGGCACCGTAACCAAGACCTCGCGGGAGGCATCCGTCAGCTATTTCGCCTCCCGGCCGCGCGGCAGTCGGCTGAGTGCGAACGTCAGCAGCCAATCGGACGTGGTGCCTGACCGAGCCGTGTTGGAACGTTCCTTGGCCGATTGGGACACCCGCTACGAGGGCCGGGACGACATCCCCTGCCCGGAGCACTGGGGCGGGTACGCGGTCGACCCGAGCGAAATCGAATTCTGGCAAGGGCGAGAAAGCCGACTGCACGACCGGATGGTCTATCGCCGGGCAGCCAGCACGTGGAACCTCGTTCGCCTGGCCCCGTGAATGAACGGATTATGCCGAACCCGCGAAACCTGGTGCGGCGCTAGCACGGCGGCGAAGGTGAAAATGGGCCGCTGCGAAGTTTCGTTTCCAAGAAATAAGCCAGGTGACGGGAGCATTCGGTAAGGGCGAGTGGTGCCAGCTACCCGTGCCACTGAATTCTCACAGGAGAAATTTGAAAAATGGGACTCGATGACCGTGTGCGACAAAATCGCGAGGACTACGTACAGAGCGGACAGCAACCCGTCCCGTCAGAACTGTCGGGCGTCACCAAAGAAAAGGTAGCGGAGACGCTTGCACTGATCGATCGTGCAACCCCCGAAATGATCGACGTCGTTTACGCACTGCTGGATGATCGCTATCAAAATCTCTTCTCCCGGGCTCCGGCCACTGCGAGGTTTCGTGACGGCGCGACGGTAGCTCACATCGCGACGCATGTCGGCATCCTCCAACGCAACGCCGGGAGACTCGATCGCGAAGGACGAGACTATTGGCTCAAGCCACTTTGGGAAATCGGCGCGGTTGAAAAGGTCTACTTCGATCCCAAAACTAAATCCTTCGTCCCAGGACATCCCGTTGCGAAATCACCGAACAACGCCTACCGGTTGTCAGCCCGATTCGCCGCGATTTTGGCGATGAAGACCGGCAGGGAAGACGCTTTGCGAGATTGGATCTCAGACGATCAAACGCGAATCCGCCTTAGCTTGCAAGCAAAAATGGCGAAGAAGGCAGCCTCACGAGTCGGGTCGAGGCATAAAAGCTTAATCGAAGACTGTGTTTCAATATTCGCTACGCATTTCTTACCGAACTATCGCGTTCTCTACGTCGACGATTCCGACGGCGACCGAATCGCGGAAAAAGAATCGCAGATACTCGCGGCGGTTGGAATCGAACTTGGTATCGCCGATGCGATGCCGGACGTGCTCTTGTGCGACGAGGCGTCGAAGTCGTTGTGGGTCATTGAAGCCGTCACGAGCGACGGCGAAGTCGATTTACACAAAGTTGAGCAACTCACCGCTTTGGCCAAACGCTCCGGCTACGAGAGCATCTCATTCACAACGGCTTATCCGACGTGGAGGGTCGCCGCGGCGCGACAAGGAAAGTACAAGAACATCGCACTTGGTACGTACATTTGGATCGCGGAGGATCCGTCAAAGCATCTTGAGTTGCATAGCAACTAAGCATCGTGCGGTAAATATCTGTCGCCACATCCACGCTCTGGCGAGCGTAGCTACCGTCGCCAGACGGTGGCCGTACCCAACGGATTGGAAAAAACAGACACTTTTTTACCGCTCATTGCTAATCCCAGCCGACTTCGTTGGCGACGATTTTGTCAACGTCCGCCTGATCGAGTTTCTTGTTCCGCAACAGCTTCTTTCCGATCGAAATCAACTGATCCCGAGTTGGGTATTTCAGTTTCCGAAGGTCCGATGCGTTTACTTGCGTATGGCCGTTGAATTGGCGAAAAAAGCCGTCGACGGTAGACGTGTTCAGATATGCCCCTAGGCCGAAGGCAATATTTCTTCCCAGCGAACTCCCGCCGGTATGAAAAAAATTCAAATGATTCTCAAAGCCGACACGCTCACAGCCAACTGAATCGGAATCGAAAACCGCCGCGACGACTCGTCTGGCCTCCTCTTTCGTCGAAAACCTTTTGACCAAAACGTAGATGCCGGCATCTACCATTTGCTTGGCAGTCTCTTCACAGTCGATGATCGCTTGCGATTTCTTGGTTTTTTCTTTCGGCCAATTGATGCCGCCTGCGCACAGGTTGCACGGGTAAATCAAAGGAACGGAATCGGGTCCTTTTTGGGCTCGCAGATGTTTGCGAACACGAAAGTCGACCACACGGCCGGTTGATACCGCAATACCGATGTCCGGTAAACTGGCCGGCATGCGGGCAATGCGGGCCGCAATCGCATCCGCGTTGTCGTCCATCGCCAAATGGATGAACTGGTCTGGGTCGCTGGGCGACACGACCGCATCGTACGGTACGATGCGATTGGATGATGGCGTTTCACACGGCTTGGCCGAACTCGATATCGCGACGCGGTCTCGCGATCGCTCATCACTTCGTGTCGCCGAGACGATTATGTTTTCTTGCAGCACGTTGTCATCGCTGAACGCATCCCGCCGGGATTCAAAAAGGTGCAAGCGATCAAGATGCATCGCATTCAGAAAAGCCTTGCGAAAACTTTTAAAGTAGGGGCCGTTGCAAAAGCTTCGTGGGGTAATCGAAACGAAATGACCGCCGATCTTCATTGCGTCCACGGCCAGTGCCATGAATGCCGTGTATAGGTTGCTGGTTTCGATGCCGGAATGACTGAGCAGTTTTCGCGATATCGAATTGCTGCGAATCTTCCTGTAAGGCGGGTTCATGATCACATGCGTGAAAGCCGGCATGGGCTCTTCAAACAATTGAAGCGTCGCTTTCGTTGCCATCGTCTCAATGAAATCGCCGATAATGATCGTGCCGGTGAATCGGACACCGACCCCCTGGCATCGCTTCGCGCAATCTGACAGGGTGCGATTCAAGCCGCTTTCCATTCTTGGGTCGACTTCATAAGCCGACACATCGATGGAAACCGGTTTTCGTTTGCGCCCGCAGGCCTCTTCGACAAACGCGGCCGTCAAGGATCCGATCCCGGCGCCGGGATCGAGCAACCGAACGTTGCCCTCGATCGTCGGAAACAGCGACGCCATGAACTCGGCGATCGGCAAGGGTGACAAGAATTGGCCCAATTGCGATTGATGCTCGGCAACCGAGTCTTCGCCCAACGCTTGACGCAAGGCCTCGGCATTTATCAACGGATTGATTTCCGCGGTCTTTCGTTTTGCAGTTGTGGTAGCCATCGGTTTGACGCCAAGCCCCTCGAAACGGCCATTTTGTCGCGGGCCGTAGTCTACCCTGAGCCCGTTTCCCAAGCGACCCGTCCGATCCGATGGCCGAGCCGCCTACCGGTTAAACGGCTTGCACCGTTTCTGGGTCGCTTGACGTCGGAATCACGGTGGGCTTGAGGCGAGTCGATCGTGTTGACGATCCTCAGCAAGCCCTCGGGGGTCAAACCGAGCC
>RECD01000209.1 GCA_007694185.1 Planctomycetaceae bacterium
GGGTCGTGCCGGAAATGTGGATGGCTTCGATCTCCGAATGCGAGGCCAGCGCAGCAATCTCATCGTCCGTCGGAGCGAGGTCGATGCCACTGGTGTCCGCCGTCCCTTTCCAGGACGCGGTGACTTTGCCGCCCACAGGTTCGATGGTGAATTTCGACTCGGCCCCCGCAGCCGGGAGCGCGGCGGACAGGAACAGGATCAGAAGGAAGAATGGTCTCATGAGATTCACGATCTGGGGCCTTAAAATCGGGTTCACACGAGTTCTTTGATAATGCCGTCGGCTTCGCCGCCTTGAAAGTCTTTCGATACCGCGACGCCCATGACGCCGAACATGGTCTGCCAGAGGTTGCCGAGGCGGACGTCTTTCTTTTCGAGGTGGCCTTGGTGCTTGATGCCGAGCTTGTAGCCGCCGACCAGCATCGTGGGGAGGTTCGTGTTGTTGTGCGCGTTCTCGGTGCCGCCGCTGCTGCCCCAGACGAGCAGCGTGTTGTCGAGCAGCGTGCCGTCGCCTTCCTTCACGCTCTTGAGCTTCTCGATGAAGTAGGCCCAGTCTTCCATGTACCACGTGTCGACGGTCGTCAGCCACTTGAGCTTGTCAGCCTCCTCGCCGTGGTGCGTCATTTCGTGATAGCCGTAAGGGCAGCCTTTGTAGGCGTAGCAGTGGGTCCCGTCGCTGAGATCGCGGCGGGCGTAGTAGTTGATGACGCGCGTGCTATCCGTTTGCAGCGCGAGCGTGATGACATCGAACATCAGACGCTGGTAGCGGCGGTAATCGAAATTCCCCTTGGCTTGCAGTTCAGGATCGAGCGCCTGCACGTTCTGGCCAAAGTCGATCGCAGCGACTTCGGGCTTTGGTTTGTCGAGCCACGCGAGATCTGTGGCGATGTTCCGTTCGACGTCGCGAATGGAATTGAAGTATTCGTCGAGCTTTGCCTGGTCCTCTTTGCCGAGGCGGTTCTGCAAGCGTTTGGCTTCGTCGCGCACGGCATCGAGCACGCTGCCGGTCCGCCCAGCGCCTTCTTTCCGCGCGGCGACTTCGTCGGGACGTTCGGCGCGAAAGAGCTTGTCGAAAAGGATGTGCGGACGATTTTCGGCGGGGATCGGAGTGCCGCCACGCGTCCAGGCGAGCGTTTTGTCAATCGTGCCACTGCCAAACCCGGTGCCCCGATGGATGCCGAGCACGAGGCTCGGGAAGCGAGTCGCTTTGCCAATGGCTTCAGCGAGTTCTTGATCGGCAGAAATGCGGAGCTTCGCGTCGGCCATATGCGTGGCGGTGCCGGTCAAGAAAGTGCGGTCGCCACCGTGGCCGCCGGAGTGTGTGAGCTTCAGTCCGCTGATGAGCGTGAACTCATCCCGCAAATGCGACACCGGCTTCAAGATGGTCGTAGCTTCCCACTCTCGGCCGAATACGGTCGGCGTGTAGTCGCGACCGTTCACCCCGAGACCCCACATGGTGAAGACGGCTCGCTTGGGGCGCTCCGACTCGGCAATACCCCCAGCCGTGTCGGCAGCGCGAGCCAGAGACGACATGGACTCCAGCCACGGCAAAGCCAAGGCGACACCCGCGCCACGGAGCAGCGTGCGGCGAGAAACGGGACGGTGCTTGATGATATTCATGGCGCTATTTCGTGAGGAAGGGTTCGGAAGAAACGACAGCTTGGATCAGATCTTGCAGACTGTGGTCGGACTTCGCGGCGCTCGTCGTAATCTGTTCGAGCGTGGCGTTGTCGACATAACCGACGGGACGACCGAGTGCGTAAGTGAGCAGTTTCTCGCTGAAGGCGCGGATGAACTTTTCTTTTTCGGCGAGCAGCGCAACCTTGTAACCGGCGAGGTCTGAGAACTCGCGACCCGACTTCAATGCGCCGCTCGGATCGATCGTCGGTGCTTGAGGACCGCTGATCCCTTCGCCGTTTTGCTGCTCGCGCCAACGTCCGATGGCGTCGTAGTTTTCGAGCGCGAGGCCATACGAATCGAGTTTCGCATGGCAACTGGCACAGTTGGGTTCGCTGCGGTGTTTTGCCAGTCGCTCGCGAACGGTGAGCCTCGCTCCAGCGGTGTTGGGCTGAATCTCACCGGCATTCGGCGGTGGCGGTGGCGACGGATCGTTGAGTAGTTTTTCCAACACCCACGCACCGCGACGCACCGGCAGCGTCCGCGTGCCGTCGGACAGCAAGGTCATCAACCCCGCCATTCCCAGCACACCGCCGCGATGATGTTCGGGTCGCAGAGCGACTTTCTGAAACTTCTCTCCGGTGACACCTTCGATGCCATAGTGTCGGGCCAGCCGCTCGTTGATGACTACAAACGGCGAGTCGAGGAAATTCGTCACCGGCAGGTTCTCGCTGAGCACCTGCTGGAAGAACGCGAGCGGTTCTTCTCGCTCTGCGGCTTTCAGCGTCGCATCATAGTCCTTGTATTCCATCGCGGGTTCGACACTGCCGAATTGTTCCACATCGAGCCACTGACCGGCGAAGTTTTCGACAAAGCGGCGGCTCTTCGGATCGGCCAACATTCGCGTAACCTGAGCACTCAGCGTCGCGGGATCTCTCAACGTGCCCTTGTCCGCAAGTGCAAACAACTCGTCATCGGGCAGCGAACTCCACAGAAAGTAAGAGAGGCGGCTTGCGAGTTCGTAGTCGTTCAGGGGACGCACAGCCGATGCGTCGCTGGCCTGCGGTTCCTGCAAGAAGACGAAGCCGGGCGAGACCAGCATCGTCTGCAAGCCCAAACGCAGAGCGGCATGGAAGTCGAGCTTCTCGTCGCGCATGGCCTTGGCGGCGATGTTGACGAGGCGGTCTATCTCCTCCGCTTGAACTGTCCGTCGATACGCACGCGGCAGCAGCTTCGAGAAGGCCGCACGCAGGCCGACTTCGTCCTGCGGTGTCTTCGCATCGAGTCCGAGGACGACATGACTTGCCGGCGGCCATTCTTTTGACACAGGACCTTCCACTTCGATCGTGTCAAGAAGCAGCTTGGGCAGTGTGTCGATATTGTATTTCTCGTTGTGGATCCAGCGCGTGCCAGTGAACGCCTTCGCCTCCGCCAAGGCGTTGTCGAGATCTGCTCGGGCCTTCTTGAGCCCGTCGTCATCCTTCTTCGCGACGGCTTGCCCAATTTTTGCACCGCCCACCATGATGCGCATATTGAGAGCTTCCCAGCCGGGATGATTGATGCGCGCATCCCAAATGCCGTTCCAAGTGATCGAGATGCCTCTGGTCATGTCGGGTTCGCCCGCGCGAAGGAACACGGTCATCTCCGTGACAGCCGGGTTGTCCAGCGTCCCATTGGGTTTGAACTCGAACGTTTGTTCAAGCGGCGTTCCTCCGCCGTAGAGGAGCCTCACTCGAATCGGCTCGCCACGGTCACCGGGGTCGCTTCCCCCTTTGAATCGAATGCGGTAATAGCCATCCGCTTTGACCAAACTGGTCAGCGAAGGACGAACACCAGCCGGGACGTCAATAAACTCCCAGTTTCTATGGCCATACATATTCACGGAACGGATAATCATTCCTTTATCGGTCTTGAAGTAAGTCGGCGGACCGGTCTCGATCATGTGATCCAGGTTTTCATTGACCTTTTGACGCACAGCTTCGCCAGAAAGGTGCTTGTTCGCTTCCCAGGTGTATTTTACAGACGTAGGAGGAGTGGATTGAACGGCTTCGCAAGCGATCTCCGCCGTCCATTCGAGATAGCTGGCCATTTGCGTCTGATCGAAGAACAACGCACTGCTGAGCCGATCGAAGCCTTCCGCTTTGCCATCAGCGGGCAGTTCCCGTTTGAGTTTCTCGATAAAGTGTGAATCGAGCCGGAAGAGATCACCGACGGTATTGGCATACTCCTGCCGATTGAGTCGCCGCATCAGGATGCGTCCGCCGCTCATACGCGCCAGCTTCTCGGCCTCTTTCAGCTTCGCTCCGACCCACTCGACCACCGCAAACGCCGCCTTGGGATCAGGTCGTGGTTCATCCTCCGGCGGCATCTCGCCACTGTTGATCTGGTTGATGACCTCATGCCAGTTATCCGCCGTTGTGCCGCGCAGGAAATCTGTGCCGAGCTCATCGAGACGCAAGCCGGCCTTGGCCTGCTTGGCGTCATGACACGAATAGCAATGCCGCTTGAGGAACGGCAGCACATCGCGCTCGTACTCAGGTGCTGCCGCGAACGCGGTCGTCGTTGGCAAGCCGAGGGCGATTGCCAATACACAGCAGGCCCAGAGTACAAAGTCTTTCATCGAGTGGTTCGAGTTGATGTTCATCGACGTGTTCCTGGACTGCTTGTTGGTTTCGAATTCCGCGATGGCCTTCTCCCGATCGGCGGCGTTCACGAGGCTCATCGAGAGATCGAGCGTCTTGAGCCGACCTTTGAGAGGCACCGGATGTTTGAACCCAGCCTCATACGTGACGAACGACTGTCGAGCGGCCCATGCGATCGTGCTCATTTTTTCGGCCCTCCCACCATGTGGAATCTGACCTTCGGCTTATCGGCCTTGAGCGATTCCAGATCGGCGTCGGACCAATCACAGGAGTTCCAGATTTCTACGACTGCGAGATTCGGCAACGCCTTCAGTGCCACCAATGCTCCGTCGTCAAGCTTCACAGCGCTGAAGCTCACGATCTTGACTGAGCTTATCTCCGCGAGTTTGCTCGCGGCCGCCCGATCGAGACTCGCGTGTTGGATTCCGAGCCATTCCAGGTTCGCCAGCGCTGCCAGCGGTTCGAGATCGGCGGCAGTCGCCGGATTCTTCGGCTTGCCGTGACTCTTCACGCTGGTGAACGCGAGCGTTAGCGACTTGAGCGTTTCTATCTTCGCCACAGCCTCGGTCAGATCGCGCATCGAACCTCCGGCGGGCGGGGCCTGTTCTCCCGCGTGCAGCGATTCGAGCGAGCGCAATCCGGCGAAAGCCTGAGCTCCGGACTTGGTGAGTGGACTCTCCGGGACCGTAGCCCAGTGACCGAAGGCAAGCGTCTTCAGCTTCGGCGCGTCAGCCGCCGCGGCGACGATTTTGTCATCGGCAAAGACGCCGAGTCCCGCGTGTTCCAGTCCCGCCATCCCCTTCAGGAGGATGACGGCGCCTTCGACCGGCAGCATGACGTGGTCTAAGTTCAGGCGAGTCACCTGATCCAGTTCGGCGAGCGCGTGGTAACCCTCGAGTGATCCGGGCGGGAACATTTCCGAGAACTGACCAGGGCCGGTGCCACCAAAGCTCAGCTCGCGCAGCTTCGACAGCCCTTTCAAAGCGGCAAATCCTTTCCCGGTGAAACGGGTCGTGCCGGAAATGTGGATGGCTTCGAGCTCTGAATGCGAGGCCAGCGCAGCAATCTCATCGTCCGTCGGAGCGAGGTCAATGCCGCTGGTGTCCGCCGTGCCTATCCATGACGCGGTGACTTTGCCCCTGACCATCGCGATGGTGAATTTCGACTCGGCCCCCACAGCCGGGAGCGCGGCGGACAGGAACAGGATCAGCAGGAAGAATGGTCTCATAAGATTCATGATCTGGGCCTTAGAAAACAGGTTCACACGAGTTCTTTGACATCCCAGGGAATTGAACGTGAAGGTTCCTTCCGACAAGTCCATGCGGGGCGATGCTGGCAAACACAGCACGATGCCTAAAGCCCGGCGAGCCCAGAACACGATGGTTTTTATTGCAGACTTCGAGATAGTGTTCATCGATTTTCTCACGAATCGCTTGCTTTGCATCTCGAGGGATAGACTGGATGGACCACACAAGCAGGTAACAGCCAATTTCCAAAGAGGCGTATCATGATGCTTCCCCCAGGAAAAATGCGGGGTGAATCTGTGCCGATCTTGGCTCTCCAAGTGGATGCAGCATAAGTCAGTTCTCCCTGACCACGCGGAAGCCGATGTAACACGCCGAGTCGGCCGCGAGGAAGAAGGAGCGGGTGCAGGCCATGTGGTTCTGCGGGGCCGAGTAGAAAGAACCACCGCGAATGACCCGGACATCGACCCCTTCGGTCGACGGCTTGAGAACAAGCGGGTCCGCCACAACACGGTCCTTGCCGACGGCCTGCGCGAGATCCATGTAGGCCGTATACGAGTAGGCGTCCTGACACCATTCGAAGGCGTTGCCATGAGTGTCATGGAGCCCCCATGGGTTGGCCGGATAACTCGCCACGGGCGCAGTGTAAACGAAACCGTCGCTGGGCTCCTTTTCGGGATCGATGATCCATTTTTCGATCACCATCTTCGGATAAGCTTTCTCCAATTCGGCCGTGCCGATGTTCGCGAAGCGATACGCCTGATGAGGATCGGCACCAAACCAGTAAGCATGTCCCCACGTTCCCGCGCGACAGACGTATTCCCACTCGGCTTCGGTGGGCAGTCGATAGGTTTTTCCTTCTTTCTTGCTGAGCCACTGACAGAAAGCGACGGCGTCATGCCACGACACGCCGACGACAGGGTGCTCGTCGGTTTGTTCAAACCCAGGATTCTTCCACGTGTACTTCGTGGAAGAAACGATGTCGAGTTCTTCCAGCGTCTTCACCGCACCAATGGCGCGCGGCGGGGTAAAGCCGAGCATCGGCGCACCGGGCGCATTCGCTTGGCTGGCTTTTTCAGCGTCGGTGATGTGCCCCGTTTCTTCAACGAATTTCTGGAACTGGCCGCGCGTCACCTCGGTCGCACCGACATGGAACGGCCGGGTGAATTTCGCAGTGTGCTTTCCGGCGCCGTACTCGCCCTGATTCAGGAAGTAACCTTGCACGTAGAGAACGTAAGTGAACTTCTCTGCGTGCGCGTGGATTTCGTCTTCGCCGATCCCGCGCTGCAGCGTGCCCGGTTGGATGGGAACGAGTTTCATTCCCAGAGTATTGGTCTCTTCGGCGAGCACGGATGTCGCTATTGCCAGGGCAAGCAACAACGCCTTGCAAACCGTTGACGAAGACCGGCGAAACCAATCCATGAAGTGCAGTGTGGTCATCATTGTCAGGCCCTGATGAGTTGTTTGATCGGACCTGGGGAATCCTGAAAGTCTTTCGGAACCTGCACCTGCATTCGGTCCAGCATCGTGTGCCACAGCGACGACAGCGGCGTGTTCGGAGGCAGCTTCAGGTGGCCTTGATGTTCGATGCCAAGGGCCGATCCACCGAAGATCGCCGTTGGCAGCAGATCGCGACTGTGGCCGATACCCATCCCGCTGGAAAACGCCAACATTGTGTGATCGAGCACGGACGATCCATCCGGCTCCTTCATCTCGGAGAGACCTTTCAGGACGTGGGCGAAATGCTCCATGTAAACGCGGTCGATCCGCGCAAGGTCTCGCAACTTCACCGGATCTTCACCATGATGCGTCAGCGAATGGAAGTTGCCGGCAAGATTCTGCATCTTCGTTGTCACCAAGGCCCCGCCAGCGGATTCGACACGCACCATAAACGTGATCAGCCGAGTCGAATCGGTCTGAAACGCCAGCGTCGTCAGGTCGTACATGAGATGGAAATAGCGCCGTGCGTCCTCAATGGGATTAAATTTCTGTTGAAAGTCGCCCATCCCGGCAGTCGTCGGCTGCGGCTTTGGCGTCGTTGCCCATGCGATGTCGCGTTGCAATTCGCTTTCGACACCGCGGATCGAAGTCATGAACTCGTCGAGCTTCGACTTGTCAGTCGCGCTGATTTTCTTTTCCAAATCCTTCGCCTTGCCAACCAGGCCATCGAGAATGCTGGCCCGCTGGCGGAAACGGTGCTCATTCAACCGCTGTTCCTCTACAGACACCGGCGCGAAGAGTCGATCGAAAATCGCTTTGGGGTCATTCTCTGCCGGCAGAGGAATCCCCTGCTCGGACCATGACAACGTGCTGACATTGCCTGGATACCCTGTCCCTTTCGTTTCAGAGAACTGGAGCGAGGGGAACCGCGTGTGATGCCCGATCTGGGCGGCGGCGATCTGGTCGGCAGAGATCGTCATCTTCGTCGCCGCAGGCGATGTGCCGGTGAGAAACGGATAGTCGCCGCCGTGTCCGCCGCCGTGTTCGAGATAGGTTCCCGAGAGTACCGTCATTTGATCGCGAAACGGCGCGAACGGTTCCAATGTCGGAGTCAGTGTGAAGTTCCTCCCTTCGTCCTGCGGCGTAAACACTCGCATATTCATCCCTGTGCCGAAGTAGAAGATCGCGGACCTGGCTGGGATGGCCATGCTGGTCGCCGCCGACAGCGAATTCGGAAGCATGGCTTCGAGAAACGGCAGGCTGAGCGAAACGCCCAGACCACGCAGAACAGTGCGACGAGAAAGGGGCTGGCGAAGATTCAGGTTCATGGCATTTCCTTACTTGGTTCTGAAGGGATACGACGTGGCGATGCCGGCAACCAACGTGCGGATGGTAAACTTGTTCTGTTTCAACTGTTCGACAATCGACTCGACCGCAGGGCGATCGGTGGCCTCAAGCGTACGACCGAGGGCATACGTCATCATCTTCTCGGTCAGGCCACGCAGGTAACGCTCTTTCTGTTCCAGTAGCGTTCCTTTGAACTCGGCGAAATTCGCGAACTCGCGACCGCTGGGCAGGACGCCGGAGACATCAATGGGCGGAGCCTTCGCTCCCCAATTTGTGTCCTCGCCATCCTGTTGGTCACGCCACTCACCAATCACGTTGAAGTTCTCCATCGCCAAGCCGTATGGATCGATTCTGCGGTGGCAGTTGGCACAGGACTCGATCTTCTGATGCTGGACGAGCCGCTGGCGGACGGTCAGGTTCTTGCCTTCAATGTTCGGTTCAACTTCGCCGACGTTGGGGGGTGGCGGAGGGGGCGGGTCGTTGAAGAGAACATCGAGAATGTACTTGCCGCGTTCGACAGGTTTGGTGCGCACACCATCGCTGCCCCAACGATGAACCCCAGCCATCCCCAGCAGTCCGCCCCGATGCGAACCTTCCGGCAATGCGACTCTTCGGAACTCGGCTCCCTTCACGTCGGGGATGCCGTACAACGCGGCGAGCCGTTCGTTGACCATCGTCCAATCTGCGTCGATGATTTCCAGCACATTGCCGTCGGTCGCCAGCAACTCGCGGAACACGGCCAGCGGCTGTTGCTGCAGGTCTTTGTCCAGATCCTTAAACTTCGCGGTATACACTTTGCGATAGAGCCGTTCATCGGGCGCGAACCGGGCGAATTCCTCGGTCTTGAACCACTGTGCCGCAAAGTTATGCACGAATGCATCAGCTTTCGGGTCAAGCAGCATGCGTTCTACCTCCCTGCGGATGACGGCGGGGTTCGCAATTTCGCCGGACTGGGCAAGAGCGAAGAGTTTCTCGTCGGGCATCGACGACCACAGGAAATAAGACAATCGCGACGCGAGTTGGTAATGATTGATCTCGTATTTCCGATCGTCAGACGCCTCGGAAGATGTTCGTTCAGAAGACGGCGGTTCGACGATCAAGAGAAACTCCGGCGAGCAAAGCATCGAGATCAGGCCGATGCGCAGCGCTTCAGCATAAGGCAGGCCCCTATCGAATTCGCCTTGGACGATATTGAGAATGAAATCGACTTCTCCCTGTTCGATCGGTCGACGATAAGCGCGGGGCAGCAACCGTCCGAACACTTCACGAGCTTGCGCGAGCGCCACAGCTCGGTCAGAGCCATCGGCGATCCCGTTCGGAAAGAGCCGTGCCATCGCGCGCGACGGCCAGTTCGGATAGATCGGCCCTTCGATCTCGACCGACTCCACATACAGCGTGCGATGCTTGTCGCGGTCGAGAACCCTGGGCGAGATCCCATAACGATTCGGGGCTTCGGCTCGTTCGCGAGCCATCAACCTGAACTGCTGCGCCGGTTCGTTTCCCGCTTCCAGCAACCGCAAAAAGACATGGTGTTTGTGCGTGACCTCTCCGCCATAACCGACCACATTGAGAAACCGCAACATCGGCATTTCACGGTTCATCTTCGGATCGAGGACCACGGAGACTTCGTGTACTTCCGGCTTCTCGACCGTCCCCCTCACGATTGTCGTCAGCAGGTTCCCCGCGAATTTTTCGTCGACCTGAATCTCCACCGGCGCGCCGTCTTCGCCTGGGATTCCCGCCAACTTGAAGCGAAAGCGGTAGGTTCCCTTGACGGGAATTCGCAGCTTCGACCCAGGGTAAAGCCCCAAATGCGGCGCGAAAAAAATGTCTTGGCTGTGGTAGCGGAAGACCCCATTCTCACCTGCTCGAACCTTGTAATCTCCTTTGGGAACGGACGCTTCGGGCTCAATGGTGTAGGTGCGGGTCTCGAACTCTGGCGGCGCGGTTTGAATCGCCTCGTCGGCAATCAATCGAGCCATCCGGAAGTAGGCATCCATCAGCGACGGGTCGAGCAGCAGCGCCTTGCCGACCTTGTCGAACCCTCCGACCTTGCCGTCCGACGGGAGATCATTCAAAGGCCCGTCGCCTTCGAGGAACGTAACCCCCAGCAGATCGCGAATCGTGTTCGTGTATTCGGCACGGTTGAGCCGTCGCATGATGACCCGCCCGCCGGTAGAGTTGGCCTGCGACTCGGCCTCAGCGACCTTCGCGGCGACCCAACGTGTGATCCGGGCGGATTCGGCAGCGGTGGGTTGCTGCTTCGCGTCCTCCGGCGGCATCTCGCCAAGATTGAGCCTGTCCATGACCTCGACCCACACGCTGGCGGCTCGGCCCTGAGTGAAATCGCGGCTCAGTCCATCGAGTCTCAGATCACCCTTCTGCTGTTTGGGACCGTGACAGGCCAGGCAATAGTTTTTCAGGTAATCATCAATCTGCTCCGGCGAGGCGATCTCAACAGGAGGGTCTGGCGACTGAGCGGCGACTGGCGAAGCCATCACCGCTAAGGCGATCATCACGGCCACCCTTTTTGCCGCGATGCTTAGACCGCAGCAGCAGGCGAGGATCATTCTGCGCCTTGGCTTATCGGCTGTAAGGGTTCGGATCGTCATTGTTGCTCCAGTGCCTCCTGTAGCGGCGCGAGGAAGGGACGCACTTCGCTCTCGAAATCCGGTGTGACTGCAAAGACCGTAGAGAATCGCATTATACGTATCATCCGATCACTTCTTGCTAAACGCTTCGATGGCCTTCTTCAGTTCCTCGGCGGCTTCGCCCGTGGCGATGCGGGCGAGACTATGGGCCACACCGATATGCCGCCTCACGATCTCGGCGGGGGGAATCGTAATGATTTTGGCATCGGGGTGATCAGCCCGGACACGTAAAAGGTCGTCATCGTTGATGACACTCATCGAAAGGTCCAGGGTTTTCAGGCGGCGTTTCATCGGCAGCAGATGCCGGAATCCGCCCTCATATGTGACGAACGCCTCTTGAAAGCCGACGTGTGTCACTTTCGGCATCTTCGCGATGGATGCCAGAGCCGTTTGCGAGACCTTACCCATTTCGGCCACAGTGAATGACTCCAGCGACGGATGCCCTTCGAAAAATTTCACCCCCGCTTCGCTCACCTGCGAATGCACCACGGCGAAAGATTTGAGCCCGTTGATCTTGGCGGCTTGCTCCATGCCTACATCGCTGATGCCCAGGGTCAACTTGATGTCGACAAGCTTGGAATCCGACAAGGCATCGAATCCGGCGCCGCTGTAAAGCGGGGACTGTGGGTGATTTCTCAGAAAGCCGTTGTGATCGAAACGGATGATGCGCAGTTCCGGCATCCCCTTCAGAGCGCGGAGACTTTCGTCTCGCAGCCAGGGGCCGTTGCCGGTGAGCGCCAACACCCGACCGTTCGAGTCGTAAATGCAACTAAACGACATCGCTTTGTTCTCGGCGCCTCGAACTCCCCATGACTTCAGATTGGTCGTATCGGAACCCAATTCTTCCAAACGGTTGATGACACTTCCTTTCGCCCAACCGGGTACTTCAGCAACTTCGACCGAGTGCCCCTCGACCGCGATGATCCGTTGAATGGTCTTCGCCTCGTCGGGATGCACCGGAGGTACGGCTTCTGCGGCTTCAGCCACCAGTGGTAGCCAGCTCAGAGACATGCAAAACAAAAGGGTGATCGGTAGCGAGCGCATCGGGGAGATCTCGTCGGAAGGGATGGATTCAGGATGACGGGTTTCCCAAGCGACCGAACGCCAGGGCCAACACGTGATGGGGCATTTCCTGCGTGGGCTCCCAGGCGATGCCGTCGGTGCAGCGGAGCAACTTCCCCGGCCAGAGCGAGCCGACGAAGACGCCCTCCCCAAACGCGGCGGCCGTGGGAGCGTTCTGGTTGGGAATTCGTTCCCAGGTTCTTCCGTCGGGAGAAAGGTAGGTCGCTCCCTGGCCGATGCCGACGAACTGCCGGCCATCAAAGATCATCGTGTTGATGTGTTCGCCTTCCTCACCAACCACTCGCTCCTCCCACTTGAGTCCATCTTCGCTGCGAATTCGCAGGCCGTGCAGACCGCCGCCGACAAAGACGCCATTGCCGAAGGCGATGTCGATCAAGGTGTCGCGGGCGGCCGCATCGGGGACGGCTTGAAACATTTCCTCATCGAGTTTCCGTACCAGTCGGGCTCCGTAGTCACCGACGGCGACCAGCAAGCCGTTCCCCTCGGCCACGCGCCGCAAGTGAGCGTCGCGGCGCATGACCCGCCAATCGTCCAGCACCGGCCGGCGAGGCGTCCAGGTCTTGCCATCCTCGGAAGTGATCACACCCGGGAGTTGGCCGTCCTCGTTCAAGATGCACTGAAACAGTTCGTTGGCCGTGTAGAGCACTTCCAGCCGAGTCACATAGGGCCGCACGTCCAGTTTGACTTGCTCCCAGGCGAGCCCGTCCTCCGTGACATACAACACGCGCTCGCCGCCGAACCGCCCCGCGACGACGCACTTTCCCTTGAGGAAGCAGGCTTGATCCAGCAACACGCCCTCGCGGTCGGTTTCGAGATGCGACCACTGGCGACCATCGTGTGAGAACACGCGCAGACCGTTTTCGCCAATCGCAAGGAATACCTTGCCGCGCAAAGGTTGCTGGTCCGCCATGTCTCTGTTTCCTCCGGAGTGCGTCAGGCCGGGAGCCCGAGAAATGTTTCCGTTACACCAGGCCGGGCAAGCGGCCATCGTAAGCGGCCTTGGGCGAAGTGCGGCTGTTGCCGAACTCCCCCCGCGTATCGCCCAGTCGTTCGAGCAGTTCAACATACAGATTCGCGACCGGCGTATCCTTTTGATAGGCAAGATGTCGGCCCGTCTTGAGCGTCCCTCCTCCTCGGCCCGCGAGCAACACGGGATAGTTGTTGCGTCCGTGCCCGCCGTCGGCCATGTAGGAGGTATAGAGCAGGGTCGTGTTGTCGAGCAGGCTGCTGCCCCCTTCGTCGATCTCCCGCATCTTGGCGATGGCCTCGGCGAAGAACTGAGAATACCAAGCGTGGATCTGGCGGCAGCCCTCGCGGGCGACCGGGTCGGCGTCCTCAACTCGAGCGGCGTTGCCGTGGTGTTCGAGCGTGTGGGCGTGATGTTCGTAGCCCACCGTCACGACCCCCGGAAACAGCGCCTCGTCGCTCCCCAGCCCCAGGCTGCAGACCCGCGTGGTGTCGGTCTGGAATGCCAGCACCATCAGGTCGGTCATCACTCGGAGATATTCCGCGTGTACGCCGGGGTCGCGCCCAACCGCGCGTACGAACCGCTGCGAGGCTGCGCGATCCTCGGGCAGGTTTTCCGGCGCATGCGGATTGGATGGGCCGGGGTCCTTTAGGTCGAGCGATTCCACCAAAATCCGCTCTTGCACCCGCTGCACGCGGCGCTCGATGCTGTCGATCGAATCCAGGTATTCATTGAGCTTGGCCTGATCCGCGCGGCCCAACCGCGTGCGCAGTTGTTTCGCATCCTCCAGAACGAGATCGACCACCTGCTTGTCGTAGGTCCGGCTTTCGGCAGGCACTGTCGGCGCCGTGGATCGACCGAGACGCCGTTGCCAGTTGGGGGCCACCAGCCGCCTCCCGGCGAACATGCGGTCGAAGGCCATCAGCGGGTCTCGTTCCACCGGCAGACTGCGTCCCTGGGCATCAAAGAAGTACGAGGTTTCGCCACCCGCATAGCCCATCCGCACCGTCGGCAGCAGGCTCTCCTGGCCGACCAACTCCGCCGCCCGTTCATCCACCGACTGGCCGGCCCGCGGCTTGCCGTCCACCTTGCCGACCTGGTCAACTCCCGTGAGGTGCAAGTATGCACAATGTTCGTGCGCGTTGATGCTTCCGGTCGATCGGCCCGATTGAGACAGATTCGAGAGCACCAGCAGTTCGCTCTTGTGCGGTTCCAGCGGCCGCAGGATCGACGGAAGTTTGCCTAACTCGCCTGTCGACTCGGGCACCCAGGATTCGATCACGGTTCCGCCGGTCACGGTGTAGATGCCGAACCGCAACGGCGGTCGCACCGGGACTTTCGTTCCAGCCCGGACCACGGTCGGAGCCAGCGATTCCAAAAACGGCAACGCCGCGACCACGCCGGCTCCTCGCAGGAACGAGCGGCGGCTGACTGGGATCGGGGACACTGGGATCGGGGACACCGGGATCGGGGACACCGGGATCGGGGACACCGGGATCGGGGACACCGTATCTTGATATCTCATCATTCCACCTTTCGATGTTGGAACGGATAGCTCTTGACCACTTCGAGGATCAACGTCGAGAACCGAAAGTTATTCTGCTGAAGCGCCGCGGTAATCGCCTTCAGCGAGGGTTCATCGTAATAGCTCACATCGCGGCCCAGGGCGTAGGAGAGCGTCTGGGCAGCAAGGTTCTCGACGAACTCCGGCTGCTTCCCGCTCAACACCCCGCGTAGACCTTCGAGGCCACGAAACTCGCCCACTCCGGGCAACGTGCCCGTATTATCGATCGGATCCAGTTCGCTCCCCTCGCGCCAGCGGCCGATGGCATCGAAGTTTTCCAAGGCGAACCCCAGCGGGTCGATGCGTTGATGGCAACTGACGCAGCGGCTGTCGCTGGCGTGTTGCCCCAGTTGCTCGCGGAAGCTGGCCGGCTCGGGCTGATCCTTATCGGGCGGGGCGAGATTTCCGGCATCGGGCGGCGGGGGCGGAGGCGGAGAACCGAGCAGGACTTCGAGCATCCACTTGCCGCGAGCCGTCGGTTTCGTGCGGTCGGTGTGGGAGGTCATCGTCAAGATGCTGGCCATGGCCAGCAGACCGCCGCGATGATCTTCGGCGCGCAGAGCCACTTTGACGAACTCCCCTGGATTCATCGATGGTTCGGGTAACCCATAGTGCCGCGCCAGTTCCGCATTGACGAATGTGTAGTCCGCGTCGAGGAACGCGAGCACGCTGCCATCTTCCTGGCGGAGGTGATCGCAGAACAGCCGCGTCTCGCGCTCCATCGCGTCCCTCAGTCCGCGAGTGTAGGTCGGAAAATGATTTTGCGTGGGCAAGGCCTTCCGCAAATGCGGCAATTGCAACCAATGCGCGAGGAAATTGGACGTCAGCGAGCTCGCTTTGTCGTGAACCAGCATGCGACGTACTTGCCGCTCGAGCGCCTCCGGCCGAGAGAGTTCCCCACCATCGGCGGCGGAAAACAGTTCTTCGTCGGGCATCGTGCCCCAGAGGAAATAGGACAGCCGGACGGCCAGTTCGTGATCGTTGATCCGCGCCACTTTTTCGGAATCGCTCGCCACCGATTCGACGCGCAACAGAAAATGCGGTGAAACCAACACCGGTTTCATCGCCTTGCGAATCGCCAAATCGAAGTCGTCGTCATGGCGGAGTGCCCCCTCGGCGACCGCCGCATAGCGTTTGACCTCTTCTTCGGCGACCGGTCGCCGAAAGGCGCGACGCAAGAACGCCCGCAAGACCTCCCGGGCCGCCTCGGGCGCGGTCACGCTTTCCGAAGGAGCCGCTACGAACAGCGATCGACGGGCATTAGCCGCCCCAGGGTCGGTGAACAGTTTTTCCAAGGCCAGATCGGCTGCCGTGAAGTACTTTTCCATCAACGAGGCTTCCAGAACCAGACCGCCTGCCCGGTTGGGAAACCCTTCGACCACCTGCTCCTCAGGGATGCCGGCTTCCCCTGCGGGATCGTACCCGATCCGCAGCAGATCGCGTATGGTTTGCCCATACTCGCTGCGCGTGAGTTGGCGAGTGAGTGCCGGGCCAGGGTCGGGATTGTCGCTGGTGTCGAACGACGTCTCGATCCAACCGAGAAGCTGTTGCCGTTCCGCCTGATTCAGCGGATCGTCGGGCGGCATCTGCGCCGCACGAACTTGCGTGACGACCCGCTTCCACAGGTCGTAGCGGCTAATCGCCGCGGCGTGACTGGTGATCCCGGAGAAATCGACGCCGCCCCTGGCCTCGCCGGCGTCGTGACAATCGACGCAACGCTTTTCCAACAGCGGCTGGATGCCTTCAGCAAAGGTATCATCAGCGGCGAATCCGCTTCGGCAATTCAGTAACACCGCCATCCCGACAAGCAGCAGGGCGACGCATAAACGGAAAACGGTTTTGATTGCCATCGTTTGCACGAGGAACACCTTTCGAGTCAGCTCAACGCCCGTCTCCACGAAACGCTCGCCCCGGACACCAATTCCTGACCGCACGCGAAATCCGCCGAGATGTGGGCTACCGCCAATCGATGCTACATGTGGCTAAGCCACCTGTCAACCGGATTGTGGAGTTCGTGCCCTGGTCGATGCGAAAGCTACCGCCGTTGACGGGAATTCCAGGGGCACACAGTTGTTGACACGCTGTCCCTTGGAGTGTTAGAGTGGCTAAGCCACCACGAAGGGCCGGTTGCGCGATGGATTTGTCGATGAGCGCGGTGAACGAGGCGGATCTGCCGCGGGTGCGGGCCGATCATCCCTCAATGAGGATCACGACGATTCCGCCGGAGGAGATTGTCAAGCGGCACCTGGGAGTTGCTCGGGCTTTGGCTCGGATTTCGACGGGCGAGATGGGCGAAAAACTGAGGGCGGCGATTTGAGGACTTTAACGCGAGACAACAGCCGGAGGCGAAGCGATGAAATTCGGGCCACCATGGGATGGCGGATGTCCCCGGCGCGTCAAATGGCTCATGTTCATAGCGATCATGCCACTGTTCGGCCCTTCAATGGCGGCAGCGGCTGAAGAGTTACGCGCGGGGCGGTTCGAGCAGCAGGTGCTGCCGCTGGTGCGGCAGAATTGCCTGGACTGCCACAACGCCGAGGAGTCGGAAGGCGGGTTGGACCTTTCGCGTTTCGCCAAAGTCGAAGACCTGTTGGCCGAGAGGAAACTTTGGCAGCGGGTCGTGCGCCAGTTGAAAGCGGGCGCCATGCCTCCGGACGGTCTCCCCAGGCCCCCAGAAAAAGAAGTGCAGGACGTGATCGCCTGGCTGGACGAAGCGCTCGTTTACGTCGATCCGACTCAGCCGCCGGACCCGGGGCGAGTCACCGTGCGCCGCTTGAATCGGACCGAGTACAACCACACCGTCCGCGACCTGTTCGGCGTGTCGCTGAATCTGGCCGACGAGTTCCCGGCAGACGATCTCGGCTATGGGTTCGACAACATTGGCGATGTGCTCAGCATCTCGCCGCTACGGATGGAACAGTACCTGAAGGCGGCCGAGACCCTCACGTCCGTCTTGCTGCTGAAATCGGAACAGCCCGTCTACGACGAGTTCAGCGAGGCGGTCTTTTTCAAGTACAACCAGCGGCCTCGCAACGCCAGCGACCGCGGTTGGGAACTGACGCCGGGCACGGAAACGTTCCTGGAGTTCGAGTTACCTGCGCCGGGCGAGTACGAGATTCGCATCCACGCCTGGGCCGTCGAGAAACCGCCCGAGAAGGACCGCGACAACAACGAGCGGTGGCTGGAAGCCGAGGCGAAGTTGGTCCTGGATCCCGATGCCAGGCCGGCGGTCGAAGCGACGTTGCTGTGCGACGACCAGTTGATCGGGCACATTCCGGTTCTGCCGGGCAACGGTACGACGGCGCTCAAGCAGGTGTACACTGTCCGCTTCACCGCTCAGGCCGGCGTTCACACGATCCGCGCTCGGCACCGGTTCCCCCGCGAGATGAGTGAAGAGGATATCGCCAAACACCTGGAAAAGCCGCTGCTGGCGCCGCGTCTTGGCTTGCGTCGGATCGGTTTGCGCGGCCCGCTGCGGTTCGGCGAGGCCCGGCTCGCCCCGGCGCATCGGGCGCTGCTGCTGACCCGCCCGGCGGACGACCTGGATGCCGACGCGGCCGCGCGAAAGGCGCTGCGCACGATCGCCGACCTGGCCTGGCGGCGTCCGGTCACCGAGCGGGAACTGGACCAGCTCGTCGGATTCGTCGCCCGTCAACAGGCTCGCGGCCGGTCTTTTCAGGAAGCGCTGGAGCTGGCCGCGCAGGCGGTGCTCGTGTCCCCCAAGTTTCTCTTTCGACTTGAGACCTTGCCGGCGGATGCCGATCCGCCGCTGATCGCGCCGGTCGGTGATTACGCGCTGGCGTCGCGGCTGTCTTATTTCCTCTGGTCTTCAATGCCTGATGAGGAACTGTTTCGGTTGGCCGCTGAAGGAAAACTGGCCGATCCCGCGGTGCTGACCTCGCAGGTCGATCGGATGCTCAAGGATCGCCGCAGCGAGGCGTTCGTCGAAGGCTTCTTCGGTCAGTGGCTGGGGTTGCGGCGACTTCCAGACGTCAACTTCGACCCGAAGCCGTTCCCCGATTTCAGTTCGGAATTGAAGGAGGATTTGAGCAGCGAAACGACGCGGTTCGTCACCTCGATCGTTCGCCACAACAAGAGCATCCTGGAACTGCTGCGGGCGGAAACCACGTTCGTCAACGGCCGGCTGGCCCGATTCTACGGAATTGCCGGAGTGGAACGAGACGGCGATTTTCGCGAGGTATCACTGGCCGGCACGCCGCGCCAGGGGCTGCTTACGCAGGGCGGCATCTTGATGCTCTCGTCCTATCCGAATCGGACCTCGCCCACGCGGCGCGGCAACTGGATTCTGGAGACGATCCTCGGCGAAGAGCCGCCACCCCCGCCGGACGGCGTGCCGGAACTGGCCGAAACGGAGTCGTCGAGTCCCGGCCTGCCGCTACGGCAGCAATTGGAACTCCACCGGACCAACGCCGTGTGCGCCTCGTGCCATCGCACGATGGATGCGATCGGATTCGGCTTCGAGAACTTCAATGCCATCGGCCAGTGGCGAGACACGGAAGGGGATCAGCCGATCGACGCCGCTGGCGACCTGCCTTCGGGTGAAACGTTCGAGAGCCCGCGCGAACTAATCGAGATCCTCTCCCGGCGGCAAGACGATTTTGCCCGGCACCTGGCTGGCCGCCTGCTGACCTACGCCCTCGGTCGCGGTACCGAGTATTTCGATCGGCCCGCACTGGATGCGATCGTGGACAACACGCGTGCCGACAATTTTCGATTCCATGACCTGGTTCACCAGATCGTGCTCAGCAAGCCCTTCGGCTGGCAGCGGCATGAAAGTGAGGAACGCCAATGATGACTCGACCACCACTTTCCCGACGGACTTTTTTGCGCGGTCTGGGCGTTACCATGGGCCTGCCGCTGCTGGAGTGCATGCTGCCCCGAGGGTACGCCGCTTCGGGGTCGTTCGATCCGCCGCTACGGCTCGGCTGGGTGTACTTTCCCAACGGCATGGTGCGGGAGGATTGGACGCCCACCGGATCGGGTCGCGATTTCCAGTTCAACAAGAGCAACGCGCCGCTGGCCCCGGTGCGGGACCACGTGACGCTGATCTCGAACCTGGCTCACGACAAGGCGCGCCCCCACGGCGACGGGCCGGGGGCTCACGCCCGCGAAGGCGCCACCTATCTGACGGGCGTGCAGGCGAAGAAAACCGGCGGCAAGGACATCTACCTGGGCGAATCGATCGATCAGGTGATCGCCCGCCGGATTGGCCAGCAAACGCGGCTGCCGTCGCTCGAACTGGGCGTGGAACCCAATCGCAAGGAAGGACGTTGCGACTCGGGCTACAGTTGCATCTATATGTCCAACATTTCCTGGCGAAGTCCGACGCAGCCGAGCGGCGTGGAAATCAGCCCCCGCCGCGCGTTCGACCGGCTCTTTGGCGCCACGGGGGAAGCCGCGGCACGCTTCCGCCAACGGGCCGCGGACCGGCTGAGCGTGCTGGATTTCGTCGCCGATGACGCCAGCCGGCTGAACCGGCAGCTTGGGGCCACCGATCGGCAAAAACTGGCCGAGTACCTGGAAAGCGTGCGGGCGATCGAAAAGCAGATCGCCCAGAACAAGAACATGCCGCCCATCGACGTGCCACCCGGCAGCCGCCCGGATCAAGAGCCGGATGATTTCGTCCCGCACACGCGGCTGATGTACGACCTGATGGCCCTGGCCTGGCAGACCGACGCCACGCGAGTCATCACGTTCATGTTGGCCAACTCGCAGACCAACCGGGCTTACGAGAACCTGGGGATCAGGTCCGGCCACCACCAGCTGACCCACAGCATCGGGCAGGAAGCGGACATCCAGAAGATCGACCAGTTCGTGGTCGCCGAGTTCGCTCGCTTCATTGGCAAGCTGAGCAGCATCGCGGAAGGTCCGGGATCGCTGCTGGATCACTGTTTGGTTACACTCGGCTCGGCGATGGGAGACGGCCGCAAGCACGACCATCACGAACTGCCGGTCGCCGTGGCCGGTCATGCCGGCGGAGCCGTAACGGGCGGCCAGCACCTCAAGCTGGAAGCCGAGACGCCGATGAGCAACCTGTTCGTCACCACGGCCCAGCTTGCCGGCGTGCCGCTCCAGCGATTCGGCGACAGCAGCGGCCCGCTGGCGGCCATTCTCGATACGTAACGCGACCGATCAAACAACCATCAACCGCACATGAAGGAACTTGTCATCATGAAGTTATGGGTGCCGCTCGGCCTGACGCTGCTGTATTTCGCATCCGCCCCGCTTGCTCAAACCGCCGAACGTCCCAACATCGTCTTCATCATGTCGGACGAGATCGGCTATTTCGAGCCCGGCTATATGGGCGGCCAGACGATCCGCACTCCCCGCATCGACCGCATGGCCCGCGAGGGGCTGCGGTTCGACAACCTATTCTCGGGAGCCTCCGTGTGCGCACCGACCCGCAGCTGTCTGCTCACCGGCAAACACGCCGGGCACACTTCGGTGCGGGTGAACGGCGGCGGCACGCCCATTCGAGCCGACGAGACCACCGTGGCCGCCTTGCTCAAGGCGAAAGGCTACGCCACCGGCGGGTTCGGCAAATGGGGATGCGGTGCCCGCGGTTCGACCGGAGTTCCGGAGAAGCACGGGTTCGACGTCTTCTTCGGATATTACGACCAGGTTCACGCCCACACGTACTATCCGCCCTACTTGATCCGCAACAGCGAGGAGGTGCCGCTGCCGGGTAACGACGGCAGCGACGGCGGCAAGACGTACGCCCACTATCTGATCCACGAAGCCGCTTTGCAGTTCATTCGCGACCACCGCGACCAGCCGTTCTTCGCCTATCTGCCCTATACGCCGCCGCACGGCAGTTTTCAGATTCCGGACAGCGATCCCGCCTGGGCACAGTATCAGGACAAGCCCTGGCCGGAACCGGCACGGCGCTACGCCGCGATGGTCACAATGCTCGATCGGCACGTCGGCGAGGTGCTGGAGTTGCTCAAGGAACTCGAACTGGAGCAGAACACACTGGTCATGTTCTGCGGGGACAACGGTGGGGCGGACTATTTCGCGTCGCCCGAACATCCCCGCGGCATGCACTCGGCCAACAAACACCCGGACACGGGGCTGGAGTATCGCGGCAAGAAGGGCGAATTGTACGAAGGCGGCGTCCGCGTGCCGTTCGTCGCCTGGTGGCCCGGCATGATCGCCGCCGGAGGGACGTCGGACCTGCTGGCCTGCTTCCCCGACATCCTGCCGACATTCGCGGAATTAGCCGGCGTTGATCCACCCGCCGACATCGACGGCATTTCTCTGGTGCCGACCTTGCTGGGCGCGGCGGCGGGTCGCCCGCAGCGGCAACATCCTTACCTCTACTGGGAAGGGAACGGATGGATCGCGATCCGTCAAAATAACTGGCGGGCGGTGAAGCCCAACAAGAGCACCACCTGGGAACTCTACGACCTGAGCGTCGATCCCGGAGAAACCACGGACCTGGCCGCCTCGCACCCAGAGGTTCTCGCCCGCTTGAGAGCCTTGGCTGAATCGGCTCATCAGCCCGCCCGCGAAGGAACGTTTACGTCCCTGGACCTCTACGAACGCGACCGGCGGGCCAAGTACGGAAAGCATGACGACCCCAGCTACATCGCCACGCCCAGCGGGATCAGAAAAAGGCCGGTCCCCTCGACGCCTCAATGATCGTTGAAAAAACTCGGCAAGTGGTTGCGAGAGAATCCTGGTGCCCTCGGTGCCGGCTTCGTCATCATCGAGCTGCACAACTATGTATTCCGGGCACCGCTTGCAAACCGGGCGGCGGAGTTGGTCGCGAATAACGCGATCCATGCCGGAGTGGTGCGGGCGGCCGAGGAGACGACACTCGCGGCTGCGGAGGATCTGGCGAGCGCGGCGCTCAAGGTCGTCCGCAACGGATTGCACAGCGGCGATTGGCAGTGGGCGTTGAGAAACAGGGTCCCCTGTTCGGCGAGCCGGTCGATGTTCGGCGTTCGCGCCAACGGATGCCCCATGCTGCCGACCCAGTCGTTCAGGTCATCAATCGAGATGAACAGCACGTTCGGTTTCGACGACTCGCCCGCCGCCTCTCCGCCGACTATTCCCACTCCGATCGTGAACACCATCAGAGCGATGGACCATGGAATATTGCCAAAGGACTTCATAGGGGGCATCTCCAAGCGCGTCGTTCAGGGTGTGGGTTTCATCTGTTTCACGATATCCTCGCGCGGTACCACGCCGACGCGAGAGGCCCAGGCTTCAAATTGACTCTGCATGGCTGCTAGGCGCTCGGCCTGGCTGGCGGCGAGGTTCTGAGTTTCGCCCGGATCAATGGATGTATCGTAAAGCTCCCATTCTCCGGTGCGGGATCCGCTGGTGGCGATGTCGCCGCTCTCTGCGGCGGCAGCGTAGCCGCGCACGAGCTTCCAGTGGCCTTGACGCATTGCCTCGTTGCCCATGCGCTCCCAGAAAAGTGGGCGGTCCATGGGGAGAGAGACCGCTTCACCCTGCAGAGCAGGCAGGATACTTTGGCCTTCGAGTTTCGGCACAGGATGGCCGGCGAAGGCGGGGGGGTGCTCAGCCCCTGCGGCTTCAAGACAGGTGGGGAAGATGTCCATGATGTGCGCAGGGCCAGTGACGATCTTGCCTCGCTGGGTTGCAGGTATGCCTGCAGGCCAGTGAGCGACTAAGGGTGAAGCGATGCCGCCGTCATGCACCCAAACTTTGAACTTGCGGAAGGGCGTATTGCTCACCTGACCCCAGAGCGTGCCATGAACTGTGTCGGCACCGTTGTCGCTGAGGAAGAGAATGAGGGTGTTGTCGAGCTGCTTGCGTTGACGAAGCACCTCGACGATGCGGGCGAGGTTCTGGTCCACGCGGTCGATCATGCCAGCGAAATGCCGCATCCATAATTCGTTGCGCTCGCTTTTGGCGTGTTTGGCCTCCTCGGTGACGGTGGGATCGAGATCGGGAAGACGTGCATCATCCGGCACAAGGCCGAGTTCTTTGAGACGTTCGAAGCGGCGTTGGCGGATGACATGGGGGCCGACACGGTAGGTGTCCAGATACTTGGCGACGTCACTCTCATGGGCCTGCAGTGGCCAATGGGGGGCGGTGAACGCCAGGTATCCGAACCAGGGAAGGTCAGGGTCGGATTCCTCAATGAAACGCAGGGTGTAGTCAGTAAAGGTGTCGGTTGTGTAGAAATCGGGCAGGAGTTCTTTGACGATTTCACCATTGAGCACGAATCGGCTGATCGGACCTTTCTTTTGCCAGGAGCGATAGCCGGTAAACTGCTCGCAAGCACCGCCGATGAGAGCGAAATGGCGGTCGAACCCGCGTTGGCCCGGCCAACGGATTTGTTCCTGACCGAGGTGCCATTTGCCGGACATGAAAGTCTGGTAGCCTGCCGCGCGCAGGGCTTCAGGCAAGGTGACGATGCCCTCGGTCTTGAATCCGAGATAGGCAGGCGAACCGATGCGCCGCCACAGATCGCTTCGTGCGCCTTGTTCGTTCATGTCTCCCACGCCCGCCTGATGCGGGTAAAGACCGCTCAGGAGGGAGGCGCGGGAGGGACAGCATTGGGCAGCGTTGTAAAATCGTGCGAGCCGGACGCCATCGGCCGCCAGCGCATCGAGTGTCGGCGTGCGAACTTCGCCGCCATAACAGCCGATGTCTGAATAGCCCATGTCATCCACCATGATCAGGAGGATGTTCGGGCTGTGGCGCCGCTCCGATTCCACCGCCAAGGCGGGACCGGCGCAGAGGATGAACAGGAGGTAGAGAATGAGGGAGCGATTCATGGGTGTGGCTCCGGAGTGATCGTCATGGATTTCGGAAACGGCGCCCATTCGGATGCCTCGGGATGGCGCAGCTCTTTGGCGGAACCGTTCCAGCCGCGCATCAAGGGAATGCAGTCGCCACCGCTCTCTGCAAGCAGTTCGAACAACCGCTTGTCCATCGCCAGGGCGAGTTGTCGGTGCTCGACCTCATGAAACAGGTTTTTCAGTTCGTCTGGATCGTTCTTCACATCGTACAGTTCGGGGACGTCCCAGAGTCCATAGGCCCGCACATATTTCCAGCGGGGGGTGATCAGCGCGTGGAGTGTCGGTGTGGAGGGAGCCCAGCGTTCCCAGTAGTATTCGTAAAGCAGCTCGTCGCGCCAGTCGGGGACCTGCTCGCCGCGAGCCAGCGGCAACAGGCTCCGGCCGTGGAATCGGTCGGGTGGCTCGACTCCGGCGGCTTCCAACACCGTCGGGGCGATGTCGATGTTCGCCGCCATCTCGTGGACGACCCGGCCGCCGGAGAACGCCGCTGGGCAGTGTATCAGCAGCGGCACGCGAATGGACGCTTCATAGGCCGTGCGTTTGTCGATCAGGCCGTGCTCGCCCCATAGATGACCGTTGTCGCCCATGTAGATGATCAGCGTCGAGTCGAGCTGACCGGATTCGCGCAGGAAGTCGAGCAGGCGCTGCGTACTCTCGTCCACCGACAGGAGCGTTTCACAGTAGCGTCGATAGATGTCTTCCGTGCTGCCCAGCGTATTGTGAAACGGGAACTCGGCCCCGTGCCACGAATTCCGCTGGTTGCGGGCCCACATCGGCTTGAGCTTGTCGAGCGGCGTGTCCTGAGTCGTGGGCAGCGGTTCGATATCCACGTCCGCGAACTTCCCCTCGTGCCGCGGGGCGGGACTGAAGTCGTGATGCACCGCCTTGTGAGACAGGTACAGCATCCACGGTTTGTCGGTCTTCCCGCGGCCCCTTAACCAGTCGAGTGCGTAGTCGGTCAGTTCGTCGGTGATGTATTTCGTCTGCGAGACCCGCTTGCCATCGACATTAAGCATCGCCTTGCGGCCGCTGGGCAGGTCGGGGAAGTAATGCCCCTGTCCGACGAAGCTCACCCAATGGTCCCAGCCGCGTCGCGGTTCGTCGCTCGAATGCCCCATGTGCCACTTGCCGACAAACGCGGTACGATAGCCCGCCTCCTGCAGATCTTCGCTGAAGAACCGCAGGCCGTCCGGCATGCCGCTCTGATTGTCCACCACGCGATGCGTATGGGCATACAGTCCGGTCAGGATCGAGGCGCGGCTGGGCGAACAGAGCGACGTGGTCACATAGGCATTGGCGAATCGCACTCCGCCGGCCGCAAGCGAATCGGCGGCGGGCGTCTTCAGAAACGGGTGCCCCAGGCAGCCGAGCGCGTCCCACCGCTGGTCGTCCACCAGGATGAACAGGATATTCCGCTTCTGCGCGGATTCGGCGGCATCGGCTCCCGGACTCCAGACGCAGCATGCCAGACAGATCAACAAGTACGCAAGCTGTTTCACGGTGTCACTCCCGTCTTCAGATACTCACCCGCTTCGGGACTGGCCCACTTAAGGAGTTGGTTCGTGAGGTATCGGTTCTGGGCGATCTCCGCGGGTGTCGACGTCTCCACTTCAAGCCCCGGATGATCGGCCTTCAGCTTCTCGACATCCGATGGCAGAACGAGCGATTGCTTCAAGCCGACGGACTCCAGCCGGCCCCGCAACGGCTTCAAATGTTCGAACCCGTCGTCATAGGTGAGAAACGTCTCGTCCATGCCGATCCGTTTGATCCTTGGCAGCGTGGCCAGTGTCTTCAGCGTCTTGTTGGTGATCTTCGGTACCCCCATCGGCCCGAACCGGACTTCCTCGATCCGAGGATGGTTCGCCAGGTGAGCGATCCCCTCGTCGGTCACCCGGGTGTGAAAGATGTCAATCGACCGCAGCGAGCGGATGCGAGCCAGATGCTTCATTCCCGCGTCCGCAAATGCCCCGGTGAGCCGCACGTCTTCGAGTTTCGAGTTTTCGAGCGCAGCGAGGCCCGAGCCATCGTACTGGTCGTGCGGCACATCGCTGCCGGAATGAGGAATGTTGTGGTCGATGCGGACCACCCGCAGTTCGGGCAGCGCGGCAATCCAGCCGAATGCCTCGTTGCTCAGCAGCGGGCCGTTGCCGACCAGGTGCGTCACCCGGCCATTCTCGTCATATCCCGCGGTCAATGCGTGCCGGGGTCGTTCGGTCGCCGTGAAGCGGATCGTTTGCACGCCCCGCAATTGCGGCCAACCGGTCGGGTTTGTGACTCGTGGCGCATCGAGACCTTCATGCCGGGCAATCTTCTGCAAGATCTGAAGGTCGTCAGGGTGTGGCGCCTGCTCTTCCGCCGCGAAAGTCGGCTGCGGGAGAGCCAGGGACAATGTGACGAGAAGTACAAACCGCGACATGCGGAAGCGGGCGGGTTGTTGTGCCATGTTCATGTTTCTAATGGATTCCTTGATCCCATCGTTGGAGTTTCGCCGCGACTCACTCGGATTTGGGAGATTTGCCGTTGAGTATCTTCTGCTCGCGCAGCCACTCGAAAGCAGCGTCTGGCCATCTGGTGACTGCTTGTTCCGTGCGGCGCAAGCCGTAACCATGACCACCGCTGGCAAAGATGCACAGCGCCGCGGAGCCACCCGTCCGTTTCAGTTCCGAGGCCAGCAAGAGCGTGTTTTGTACGGAGACGCCGTCGTCAAACGCATGCACAAAGAACATCGGCGGTGCGCCATCCGTCTGCGGAAGATCACTGCGGAGTCCGGTTTGATCCCGGTTGACCAGATAAGCCGGATAGATCAGGAGTGCGAAATCAGGACGGCTGGAAACGTCGTCGGCGTCATCAACCGAGGGGTACTGCTTCTGGTCGGCAAGCAGGGCCGTGCGTGCGGCAACCTCCCCGCCGGCGGAGAACCCGCAGATGCCGATCCGGTCCGGATCGAGGTTCCACTTGGCGGCATGGCTGCGGATCAGGCTCATGGCCCGTTGAGCGTCTTGAACGCCAGCCAACCAGCGCCGCTCGGGATCACGAAACGGGACCCGATATTTCAGTACGATCCCGGTGACGCCGATCGAGTTGAGCCAATGGGCCACTTCGGTTCCTTCTAGGTCATAGGCCAGGATGTGGTGTCCGCCGCCGGGACAGATCAAAACCGCCGCCCCGGTCTCTTTTTCAGCGTGGGGACGGTAGACGGCGATCTGCGGCGTCGACACATTTCCCAGCCGGATCACCGGGCATCCCGCGATCAGCCGGCCGTCCGGCTTCGTCTGATCGGCTTCGGGTGGCAACTCCCGCGTCTCTCCCGGCGGCTTGTCCGGCCACATGTCGAGCACAACCGTTTCCTGGGCAACGAGCCGCACTGCCCAGGCGAATAGTGACAGCCAGACAACACCCAGGCCCGCCGCAAACTGAAAGCGCGTCGGCAACCCGGAGCGAAAGATTTTGGTCATACAACCCCCTGAGACCGCAGGTACTCGTAGCTGATGCGAATGCTCTCGATGGCCGAGCGGTCCTCGCAGTTTTGTTCGACCAAGTACCACTCGACGCCGGCCTCTTCGGCGGCGGCGAAGACGGCGGGCCAGTCGATCACGCCGCGACCAAGCTCGGTGTTGGCGGCCTTCTCGCCCGGCTTCGACTTTTCCTTGAGGTGCAACAGCTTGACGCGGCCGGTGAACTCGCGAATCAATGCCGCCGGATCGCGCCCCACGTCGGCCACGAAAAAGACATCGATCTGGGCTTGCAGCAGCTCCGGCTCGATCGAATCGAACAGCAACTTGTGGAACTCGACCCCGCCTACTTTCACCTGGAACTCGAAGGCGTGATTGTGATACAGCATGCGGAAACCCGCCTCGGTACCCAACCGAGCGACCTGGCGGATCTCCTCGATCCGCCGCCGCCAGTCGTCCTCGGTCAGCTTCTGGTGATTGTTGATAAACGGCACGACGAGCGCCGGGTTGCCGATCTGGCGGTGATAGTCGGCCACGCGGTTGAAATCCGCCAGCAGGTCGGTCAGGCCGACGTGAGCGCTGGTGATGGTCAGCCCGTAGTCGCTGACGATCTGTTTGAGGTTCTTCGCGGCCGGCCACTTCTGAAACCAGAGTTCGACGCCCCGATAGCCGATCTGGGCGACCTGTTTGAGCGTGCCGGCGAGGTCCTGCGCGATCTCCTGTCGCATTGTCCAAAGCTGCACGCCGACCGGAATCTTCCTGCGGGGCGCATCAGCACAGGCCGGCCAGGCAGACATCGCCACAGTCGCGCTCCCCCACGCCAGCAGATCGCGCCGTGACAGACCATTTTGTTTGTTCAGGATCTCTGGTTGACCGGTCATCATGTGTCGTTCTCTCTCAGGCGAGGATGTCTTGCACCACACGGCCATGCGCGTCGGTCAGTCGAAAGTCGCGGCCCGCATGACGGTACGTGAGCTGTTCATGATGATCGACTCTGCCCACCAAGGAACTGCCTGACGATCATGTTTCAAGTCCTTTCACGCTTTCGCCCTGTTCGACCCGACCGAAAATCCGCACCCATTTAGCCAACAATGGGAAATTTTACGGGGTGAGTGAGAAAATCACCCCATTTCTCACTGCGCCGTCCACCCGCCATCCACGGCGAGCGTCGCGCCGGTGACGTAGCTCGCCGCATCGCTGGCGAGGTAGATTGCCGCACCCTGGATTTCCTCGAGACGCGCCCAGCGTTTCAGCGCGGTGGCGCCGACGACAAACTTCTTCCCGTCCTCGGAGTCGGCGATGGGGAGGTTCATCTCGGTCAAAAACGGGCCGGGGCAGATGGCGTTCGCGGTGATGCCATCGACGGCGGTTTCGAGCGCGAGGCTTCGGGTCATTTGGATGACCGCGCCCTTGCTCGCGGTGTAAGGCGTGCGGCCCGCGAGTCCGACGAGGCCGAGGGAGCTGGCGAGATTAATGACGCGACCCCATTTTCGAGCGCGCATTCCCGCGAGCACGGCGCGGCAGCAGAGCCAGGTGCCTTTGACATTCACGTTCATGACCTCATCGAACTGCTCGGGCGTCAGTTCCGCGATGGGGCCGCGAATGTTTATGCCCGCGCTGTTGACGAGAATATCCACCTTGCCCAGTTCACGCTCGGCGGCGGCGAGCATCGCGTCCACTTCGGCGGGGATCGTAACATCGGCAGCGTGGCCGATGGCTTTCCGGCCAAAGTCACGCGAGATGTTCGCAGCGGCGGCTTGCGCTTCATCGACGTGGCGGCTCACGAGCATCACATCCGCGCTCGCCGATGCGAGTCCGGCGGCCATCGCGTAGCCGAGACCTTTCGAGCCGCCGGTGACGAGCGCGGTACGGCCAGTGAGATCGAAGAGATTGATGCCAGGGAGTGAGGTAGGTTCGTTCATACGGGGAGGTTTAATTGCATCCAATCGAGGCCGTGACGATCGTGGATTTCTTCTTCGGGTAGGACTTGCACCGTGGGTTTGCCGCTGACGGTGGCAGGCTGGTCCTTGGGCTGCCCCGGCCCAGCTAGCCGAACATCGTCGCGCATGATATAGTGGCTAAGCCACTAAGTCAAGAGTCCCTGTGCCTCATCAGCGAAAGTCACGATGGATACCCAATTAGTCCACAGTCCGGTGTATCAGCAGCTCAATCAACGGCTGCGGAGTGCCCTGGCGGCCGAGTATCGTTTGGGCGACCAATTTCTCACGGAGCGGGAAATCGCTGAAAAATTCCATGTGAGTCGCGCGACCGCGAACAAGTCGCTGGCCAGTCTGGTGTCGGAGGGCTTTCTCGAATTCCGCAAAGGTGTGGGGACATTCGTTCGTCGGGGTGTCATCGACTACGACGTCCGCTCGCTGGTGAGCTTCACCGAAAAGGCGCGCGCCGCCGGGAAGAAGCCGAGTACCGAGCTGCTCACCTTTGGCAAACTCACTGCCAACGAAGCGGACGAGTCCGTGCGAACCGCCTTGAGTGTTGAATGCGACTCGCTGGTCTGGGAAATGGAACGCGTCCGCCTGGCCGATGATGTGCCAGTGATTCTTGAGCATCGTTATGTCGTACATCGCCATTGCCCGAAGCTCACGAAGTCGCAGGCAGAAGGCTCGTTGTATCGCGCGTGGACCGGGCCCCACGGGTTGAAGATCGCCGGTGCGAACGAAGTGATCCGAGCGGTGCTGCTCACCACCGAGGAATCGCAACGCCTGCAAACCATCGCCAGCTCGCCGGCACTGGAGGTTGTCTCGGTCGGGTTCTTGGAGGACGACTCGCCGCTGTGGTGGGAGCGGACACTATACCGCGGGGACCAGTACGAATTTCACAGCCGGCTCGGCCCGATTCAATCCGCGACGCCCGCGCGAGGCAAATTGCGATGAATTCGCGGATCGAAAACCTCACCGCCGCAGTGGTCGGTACAGGTTTCATCGGGCCGGTGCATGTCGAAGGCTTGCGCCGTGCGGGAGTGCATGTGGTCGGCATCGTCGGTTCGACGCCGGACAAGTCGCAGATTGCCGCCGAGCGACTGGGTGTGGCGCGCGGCTATGCGTCGTTCGAGGAACTGTTGCGGGACGAGTCGGTTGCAGCCGTGCATCTGGCATCGCCGAACCGGCTTCACTTCGAGCAGGCCGCCGCTGCATTGCGAGCCGGCAAACACGTGCTGTGCGAAAAGCCACTGGCGATGACGCCGCGCGAGTCCGCGGAACTTGTTCGCCTCGCGGCCGAGAGCGGGCGGGCGGCGGGCGTGGCATACAACATCCGCTTTTATCCGCTGTGCCACGAAGCTGCCTCGCGCGTACGCAACGGAACGATCGGCGACGTGCTGCACATAACCGGCAGCTACTTGCAGGACTGGCTGCTGCGTGAAACGGACTTCAATTGGCGTGTCCTCGCGGAAGAGGGCGGCGAACTGCGTGCGGTCGCGGACATCGGCACACACTGGCTCGATCTGGCGCAGTTCATCAGCGGGCAGCGAGTCGTCGCCGTGTGCGCCGAATTGCGAACCGTGCATCCGACGCGGCGAAGTCCTAAATGCGGCTTGGAGACGTTTTCCGGCAAGGGCACGCCCCTCACGGCGACGGAACCCGTTGCGATCAGTACCGACGACTGCGGCAGCGTCCTGCTACGATTTGACAACGGAGCGAACGGTTGCCTGTGGGTGTCGCAGACGACAGCGGGGCGCAAGAACTGCCTGCGGCTTGAGATCGCCGGGACCGCGCAATCTCTCGCATGGAACAGCGAGACCCCGAACGAACTTTGGATCGGCCATCGCGACCGCCCGAACGAGTTGCTGATCCGGGATCCTGCACTTATGGGCGCATCAGCCGCGGCCGTCTCGAACTACCCCGGTGGCCACAATGAGGGCTTTTCCGACACATTCAAGCAGCTCTTCCGCAGATTCTACGGCTTCGTCGCTGCAGGTGACTTCACGGCACGGCCGCCGTTTCCGACGTTCGCAGATGGTCATCGCGAACTTCTGTTGTGCGAGGCGATCCTGCGGAGCCATCGGGAACGGTGCTGGATTTCAATCGAGGAATAACCATGATGCAACTTGTCTTGGGAGACTATATTCCGCAGCGGGAGGTTGCCACATGACCGGCCTGTATGCGGGAGTCGATCTGGGTGGGACCACCATCAAGGTGGCGATTGCAGCGGCTGACGGCGATATTCTTGCCCAGGATCAGGTGTCGACAAGTTCCCATCTTGGCCCAAGTGCGGTTCTGAATTCGATGGGTGATGTCATCGGACGCCTGAAGTCGCAAATCGCCGCAACTTCCCCGTTGATTGGGGTCGGCATAGGAGTTCCTGGGCTTGTCGATATCGAAACGGGTACGACCAAGTTCCTGCCGAATTTGCCAACTCAGTGGCGTAACATTCCTGTTGGTGCGATCCTTCAGCAGAGACTGGGGTGTCCCGTCCGATTGTTGAATGACGTTCGCGCGGCGACGTTGGGCGAGCTTCGATTCGGTCATGGCAAGCGAGAACCTCAACTGACAATGGCGTTCTTTTCCATCGGTACCGGTGTCGGGGGAGGCGTCGCACTCAAAGGGGATCTGTGGCTCGGCCCCTTGGGAGCGGCTGGAGAACTTGGTCATCAAACAATTGTCCCCGATGGGCCGCGGTGTGGCTGTGGCAATCGCGGTTGCCTCGAAGCGCTCGCCAGCGGAACCGCGATTGCAGCCCAGGGAGTCCGGCTCATGCGGAGCGGCCTTGCTCCGGCGCTGCATGCCTTAGTCGACGGCAATGCGGACCGTGTCACGACACGGGAAATGACCGCCGTTGCCGACCAGGACCCGCTTGTTCACGAAGCGCTGGTCGATGCCGCCATTGCGATCGGCATCGCAGCCGCGAATGTCGTCACGATCCTGCATCCCGACCTGATCGTGCTGGGGGGCGGCGTCGCAGAAATGGGTACCCTGCTCACCGACACAGTGCAGGACGTGATCACTTGCCGCGTCGGCATGTTTCCGACAGATCAAGTGCGAGTCGAACGGTCACTGCTGGGTGAACAGGCCGGGCTTTGCGGAGCCGTCGCTCTCGCCATGAAAGCGGCACATACCTGATCGAAATAACCAAGAGCCCTTAATCCGACGAAGGGGAGAATTTAAGTGAAATACACGTACGAAGAACTCGCCAAGATGATCGACCATTCCTTACTGCATCCCACGATGACCGATGCGGAACTGGAGGCGGGCTGTCGGCTCGCGGCGAAGTACAACGTCGCCTCGGTCTGTATCAAGCCCTATGCCGTCAAGCAGGCGGTCGAGTGGCTGCAAGGGAGCGACGTCAGAGTGGGTGCGGTGATCGGCTTTCCGCACGGCAACTCCTGCACCGAGTCGAAACGCTACGAGACCGAACTCGCCTGCCGTGACGGTGCTGTCGAGATCGACATGGTAATCAACATCGGCAAGGCGCTCAGCGGCGACTGGGAGTATGTCGAACGGGACGTCAAGGCAGTCTGCGATGAAGCCCACCAGCACGGTGCCCAGGTCAAAGTCATCTTTGAGAACGACTACCTGACAAGTGGCGGTGCGGGCCTCTCCGGCGACGAGTTCAAACGCCGGCTGTGCGAACTCTGCGAGCGCGCCGGTGCCGACTGGGTGAAGACGTCGTCCGGCTACGGTTTCGTCAAGCAGGTTGACGGTTCGTACTCATACCAAGGAGCCACCGAGCACGATTTGAACCTGATGCGGGGGAGCTGCTCGTCGAAGGTGCAAGTGAAGGCGGCTGGCGGCGTGCGCGATCTTGACGGCTTAATCAACGTCCGCGATCTCGGGGCGACGCGCTGTGGTGCCACGGCGACGGCGGCGATGCTCGACGAATATCGTCGCCGGCTAGCCGCAACCGAGAGTACGCCGGACAAGGGTCCGACTTCGATCGGCGGCGGATACTATTGATCGGACTCTGCAATCTGCTTGTCTAGATCGTTCAAAATATGGGCGAGGAAAACGACCAGTTCGGCAGCAGCGGCGTGAAAGGGCGTGAGGCATAAGAGTCGCCGCAGGCCCAGTGCATAAAGCAGATCGGCGGCTTTTTGAATCAGGTCGCGCGATGATATGGAGAGGCTTGAAAGCGTCGGCGCGTTGATTCGCCGCGCCGGCGCATGCATAAGTTCGGATAAAGACGGATGAGTCGCTGCCGTCGAAGCGAGTTTCAAGCGTTGGCATCCGTCGCAATGAATTCGCGAACCGCCGCCGCTCACGCCGCCTTCCGATAGTAATGCTTCAGCAGTCCGCCCCGCCGCTCGCGACAGGCAATCTGCGAGTCGGCAGCGGTGCGAACGTTGGCGGGGGATACCGGCCGCCGGCCGCGACTAAAATCGAATGGGTACACTTCCTATTTCACCACCTTCGGGGGGACTCGAACAAAATCGGCCTTTGGTTAACAGCTTTTGCGATTTCGGAACCCCCCTAATGCGAGCGCGAGAGCGCTTTACGAAGAGGGTTTTGCACAGGGAGCTGAACTTCAGAAAGCGAAAACTCTCGCGATCTCGTTGACGCCTGTCGCC